>NZ_JBHFAB010000024.1:0-123690 GCF_042510955.1 Streptacidiphilus cavernicola
CTGATGCGCGGCGCGGTGATCCCGCCGCAGCCGGTGTTCGACGCCGGGGCGGTGCTGGCCAAGATCTCCGCCGAGCGGGTCACCGTGCTGCCAGGCGCGCCCACCGTCACATTGCACCCACCCGCGCCGCAGGCAAAGCTCAAAGAACCGCCCAAGCGCAGCGTTTCCGCAGGCCCCAGAGCGACTACCCCGACCCGCCCCGCCCCCGCTCCCATGCACCCACCCGCGCCGCAGGCAAACCCCAGCCCAGTGCAACGCCTTGCGCCGCAGGCTAGCCGCGACCCCGAATCGTGCGCAAATGCTCCGCAATCGGTGCCAACGCCTCATGCATAGACGAGATCTGATCCACCGTCAGTCGGTCGATAAAGTGCTCCCGCACGTTCCGCACATGCTCCGGGGCGACCCGTCGCATCGTGTCCCAGCCCTGGCTGGTAAGTGCTGCGAACAGCCCGCGCCGGTCGCCCTCGCATTCGAGGCGGACGACCAGTCCCGCGTTCTCCATCCGGGTGATCTGGTGCGAGAGCCGGCTCTTGGACTGGAGCGTGGCGGTGGCCAGGTCCGTCATCCGCATCCGGCGGTCCGGGGCTTCGGAGAGTTCGACCAGGATGGTGTAGTCGTTGATGGCCAGCCCGAAGGGCTGGAGCCCGCGCTCCATGGCGTAGCCCAGCAGCCGGCCGACTTCGAGGTGCGCGCGCCACAGCGCCTGCTCCTCGTCGGTGAGCCAGGGGGCTTCCTCGTCCGTGGTGTCCATGAAATCCAGTATAGTTGAAAATTTAACAAACCTACAGGCCGAACTGCCGCCCCAGGCTACCCAGGTTCTGCCGCTGCCCGCCCTGCGGAGGCAGCGCCGCCGCGCCAGGAATCCCCGGCTCGTCGGCCACCGCGTCGGGGCCGTACGCGGCCATCAGCACCTCCGTGGACTGCAGCAGCACCTGCCCCGCGCCGACGAACTCGAACTGGTGCTCCTCGCCGGAGGCCCCGCCGAGGCCGGTGAGCCGGCGGACGCCGCCGAGGACGCCGCGCATGTAGCTGTGGTCGTAGTGGTGGCAGGGTGACGGGCAGTCGGCCCAGCCGACCAGCGCCTGCGGATCCACTCGAACGGGTGGCTCCACGAAGTGCACCGGCCCGTTGGACGCGGCGACGAACTTTCCGGTGCCGATCAGGGTGAGGAACCCCGGGATGATCGACTGCTTCAGCGCCAGTGTCGAGGAGTAGGCCAGTAGGTTGCCGGAGCGGACCGTGAGGTTCCCCTCTTCGAGGTCGTACGAGTTCACGTCGTAGGCCCGGTCCGCCAGGATCATGTGGCCCTGGCCCTCGGCGACCACCCATTCCGCGGCGTGGGTGGGGGAGTGGAAGCTGGTGGAGATCAGCGAGTCCAGCGGGCCGTAGCCGATGGGGTGGAAGGTGATGTTGCCGTAGTAGGCGACCATCTTTCCCTTGTGCAGGAACCAGCGGCCGTTGAGGGCGACCGAGAAGGCGTACGGGTTGACGTTGTCGTCGGCGGGGAGGGTGGAGGGGTCCCAGACCACGGGTCCTGCGTTCACAGTTTCTCCTCGCTGGCCTGGACGAAGACCGTCCCGTTGCCGGTCAGTTCGAGCTGGAAGGCCTCGCCGGAGCCGCGGCCGATCGCGTCGCGCCAGCCGATCGCGGTGCTGACCTTGCTCTGCACCTCGCCGCGGTGCGCGACGTAGGCCTGCGGGTCGACGTGGACCGGGTGGGAGGGGGTGATCGGGATCTCGAAGACGCCGCCGTGGGCCAGCACCGCGACCGAGCCGTGGCCGGTCAGCGTGGTGGTGAACAGGCCCTGGCCGGTGGCCTGGCCGCGGATGACGCCGCGGAGGCCGCCCTGCGAGCCCATGAACATCGTGGACTGGTTCAGCGATCCCTCGAAGACCAGCAGCCGGTCCGCCTCGACGTAGAGGGTGTCGCCGGTGAGGTGGATCAGGTGGGTGTGGTGGCCGCCGTGGCCGAACAGCACCGAGCCGTGGCCCTCCACGGTCATCAGCGGAGTGTCCTCGTTGGCGATGCGGCGGCCCAGCATGGAGCCGACGCCGCCCTGACCGCCCATCAGATCCGGGGTGAAGCTGACGTTCCCCTGGTATCCGAGCATCGCCCCGCGCTGGCTGAACAGCCGCTGGCCGGGGAGCACGGGTGCTTCCACCATCTTGCTGTTGATCTGGGTGAACATCAGAAGTCCCCCGCGACGGTGCGGCGTTCGGAGGGCTGGACGTAGACCAGGCCGTTGCCCTCGAACTCGATCTGGAAGCTCTCGCCGCCGGTCTCGCCGACCACCGCGCGCCAGGTGACGTCGGTGCGGAAGCTCTGCTTCAGCTCGCCGGTGTGCGCCACGTACGCGCCGGGGTCGACCCGGAGCGGCAGGCCGGGGGCGACCCGGAGGATCACCGCCGGGCCGTCCGAGGTGATCGCGGCCCAGCCGGCGCCCTCGACCTTGGTGGTGAACAGGCCGTGGCCCTCGGAGGCGCCGCGCAGGCCGGTGAACTCGGTGCCGGTGCGCAGTGTCGCCTCGGTGCAGAGCAGGTTGCTCGCCTCGACGTGGAGGCGTTCGCCGTTCAGCCGGACCAGGTTGATCTCGGTGGCGCGTTCGGCGAACCAGCAGGTGCCCTGGCCCTGCACCTCCATCACGGTCATCTTCTCGCCGGTGATCCGGCGGGTGACCAGGCCGCGCAGGCCCTCGCCGCCGCCGGTCATCCGCTTGAAGGACATCTGGCCGTCGTAGGCGACCATCGAACCGTTCCTGGCCTTGACGCTGTCGCCGGTGAGGTCCACCGCGAGCACCCGTGCGCCCTGCATTCTGAACTGTGCCACGGCTACAACGTAGTGGGGGTCGAAGCGGCACGGGAAGGGGCCCCGTGATCACCGGCGGAGGTCTCCACTTCCAGCAGCGAGGCCTCGTGCCGCTCGGCCTCGAACGCCCTGCCGCCGCCGCGGATGCCGAACAGCCGCTTGGCGACCAGGATGTAGAGCACGGCGAGGACGTTGAGGCTGAGTGTTCCGATCTTGAAGCCGCTGACCTTCTCGGTCAGCTCGTAGACCTCCAGCGGGAGGAACGCGGCGGTGGCGACGACGGTGAGGTACTCGGCCCAGCGCTTGGCGGCCCAGAGCCCGAACGCCTCGACGATCTCGATCAGCGCGTAGACCAGCAGGGCGGCGGCGGTGATCAGCAGGGTCGACCGCTTGTAGTCGAAGGTCTTCTGGATGGTGCCGACGATCGGGGAGTTGTTGAGGTCGTAGTGGAAGTGCTGGGCGATCGGCTGGAGCAGGTTGAGGTCGTCGTTGAAGAACTGCTGGACCGAGGTCTGGCTGTTGCTGAACTTCCAGACCGCGATCGCGATCAGCACGATGAACACGCCGCGGACCATCCGCTCGACCGCGAGCACCCGGAGGATGAACAGGTCGCGCAGCGCCTTGCCACGGGGGACGAACGGGGCGTCCTCGGCCTTGCCCGAGCCGTGCGGCTCGCCGAGCGCGAAGTCGCCGCAGCGCAGGCAGCGCCAGGCGTCGCCGAGGGCGGTGTCGGCGTGCAGGCGGTCGCGCAGGTGCGGCTCGGTGGGGGCGTAGGTGGTGTGCCCCCGTCGTGAGCAGGTCCGTCGGTTCCAGTCCCACTTCATGTCGCCCCCGTGCGGATCGGTGTGATGTTCAGGACGGCAGGATAGCCGGGTGATACTGGGGTGTCTTTCTCTGTCCTGCCGAGGGGTTCAACCGTGAAGAACAGTGCCGTCCACCGCCTGCGCCTGGTGTCCATGCCGGAGGGGCTGTCGTTCCTGGTCCTGCTGGTGTGCTCGGTGCTGAAGCGGACCACCGACTTCAACGCGGTCCCGGTGATGGGGATGGTGCACGGCATCCTGTTCACCCTGTACGTGGTGTTCGCGCTGATGGCCTGGAACCGGCAGCGGTGGGCGCTCGGGCGGGCGGCCTGGATCCTGCTGCTCTCGGTGCTGCCCTTCGGCGGCTTCTACGCCGAGCGGCTGCTCGGCCGGATGGAGCGGGAGGGCTTCGACGCCCCCGCCGCCCCGGTCTCGGCCTGACGGTACGGTAAGGCCGTGCCCAAGCCGCTGAGCCTGTCCTTCGACCCCATCGCCCGCGCCGACGAGTTGTGGACCCGGCGCTGGGGCGCGGTGCCGTCGATGGCGGCGATCACCTCGGTGATGCGGGCCCAGCAGATCCTGCTGGCGCAGGTGGACGCGGTGCTGAAGCCGTACGGGCTGACCTTCGCCCGGTACGAGGCGCTGGTGCTGCTCACCTTCAGCCGGGCCGGGGAACTGCCGCTGTCCAAGATCGGCGAGCGGCTGATGGTGCATCCGACCAGCGTGACCAACACGGTGGACCGGCTGGAGCGGGCCGGGCACGTCGCCCGCAGGCCCAATCCGCTGGACGGCCGCGGGGTGCTGGCCTCGATCACCGAGCAGGGCCGGCAGGTGGTGGAGAAGGCGACCAGGGAGCTGGTCGCGATGGACTTCGGCCTCGGCGGCTACGACGAGGACGGCTGCCGGGAGCTGTTCGAGGTGCTCCGGCCGCTGCGGGTCGCGGCCGGGGACTTCGACCCCGGGGCAGTGTGAGTGATCCATCCGGCGGCGGTTACGCTCGTCCCGTGAAGAAGTCGAATCGTCTGCTGACGGCCTACCGGGTACTGGCGTACGTGACCGGTGTCGGGCTGATCCTGCTGTGCGCCTCCTGCGTCGCCTGGTACGGCTTCGGGACGGCCGAGGTCGCCGTGGCGATCGTCGGCACGATCCACGGCTGGGCGTTCATGGCCTACGCGGTGGTCGCCTTCGCGCTGGGCAACAAGATGGGCTGGCCGATCGGCCGGATGGTCCTGGTGATCCTGGCCGGCACCGTCCCCGGCTGCTCGTTCGTCGCCGAGCGCAAGGTGATGGAGGACATCCGCGCGCAGACGGCGGGCGACCCGGCGGAGGCCCTGGTCCAGGTCTGATCTTCGGCGGAGTGTGAGGCGCGTCTCCCTGGGGCGCGCCTCTTTTGCGCGCTAGAATTAGTAGGACATCCAAGTATCTTGCGGCATGACGATGGAGTCGGCTGATGGACGCACGTGAACGCTGGCAGCTTCGGTACGACGGGGCGCGGAAGCGCGACGCCGACTTCACCACGCTGAGCGGCGACGAGGTCGAGCCGGTCTACGGGCCCGCGGACGGCGAGGCGCCGGAGCGGATCGGCTGGCCGGGCGAGTACCCGTTCACCCGCGGGCTGCACGCCACCGGCTACCGGGGGCGCGCGTGGACGATCCGTCAGTTCGCCGGATTCGGCAACGCCCGGCAGACCAACGAGCGCTACCGGATGATCCTGGACGCCGGCGGCGGCGGCCTTTCGGTGGCTTTCGACATGCCGACGCTGATGGGGCGGGACTCGGACGACCCGCGGTCGCTGGGCGAGGTCGGCCACTGCGGGGTCGCCATCGACTCCGCCGCCGACATGGAGGTGCTCTTCGCCGACCTGCCGCTGGGCGAGGTCACCACCTCGATGACCATCTCGGGCCCGGCGGTGCCGGTGTTCTGCATGTACCTGGTCGCGGCGGAGCGGCAGGGGGTCGACCCGGGCGTGCTCAACGGCACGCTGCAGACCGACATCTTCAAGGAGTACATCGCGCAGAAGGAGTGGCTGTTCGAGCCCGAGCCGCATCTGCGGCTGATCGGCGACCTGATGGAGTACTGCGCCGCGAACATCCCGGCGTACAAGCCGCTCTCGGTCTCCGGCTACCACATCAGGGAAGCCGGCTCGACGGCCGCGCAGGAACTGGCCTTCACCCTGGCCGACGGCTTCGCGTACGTCGAGCTGGGGCTGTCGCGGGGCCTCGACGTGGACGTCTTCGCGCCGGGGCTGTCCTTCTTCTTCGACGCCCACCTGGACTTCTTCGAGGAGATCGCCAAGTTCCGTGCGGCCAGGCGGATCTGGGCCCGGTGGCTGAAGGAGCGCTACGGCGCGCAGACGGTCAAGGCGCAGTCGCTGCGGTTCCACACCCAGACCGCGGGGGTCTCGCTGACCGCGCAGCAGCCGTACAACAACGTGGTGCGGACCGCGGTGGAGGCGCTGTCGGCGGTGCTCGGCGGCACCAACTCGCTGCACACCAACGCCCTGGACGAGACCCTGGCGCTGCCCTCGGCGCAGGCCGCGGAGATCGCGCTGCGGACCCAGCAGGTGCTGATGGAGGAGACCGGCGTCGCCAACGTCGCCGACCCGCTGGGCGGCTCCTGGTACGTGGAGGCGCTGACCGACCGGATCGAGGCGCAGGCCGAGGCGATCTTCCAGCACATCTTGAATATGGCGGGTCAGGACATGGGCGCCCCCGGGCACCCGGTCGGGCCGATGACCGCGGGCATCCTGCGCGGCATCGAGAACGGCTGGTTCACCGGCGAGATCGCCGAGGCGGCGTTCGCCTACCAACGGGCGGTGGAGAAGGGCGAGAAGCGGGTGGTCGGCGTCAACTGCCACACCGGCAGCGTCACCCCGCCGCTGGAGATCCTCCGGGTCAGCCACGAGGTGGAGACCGAGCAGGTGCGGGAGCTGGCGGCGCGCCGGGCCGACCGGGACGAGGCCGCGGTACGGGCCGGACTCGACGCGATGCTGGCCGCGGCCAGGGACGGCGGCAACATGATCCCGCCGATGCTGGCCGCGGTCCGCGCCGAGGCCACCCTGGGCGAGATCTGCGACGCCCTGCGGGACGAGTGGGGCACCTACACCGAGCCCGCCGGGTTCTGAAGCGCCGCCAGCATCAGCGTGGCGAAGCGGCTGATCCAGGCCGCGGAGGCGCACTCGCCGCTGACCAGGATGCGGTGCTCCACGGCGCCCGCGATGGTGTCGAAGATGACGTCGACGGTCTCGCGGGCGTCCTCCGGGTCGGTGTCGGCGGACAGTTCGCCGCGGGCCTGGGCGGCGGCGCGGCCCTGGTGGACCAGGCGCTTCTGCGGGTCGATGATCGCCTCGCGGACCCGGCGGCGCAGCGCCGGGTCCCGGCTGGCCTCGGCGAACAGCGCCAGCAGCGCGGCCTGGCTCTCCGGCAGCGCCAGCAGTGCGGCGAACTGCCGCACCACCGCCTCGATGTCGGCGCGCAGGCTGCCCAGGTCCGCCATCTCCAGTTCGTCGAACAGCACCGCGACGGCGTCGACGACCAGTTCGTTCTTGGAGGGCCAGCGCCGGTAGAGGGTGGTCTTGGCGACTCCGGCCCGGACCGCGACGTCCCCCATGGTCAGCCCGCCCCAGCCGAGTTCCGCGAGCGCCGAGCGGGTGGCGTCGAGGATCGCCCGGTCGGCGTCGGCGCTGCGCGGACGGCCCTTGCGGGGCAGGGTGGCGGGCTCGCTCATCGGGTTCCTCGTCGGTGGGGGTTCACGGAGGTTAACCGCGGGCACCCCGGGTTCGGGAAGGGCCGTGGCGGCCGAAGTGGCGCAGTTCACGTCCCGGAACGGCTGGCTCCCGGCTGCTCCGGCATATACGCTACGACTCGTAGCGAAAGGCGACAACCACGCTGCCGCGCGGATGGGGATCCGCGCACTGCTTTGAGTACGCCAGTAATGCCAGGGGATTCACACCGGAGCGCGCGGACGGGGGAGGATAGGCCCATGCAGCCACGGAACATGTCCATGCGCGGCGCGGTCGACCTCGCCGCGGTCAAGGCGGCGGCGGAGGCCGCCCAGAAGGCGGAGCAGAACCGCGCCGCCCGCGCCCGCCAGGCCCAGGAAGCGGGAGACGACGGCGCGGCCGTCCCCCCGGCGGGCCCTCTGGTTTTCGACGTCGACGAAGCCGGGTTCGAGGAGCAGGTGGTCCAGCTCTCGGCCGAGGTGCCGGTGGTGCTGAACTTCTGGGCCGAGGGCTACGCCCCGGCCGAGCAGCTCAACCCGGTGCTGGTGCAGCTGGCCGAGGAGTACGACGGGCGCTTCGTGCTCGCCATGGTCGACATCCGGGTCAACCAGCAGCTGGCCCGCCAGCTGCAGATCCGGGACCTGCCCACGGTGCTCGCGGTGGTGGCGGGCCAGCTCGTCCCGCTGTTCGAGGGCCCGGCCGGTGAGGCGGACGTTCGCCAGCTGCTGGACTCGCTGATCGCCGGGGCCGAGGAGCGCTTCGGGATCGCCGGCGAGGTCGGCGCCCGCTCCGGCTCCGGCGCTCCGGCGCAGGCCGCGCCGGTCGAGCCGCCGGTGGACCCGGCCCTGGCCGCGGCGCACCAGGCGCTGGACCAGGGGGATCTGGGCGGCGCGATCCAGGCCTACCGCAACGTCCTGTCCGACCGGCCCGCGGACGTCGAGGCCAAGGTGGGGCTGGCCCAGGCCGAACTGCTGCAGCGGGTGCGGGGGGTGGATCCGCAGGCGGCGCGCACCGCGGCGGCCGACCGTCCGGCCGATGTGGAGGCCCAGCTGACCGCCGCCGACCTGGACCTGGTCGGCGGGCATGTCGAGGACGCCTTCGCCCGGCTGGTGGACACCGTCGGCCGGACCGCGGGGGCGGACCGGGACCGGGCCAGGACGCATCTGCTGTCACTCTTCGAGGTCATCGGCGCCGACGACCCGCGGGTCGTCAAGGCCCGCGGCGCGCTGGCCCGGAGGCTGTTCTGACCCCGGCTCCGGGGGCTGGTGATTTGGCGACAAAGCCGCGCCAAACACCGACGTTTACCAAATCTTGACGTTCTGCGGTGGTGGTCACGCTTCGTGGCCACCACCGTCTGTTAACTCCGTGTTTCGTACGATGTGCCCGGGTGCTGAACCTCCTTATGGTGACCCAAGGTGATCTGGCCCCTGGATCCGTGACCGCTCCGGATCACCCTCTCCTTACTCGCCAGTAATGAACTACTTGTGCACGGGCCCGGGATGGACCAACATCGGGCTCGCCCGGTCCGTTGCCGTGGCCCCGGTCTCCAGCCGGGGAGACGGACGCGGAATCCCCACCGGGCAGGGGCCGGCAGTCCGGCTCTTATGAGGACAGGGGGGTCTTCGCCTTCCCCGGCGGGGCCTGTCCTCTCACGGCCGGGCAAGCCAGCACGGCCGGTGGTTGTCGCTCGGGGGTGATCGCCGATGCTGCCGATCAGAGTCTTCGTACCCACGACCTCACGCACGCAGCCGACGCGCTCCCCTTCCCGAGGACGTAGCTCTTCTCCCCATCCCAGGCCAGGGCCCAAGCGGGGCAGGCCGGAGATGTACGTCCGAGAAGGAGGATCTCGTTAATGTCCCAGACTTTCGGTAAGACCCGCTGGAAGCGGTTCGCCGTCGTCATGGTCCCGACTGTCGCCGCGACCGCGGCCGTCGGTATCAGCATCGCCCAGGGCGCGCTCGCTGCGTCGTTCAGCCTTTCCGGCATTCCGGCAACGGTCACCGCCGGAACCCTGGACGGCACCGGGTTCGCCCAGTACGGAACCGTCGACGTCACGCAGGGCGGGACCCCCATCCCGGTCGCCGTGTCGGGCTTCAAGACGGCCACCATCACCAACATGTGCCAGTCGGTCCCGATCGACACGCACACCCCGCTGGGCACCTACACGCTCACCATCAAGGCGGGCGGGGCGGGCAGCGACGCGGTCTCCGCGAGCAGCATCTTCCTGGACATGACCGAGCTGCAGGCGAAGTCCGCCGAGTTCGACGGCATCAACATCGGTGTCGCCGGCGGCGGGATCACCAAGGGCCCGGTCAACCCCCAGGACGCCGGCAAGGTCGACCCGAACGGCTTCTCGCAGGAGGCCGACTCGGCTCACCTCAAGGGTGTCGAGCAGCAGTCCCTGGCCACCTCGGCCGGCACCTTCGTGCTGAACGGGATGCACCTCACCATCACCGCGGGCGACCACCCCTGCCCCATCCCGGGATAGCAGGCCCGCAGTACCGCACGACGACGGAGCTCCGTCGCGCGGGGCGGGGAGGGGTAGTCACCTCCTCTCCGCCCCGCACCGGGGATCCACCCCCCACCCCACCGCCCTACTCCACCAGGGAGCTGCCACGTGACGAGCGCGACCGCACAGGCGCAGCCCGAACCCGGCGCCGGCTTCAGCAAGGCTCGACAGTCGTTCCGGGGCTGGCGCCGCACCCGCCCCTTCTGGGGTGGGCTGCTGGTCTTCCTCTCCGGGTTTCCGATCATCTACTTCGCCTACGCCGCGCTGAACGTCAGCGGGCTGCACATCCAGCTCGCCACGACCGCGGGCGCCAGCGCCGCGGTCATCGGGCTGCTGCTGATCGCCCTGGGCGTCTCGGTCTGGTTCCAGCCGATGGTCCGGGTCTTCGCCGGTATCGCGGCGATCATCCTGGCGCTGATCTCGCTGCCGACCGCCAACTTCGGCGGCTTCGGCCTCGGCCTGTTCCCCGGGCTGATCGGCGGAGCGCTGGTGTGCTCCTGGGCCCCGCTGAAGAAGGCCGAGGACGTCACCGCCGAACTGGCCGACGGCCAGGAGGCCGAGTCCGAGGAGCCGGAGGCCAAGCTCACCGAGCTGCTGAAGCCGCAGGCCGGACCGGCCGACGCGCCGGAGGCCGCGCCCTACCCGGCCCCCGGCTCCGAGCAGGCCGCGGGAGGCCACGGTGGCGAGTGATCCCGAGCAGCACCCCCGCCGCACCGGCCGCCACGCCGCTCCGCGGCTGACCGTACGCGGCCGGATGCAGCTGCCGGTGGGCCGGGCGCTGGCGCTGACCGCCGTTCCCACCGCCCTGCTGATGGGCTCGCTCGCGCCCAAGCTGGCGCTGGCGGCGGACGCCAAGGCGGTCCCGGTCAGCAGCACCACGCACGAGGCCCAGGCCGCCAAGGGCGCCGACTGCGGTACGCCGACGGCGGCGCCGAGCACGGCGGCCACCGCGGCGGGCAAGGCCGCGAAGGCGTCGCCGAAGACGGCCGCCAAGTCCGCGGCGCCGAAGGCCTCCGCGTCCGCCGCGACGCCGCAGCACGCGACCGGCGGGAAGAAGGCCGCGGCCCCGTCCGCCGCGCCGACGCCGTCCGCCACGTCCACCCCCTCGGCCGCGCCGTCGCCCTCGCCGAGCCACGCGTCGCACCCGGACCCGATCACGGGGCTGCTGGGCGCGCTGGGCGGAATCCTCAACCCGCACGCGCAGCAGGCCGCGCCGACCACGGCCGCCGCCGCGCCGAAGGCGGACACCGCCTCGGTCCCCGGGCCGGCCGCCACCCCGACTGCGGCCCCCACCCAGGCCGCGCCGACCCAGGCGCCCACCGGGGCTCCGACCGCGACGGCGACCCCCACCGCCGCCGATCCGTCGAAGCCGGCCGTGCCGCCGGCGCCCTCGGCGGCCCCGACCACCGACCCCGCGCTCTCGGCCAAGGCCCAGGCGAACCGGATGTGCGACGTCAGCAGCATGGCCGCGCCGCTGGACGCGACCGTGACGCCGGGTGAGATGCCGGCCGACCCGTGGACCCTGAAGACCACCAAGCTGGCGCTCGGCAACACCCAGTTCTGGGGCGTGAAGACGGTCAAGACCGCGGCGGGCGACGTCCGGGTGCTGAAGTTCACCGCGCAGACCGTCGGCATCGGCGACCTGGACATGTCGGTGAAGCAGCAGACCGGCGAGCTGCTGCACGTCAAGGGCGGCCCCGGCACCACGTCCACGATGACCGGCGGGACGGTGACGATGTACGTCACCAGCCTGTCCGGCACGCTGGCCAAGGCCGAGGGCATTCCGCTGGCGGCGCTGGGCATCAAGCTGACGCTGACCCCGGACACCCTGCCGGAGTGGCTCTACGACCTGGTCGGCTCGGTCCCGATCCCGCTGAACCTGGAGCTGGACGACGCGACCGCGATCCAGACCGGGCAGTTCGGCGGGAACCTGACCATCCCCGGGATGCGGCTGTTCTACACTCCGCTCAGCTAGAACCCGACGACAGCGCGGAGGGCCTGACCGAACCGGTCAGGCCCTCTGTCGTGCGGCTCCGGTGACGGGGTCAGCTCTCGCTTCCGTCGGCGCGCTCGCCCAGGTGGTGCACCCGGAGCATGTTGGTGGTGCCGGCCACGCCGGGGGGCGATCCGGCGGTGACGATCAGGGTGTCGCCGGCGCCGTAGCGGCCGAGGTGCACCACGGCCTCGTCGACCTGGTCCACCATCTCGTCGGTGGTGTCGACCTGCGGCAGCACGAAGGTCTCCACGCCCCAGCTGAGCGCCAGCTGGTTCCGGGTGCAGGCGTCGGGGGTGAACGCCAGCACCGGGATCGGCGAGCGGTAGCGGGACAGCCGGCGGGCGGTGTCACCGGACTTGGTGAATGCCACCAGCGCCTCGGCGCCGAGGAAGTCGCCCAGTTCGCAGGCGGCACGGGCGACCGCGCCGCCCTGGGTGCGCGGCTTGCGGCCCGGGTTGAGCGGCTGCAGGCCGTGCGACAGCAGCTCCTCCTCGGCCGCCTCGATGATCCGCGACATGGTCTGCACGGTCTCGATCGGGTACTTGCCGACGCTGGACTCGGCGGACAGCATCACCGCGTCCGCGCCGTCCAGGATGGCGTTGGCGCAGTCGGAGGCCTCGGCGCGGGTGGGGCGCGAGGCGGTGATCATCGACTCCATCATCTGGGTGGCGACGATGACCGGCTTGGCGTTCCGGCGGCACAGCGTGATCAGGCGCTTCTGCACCAGCGGCACCCGCTCCAGCGGGTACTCCACGGCCAGGTCGCCGCGGGCGACCATGACCGCGTCGAAGGCCAGCACGATCTCCTCCATGGCCTCGACCGCCTGCGGCTTCTCGACCTTGGCGATCACCGGCACCCGGACCCCGACCTCGTCCATGACCTTGTGCACGTCCTCGATGTCCGCGGCGTTGCGGACGAAGGAGAGGGCGACCATGTCGACGCCGAGGGCCAGCGCGAAGCGCAGGTCCTCCTTGTCCTTCTCGGACAGGGCGGGGACGTTGACGGCGGCGCCGGGGAGGTTGATGCCCTTGTTGTTGGAGAGGACGCCGCCCTCGACCACGCGGGTGACCACGCGGGGGCCGTCGACGCTGACGACCTCCAGGGCGATCACGCCGTCGTTGATCAGGACCGGGTCGCCGGGCTTGACGTCGCCGGGCAGACCCTTGTAGGTGGTGCCGCAGATGTGCTGGTCACCGGGGACGTCCTCGGTGGTGATGGTGAAGGTGTCGCCGTTCTCGACGGTGACCGGTCCGTTGGCGAAGGTGGCCAGACGGATCTTCGGGCCCTGCAGGTCGGCGAGTACGCCGACCGCGCGTCCGGTCGCCTCCGAGGCAGCGCGCACATTGCGATAGCGCTCCTCGTGCTCGGCGTGGACGCCGTGACTCATGTTCAGACGGGCGACGTTCATTCCAGCTTCGATCAGAGCTTTCAACTGTTCGAAGTTGTCCGTCGCGGGACCCAGGGTGCAGACGATCTTGGCTCGGCGCATATGGGTCATTCTATCGGGTCACCTTTCCTGGGCATTTTCGATCAAACCGAACGTCTGTCCGGCGATTTCCAGCTCCTCGTCGGTGGGCACCACCGCGACCGCGACCCGGGAGCCGGCTCCGGAGACCAGCCTGGGCTCCCGCGATCGCGCGGCGTTGAGGGTTCGGTCGAGTTCGATGCCCAGCGCCTCAAGGCCGGACATCGCCGCCACCCGGACCGACACCGCGTTCTCGCCCACCCCGGCGGTGAAGACCACCGCGTCCACCCGCCCCAGCACCGCGTAGTAGGCGCCGACGTACTTGCGCAGTCGGTGGATGTAGATGTCGAAGGCCAGCCGGGCCCGCTGGTCGCCCACCGCGATCCTGCGGTCGATCTCCCGCATGTCGTTGTCGCCGCACAGGCCGACCAGGCCGCTGCGGCGGTTCAGCAGGTCGTCGATCTCGTCCACGGACAGGCCGCCGACCCGGTGCAGGTGCAGCAGCACGGCCGGGTCCAGGTCGCCCGAGCGGGTGCCCATCACCAGGCCCTCCAGCGGGGTCAGCCCCATCGAGGTGTCCACGCAGACCCCGCCGGCCACGGCCGAGGCGCTGGCGCCGTTGCCGAGGTGCAGCACGATCACGTTCACCGATTCGGGTGACTTTCCCAGGAGTTCCGCGGTCCGCCTGGACACGTACTGGTGGGATGTCCCGTGGAAGCCGTAGCGGCGGACGGACCAGCGGTCCGCGGTGGCCGTGTCGATGGCGTAGCGGGCCGCGCTCTCCGGCATGGCGGCGTGGAAGGCGGTGTCGAACACCGCCACCTGGGGCAGGTCGGGGCGCAGCTTCCGGGCGACCTCGATGCCGGTGATGTTGGCGGGGTTGTGCAGCGGCGCGAGCGGGATCAGCTCCCGCATCGCCTGGACCACCTCGTCCGTGATCAGGGTCGGCGCGGTGAAGCGGGTGCCGCCGTGCACCGCGCGGTGGCCGATGGCGGCGAGGTCGGGGGAGTCCAGGCCCATCCCCGCCGCGCCGAGCGCCTCGGCGACCGAGTCCAGCGCGGCGGCGTGGTCGGGGACCGCCCCCTCGCCGATCCGCTCCACCAGGCCCGCCGCCAGCCGGGCCCCGTCGGCCATGTCGATCAGTTGGTACTTCACCGAGGAGGAACCGGAGTTGAGCACGAGAACGCGGGTGGCGCGGGTCATGACTGCTGCTCCTCCGCGAGCTGGGCCGCCTGCTGCGCCTGGACGGCGGTGATGGCGACGGTGTTGACGATGTCCTGGACCAGCGCCCCCCGGGAGAGGTCGTTGACCGGCTTGCGCAGGCCCTGCAGCACCGGGCCGACCGCGACCGCCCCGGCCGAGCGCTGGACCGCCTTGTAGGTGTTGTTGCCGGTGTTCAGGTCGGGGAAGACCAGCACGCTGGCCCGGCCGGCCACCGCGGAGCCCGGCAGCTTGGTCGCGGCGACCTCGGGCTCCACCGCGGCGTCGTACTGGATCGGGCCCTCGACCAGCAGGTCGGGGCGCAGCTCGCGGACGATCTCGGTGGCCCGGCGGACCTTGTCCACGTCCGCGCCGCTGCCGGAGGTCCCGGTGGAGTAGGAGAGCAGGGCGATCCTGGGCTCCACCCCGAACCGGGCCGCGGTCTCCGCGGACTGGATCGCGATGTCGGCGAGCTGCTCGGCGTCCGGGTCCGGGTTGACCGCGCAGTCGCCGTAGACCAGCACCCGGTCGGCCAGGCACATGAAGAAGACGGAGGAGACGATCGCGGCTCCGGGCGAGGTCTTGATGATCTCGAAGGCTGGGCGGATGGTCGCGGCGGTGGAGTGCACCGCCCCGCTGACCATGCCGTCGGCCAGGCCCTCCTGGACCATCAGGGTGCCGAAGTAGCTGACGTCGGTGACCACGTCGTGGGCGGCCTCGACGGTCATCCCCTTGTGGCTGCGGATCTCCGCGTACAGCTCGGCGAAGCGGTCGCGCAGCGGGGAGGTGGCCGGGTCGATGATCCGGGCCCGGGCCCGCTCGGCGGCCTCGGCCCGGTCCAGGCCGAGGTCCAGGCCCAGCTCGGCGACCCGCTTGCGGACGGTGTCCTCGTCGCCGAGCAGGGTGAGATGGCAGACGTTGCGGCGGAGCAGCACCTCGGCGGCCCGGAGCACCCGCTCCTCGCCGCCCTCGGGCAGCACCACCTCGCGCAGTGTGGAGCCCCTGGCCCGTTCCAGCAGCTCGTGCTCGAACATCATCGGGGTGACCCGCTCGGAGCGGCTGAGCTCGATCCGGCTGGTCAGTTCGGCGGTGTCGACATGCAGCTCGAACAGGCCGAGCGCGGTCTCGGCCTTGCGCGGGCTGGCCGCAGTCAGCTTGCCCTCCAGCGCGGACAGCCCGCTGGCGGTGGGGAAGCTGTCCTCCTGGGCCAGCACCACCGGGGTGCCGGGGGCCAGCCGGGCGGCCAGCTTCATCACGTCCTGGCCGGGGGTCGCGCCCATGGTCAGCAGCACCCCGGCGATGGCGGGGGAGCCGGCCGCGTGCGCGGCCAGCGCGCCGATCAGCAGGTCGGCCCGGTCGCCCGGGGTGATCACCATCGCGCCGTCGGACAGCGCGCCGAGGAAGTTGGGCAGCATCGCCCCGCCGAAGACGAACCTGCGGACGTCCCTGGCCAGCCCGGAGGCGTCGCCGAGCAGCACCTCGGCCCCGGTGGTCTCCACCACCTGGGCCACCGTGGGCGCGGACAGCGCGGGCTCGTCCGGGATGACGTAGACCGGGACGTCGGGACGGCCCGCCAGGCGGCGGGAGACCTCCTGCTTGTCCCGCCCGGCGACCCGGTTGGCGATCATGGCGAGGATGCTGCAGCCCAGGTCGGAGTAGGCGCGGTAGGCGTTGTGGACCTCCGCCACCACGGTGTCGGCACTGTCCCGGTGGCCGCCGACCACCGGCAGCACCCAGGCGCCGAACTCATTGGCCAGCCGGGCGTTCACCGCCAGCTCGTCCGGGATGTTGGTGCCGGCGAAGTCGGTGCCCAGCACCAGCACCGCCTGGCACTTCCGCTCCAGCGCCCGGAACCGGTCCACCAGGATGCCGACCAGCTCGTCCGGGCCGCGCTCGGCCTGCAGCGCGGCGGCCTCGTCGTAGCTGAGGCCGTACATCTCCTCGGCGGCCAGGTCGATCCGGTAGCGGCCGTGCAGCAGGTCGACCACGTGGTCGGTCCTGGTGTGCATCAGCGGGCGGAACACCCCCACCCGGTCCACCTGACGGGTCAGCAGCTCCATCACGCCCAGTTCGACGGCCTGCCGCCCGTCCCCCCGGCCGATGCCGGTCACATACACGCTGCGCGCCACCGGGGCACTCCGTTTCCTCGCCCGAACCCGACCACTGGAGTCGGAGCCTAGCCTTGCACCGGTCCCTGGCCCGCGCCCGCCGGGGGCAGGCCGGCGGACGGTTCGGTGGATTTCGCGGGACAGCCTTCCGGAACTACGAATTCCATGCCAAAATCAGAAGATCACAACTGATTCCGTTGAGACATGGGCCGACAAATGACTGAAACCTCAAACGCCGCCGAGTCGGAAGCACCGCTGTCCGGAACCGACCGGACCCGGCTCCGGCGGCTCCAGGAGGAGGGCCGCACCGACCGCGCCGCCCTGCACCAGGTCCTCGCGGCGGGCTTCCTGTGCCACCTCGGGGTGGTGCTGGACGGCGCGCCCATGGTCGTCCCCACCGTGTACGGGGCCACCGCGGACACCCTCTACCTGCACGGCTCGGTCGCCAGCCGCAGCCTGGTCCAGGCGCCGGAGGCGACCGTCTGCGTCACCGTCACCCATGTGGACGGCCTGGTGCTGGCCCGCTCGGTCTTCGAGCACAGCGTCAACTACCGCTGCGCGATGGTCTACGGCGTCCCCCGGCAGGTCACCGATCCGGTGGAGAAGCTGGAGGGCCTGCGGGTGCTCACCGAGCAGGCCGCCCCGGGCCAGTGGGACTACGCCCGCCGCCCGAACCGCAAGGAGCTGGCCGCGACCACCCTGCTGGCGCTGGACCTGGCCGAGGCCTCGGTCAAGATCAGCGCGGACCCGCCGGACGACGCGGACACCCCGGACGCCGCGCTCGGCCTCTGGGCCGGGCAGCTCCCGCTCCGGCAGAGCTGGGACGAGCCGGTCGCCGACCCGGCGCTGCCGTCCGGCATCGCGGCCCCCGCGCACATCGCCGGCCGGACCGGCACGGACTACTGCTAGCGCCGCCTGTCGGCACCGCTGCTCAGAGCGCCCACTCGGCGCGCAGCGCGGCCAGGGTGTCGTGGAAGCCGGGGAAGGTCTTCCGGACGCAGCCCGGGTCGTCCAGGACGACGCCGCCGGGGGTGCGCAGCCCGGCGATGCTGAAGGCCATGGCGATCCGGTGGTCGCCGTGGCAGGCGATCTCCGCCGACCGGGGCTGCGCCGGGTGGATCTCGATCCAGTCCCGGCCGGTGCTGACCGGGACGCCCAGCGCGCGCAGGTTCTGCTCGCAGGCGTCCAGCCGGTCGCACTCCTTGACCCTGGTGTTGTAGACGTCCTCGATCCGGACCGGCCCGTCCGCGAACGGGGCGATGGCGGCCAGGGTGGGCACGGTGTCGGAGATGTCGCGCATGTTCACGGTCACCCCGCGGAGCCGGTCCGGGCCGGTGACGGTGACCGAGTCGGGGCCGAGGTCGACGTCCGCGCCCATCCGCCGCAGCACCTCGGCGAAGCGCAGGTCGCCCTGCAGCGAGTCCTTGCCCAGCCCCGGGACGGTGACGGTGCGTCCGGTGAGCGCGGCGGCGGCCAGCACGTAGCTGGCGGTGGAGGCGTCCGGTTCGACCAGGTAGTCGACCGCCCGGTACGGCTGGGCCGGGACGTGGAAGGTGTCGCCGACCCGGCGCGCGTCGTTGCCGAAGCGCCGCATCATCGCCAGCGTCATCTCCACATAGGGCACCGAGACCAGGTCGGTGACGGTGATGTCGAGGCCGTCCGCGGTCAGCGGTCCGACCAGCAGCAGCGCGGTGAGGAACTGCGAGGACAGGCCGGCGTCCAGGGTGAGCGCGCCGCCCTTGATCCCGTCGGCCCGGACCGTGAGCGGGTGGTGCCCCTCGGCCTGCTCGTGGGTCAGCTCCACGCCCAGCTCGCGCAGGGCCCCGGTGAGCGGGCCGAGCGGGCGGCGGCGCATCTGCGCCGAGGCGTCGAAGCGGAAGGTGCCGTGCCCGGCCGCGGCCAGCGCGGGCAGGAAGCGCGCGGTGGTGGCGCCGTCCCGGCAGAAGACCTCGGCCTCGGCGACCGCGGGCCCGGCCGGGCGGCCCTCGACGGTCCAGACCCCGGGCTGCCGGTCGACCCGGTAGCCGAGGGTGGCCAGGCCCTCGGCGAAGCCCTCGCTGTCGTCGGAGAGCAGCGGGCGGCGCAGCACGGTGCTGCCCTCCGCCGCGGCGGCCAGGAACAGGGCGCGCGCGGTGATGGACTTCGAGCCGGGGATCTCGACGGTGGTCATGGGGCCAAGCCTAGGGCGGCAGCCCGGCGCCGGGGCGGCCCGTCCGGGTGCCGGAACGGCCGCCGGCGCCGGCCCGACCTGCGTGCGGTCGGGTCGGCGCCGGGCGGCGGGCGGCGGCGGGTCGGCCGAGGGCCGCGGCTCAGGCCGGGGAGAGCCAGATCGTCGCCAGCGGCGGCAGGGTCAGTTCGGCGCTGGTGTCGCGGCCGTTCCACGGGGTGGGGTCGGCCTTGACCGGGTCCGGGTTGCCGAGCCCGCTGCCGCCGTAGACGGCGGTGTCGGTGTTGAGCACCTCCAGCCAGACCGAGTCGCGGACGTCCGCGTGCACGGTCGGCAGGCCGACCCGGTAGCCGGTGCGGACCACCGGCGACAGGTTGGTGACGCAGACCAGCGGCCGACCGGTGTCGTCGAAGCGGATGAAGGAGAAGACGTTGTCCTCGGCCGCGCCGCCGTCGATCCAGGAGAACCCGGACGGGTGGGTGTCCCGCCGCCACAGCGCGGGGGAGTCGGTGTAGAGCCGGTTGAGGTCGCGGACCAGGTCCTGGACGCCGCGGTGGTCGGCGGCGGCGGGCCAGTCCTCGCCCAGCACCCACCACTGCGGGCCTGTGTCGTGGTCCCACTCCGCGCCCTGGGCGAACTCGGTGCCCATGAAGATCAGGTTCTTGCCCGGGTGGGCCCACATGAACGCCAGGTAGGCGCGGACGTTGGCGCGCTGCTGCCACCAGTCGCCGGGCATCTTGGAGACCAGCGCGCCCTTGCCGTGCACCACCTCGTCGTGCGAGATCGGCAGCAGGTAGTTCTCCGAGTACGCGTACACCATCGAGAAGGTCATCTCGTTGTGGTGGAACTTCCGGTGCACCGGCTCGTGCGCCAGGTAGGTCAGTGAGTCGTGCATCCAGCCCATGTTCCACTTCAGCCCGAAGCCCAGGCCGCTGTGCTCGGTCGGCTTGGTGACGCCGGGCCAGGCGGTCGACTCCTCGGCCACGGTGACCACCCCGGGGCAGCGCCGGTAGACGGTGGCGTTCATCTCCTGCAGGAACCGCACCGCGTCCCAGTTCTCCCGGCCGCCGCCGGCGTTGGGGGACCAGGCGTCGCCCTCGCGGGAGTAGTCCAGGTAGAGCATCGACGCGACCGCGTCCACCCGCAGCCCGTCCACGTGGTACTCGTGGCACCAGAACACCGCGTTGGCGACCAGGAAGTTGCGGACCTCGGCCCGGCCGTAGTCGAACTCCAGGGTGCCCCAGTCCGGGTGCTCGGCCCGGAGCGGGTCGGCCGGCTCGTACAGCGGCAGGCCGTCGAACCGGGCCAGTGCGAAGTCGTCCTTGGGGAAGTGCGCCGGGACCCAGTCCACGATGACGCCGATCCCGGCCCGGTGCAGCGCGTCGACCAGGAACTTGAAGTCGTCCGGGCCGCCCATCCGCGAGGTCGGCGCGTAGAAGCCGGAGACCTGGTAGCCCCAGGAGCCGCCGAACGGGTGCTCCATCACCGGCATCAGCTCGACATGGGTGAAGCCCAGGTCCCGCACGTACGCCGGAAGCTCGACCGCCAGTTCACGGTAGGTCAGACCGGGCCGCCAGGAGGCGAGGTGGATCTCGTAGACCGACATCGGGCTGTCGTGGTGGGTGGCCCTGGCCCGCTTGTCCAGCCAGGCCTGGTCCTGCCAGGCGTACGACGAGGTGTGCACCACCGAGGCGGTGGCCGGGGGCACCTCGGTGGCGCGGGCCAGCGGGTCGGCCTTCTGCAGCATCCGCCCGTCGCGGGTGGCGATCTCGTACTTGTAGTGGGCGCCCTCGCCGATGCCGGGGACGAACAGCTCCCAGACCCCGCTGCCGCCGAGCGAGCGCATCGGGTGCGCGGCGCCGTTCCAGCCGTTGAAGTCGGCGATCACCCGCACCCCGGAGGCGTTCGGCGCCCAGACCGCGAACGCGGTCCCGCGCACCCCGCCGACCGTGCGGACGTGCGAGCCCAGGACGTTCCACAGCTCCTCGTGCCGGCCCTCGCCGATCAGGTGCAGATCGGTCTCGCCCAGCGTCGGCAGCATCCGGTAGCCGTCGTCCTGCAGCACCTCGCTGCCCGCATAGTTGACCCGGAGCCGGTAGCCGGGCAGGTCCTGCTCCGGCAGCAGCGCGGTGAACAGGCCGTCCTGCTGGTGCGTCAGCTCGAACGACCCGCCGTCCGGGCCCTCGGTCTCCAGCACCACCCGCTCGGCGAACGGGCGCAGCACCCGGACCGCCGTGCCCTGCGGCACCGGGTGCGCGCCGAGGATGCCGTGCGGGTTGTGGTGCCAGCCGCCGACCAGGCGGGAGACCTCGCTCGGGGCGAGCGTGGCGTCCGCCGCCAGCTCGGCCGGGGCGTCCGGCTCGGGCTCGTGCCGGGGCGGCGCCACGGTCGGCCGGACCGGGGGGAGGGGCTGCTGCTCCCGGGTGCCTCCGGTGCCGTCCACGGTGGTGGCGGTGGGACGGGGCGGGTCGTACTGGGTCACGGCCGGTGCCTCCCTGATTCGTTGAGGGGATGGGGTGGTGGGGTGGACGCTAGGGGATCACGGTCAACGGACTGTTACCGTCCCGCTGCCTCCGCGAGGCGGACGACCGCCGACATGGGGATGCCGAGCCACTCCGGGCGGTTGCGCGCCTCGTAGACCACCTCGTAGACGGCCTTGTCGGTCTCCATGGCGTGCAGCAGCACCGGGTCCGCGACCGGGTCCTCGGCGCCGGCCGCCGCGTACCCGGCACAGTACGCGGCCCGGTTGCGCAGCGCCCAGGTCGCGGCGAGCACGGCCAGGTCGCGTCGGCCCGGGTCGTCCGCGGGGACCTCGGTGAGCAGGTGGGCGGCGGCGTAGTCGAAGGAGCGCAGCATCGCCGCGACGTCCCTGACCGCGGGCTGCGGGCGGCGGCGCTCGTCCAGCGGCTTGGCCGGCTCGCCCTCGAAGTCCAGCAGCGCCCAGCCGCGCCCGGTCCGCATCGACTGGCCCAGGTGCAGGTCGCCGTGGATCCGCTGGGCCCGCAGCAGCCGGCCGTCCCTGGCGGAGGCGGCCAGCGCCTGGAAGTTCCGCCGCAGCGGCTCCCGGTACGGGGCCAGTTCGGGGACGGCGAGGACGGCGGCGTCCAGCCGCAGCGCCATCGCGTCGGCCATCGCCTCGATCTCGGAGCGGTCCAGCACGGTCACCGGCAGGGTCCTGGCCAGCGCCAGGTGCACTTCGGCGGTGGCCCGTCCGAGCAGGAAGGACTCGGCCGAGAAGTTGCCGGTGATGTGGTCGCTGGGGTGGCCGTCGTGGGTGCCCTGCCACTCCGGGTCGGTCCGCAGCCGCTGGACGTGCGTCAGCGCGAACTCCCAGCCGTCCTTGCCGCCGTGCAGGAAGCGCTGCAGCAGGCCGAGCGTGGCGGGCAGGTCGGGGGAGTCGGGAAGGTCCCCCTCGTACCAGGCCAGCGGGGCCGGGATCCGGGTCGAGCCGGCCCGGCTGAGCGCCAGCGACAGTTCCAGGTCCGGGTTGAGGCCGGGGCTGATCCGGCGGAACAGCTTCAGGATGGCGGTGTCGCCGTAGATGATCGAGGTGTTGCTCTGCTCGGCGGTGCCGATCCGCGCGGTCGCGCCGGGGCCGGTCAGGTCGGTCAGCTCCAGGCCGAGCAGCGAGCGGAACCGCAGTGGGCCGAGCCTGGCCCCCTGTGAGCCGTTCTCGCTGGTCAGGAAGGCGAGCAGACGCAGCGCCAGATCCGGTTCCCAGGCCGCGTCAAAGGTGAGCAGGCCGTCGTGCGGACCGCCGCTGATCCGGCCGATGACCGCCGCGGCGGGCAGCTCGGAGCCGGCCGACGAACGCGCGCCCAGCAGCAGCTGGTAGACCTCGGCGGCGACCGGGCCGCCGTCGCCGCCGGAGCGCTGCTCGACCCGGAGCAGCAGGTGCAGCAGCAGCGGCTCGCCGGGACGGGCCCCCGGGAGCAGCGTCACCGTCGCCGGGCTGAGCGCGGAGATCGGCCGTCCCTTGCCGGCGAACCAGCGCTGCCGCGGCAGCCAGTCCAGGATCAGCGGCAGCGCGTCCTGGACCAGCGAGCCCAGGTCGGCGCCGCGGACGGTGGTCGCGGTCGCGGTCGACGGACTGGTCGAGGGGCTGATGGTACGAGGCCGGGAGGTGTCGGTCATGGCTCCCTTTCCCCGGAGACGCGGCGGCCCCGGCAGCGGGGCGGGCCCGAGGGTGGGTCGGGAGTGCTGCCGGGTACGCCAGTCTTCCGGATTCCGTTGGCGTGAGGGCTTCGGCACGCGGCGGCTGACCGGGTGTCACGCCTTTTGTCGAGTGGTGGGGTTCGCGCTGCTCCTGGGGGACGGTCGGATCGGTCGGGCTCGGGTCTACTCCGACCTGCGCAGCCGGAACCAGTAGAAGCCGTGTCCGGCCAGGGTCAGCAGGTACGGCAGTTCGCCGACCGGGGGGAAGCGGACCCCGCCGATCAGCTCCACCGGGTACCGCCCCTGGTACTCGCGCAGGTCGAGTTCGGTCGGTTGGGCGAAGCGCGAGAAGTTGTTCACGCACATCACGATGTCGTCCCCGCCTCCCGGCAGGGGCAGCGTGCGGACGTAGGCCAGTACCGCGGGGTTGCTGGAGGGCAGCTCCGCGTACGTGCCCATCCCGAACGCCGGGTTGAGCTTGCGGATCTCGATCATTCGTCGGGTCCAGTGCAGCAGTGAGCTGGTGCTGCTCATCTGCGCCTCGACATTGGTGACCTGGTAGCCGTAGACCGGGTCCATAATCGTCGGCAGGTTGAGCCTGCCCGGGTCCGCCGAGGAGAAACCGGCGTTCCGGTCCGGGGTCCACTGCATCGGGGTGCGGACCCCGTCGCGGTCGCCCAGCCAGATGTTGTCGCCCATGCCGATCTCGTCCCCGTAGTAGAGGACCGGAGAGCCGGGCAGCGACAGCAGCAGCGCGGTGAACAGCTCGATCTGGTTGCGGTCGTTGTCCAGCAGCGGCGCGAGCCGGCGGCGGATGCCCACGTTGGCCCGCATCCGCGGGTCCTTGGCGTACTCCGCGTACATGTAGTCGCGCTCCTCGTCGGTGACCATCTCCAGGGTCAGCTCGTCGTGGTTGCGCAGGAAGATGCCCCACTGGCAGTTGGCGGGGATGGCCGGGGTCTTGGCCAGGATCTCGGCGACCGGGTAGCGCGACTCGCGGCGGACCGCCATGAAGATCCGCGGCATCACCGGGAAGTGGAAGGCCATGTGGCACTCGTCACCGCCCTTCTTGAAGTCGCCGAAGTAGTCGACCACGTCCTCCGGCCACTGGTTGGCCTCGGCCAGCAGCACCGTGTCCGGGTACTCGGCGTCGATCTCGGCGCGGACCCGCTTCAGGAACTGGTGGGTGGCCGGGAGGTTCTCGCAGTTGGTGCCCTCCTCGGTGTAGAGGTAGGGCACGGCGTCCAGCCGGAAGCCGTCGATGCCGAGGTCCAGCCAGAACCGCAGCGCGGCCAGGATCTCCTCCTGGACCGCCGGGTTCTCGAAGTTCAGGTCGGGCTGGTGCGAGAAGAAGCGGTGCCAGAAGTACTGCTTGCGGACCGGGTCGAAGGTCCAGTTGGAGGTCTCGGTGTCGACGAAGATGACGCGGGCGTCCGCGTACGCCTTGTCGTCGTCGGCCCAGACGTAGTAGTCCCCGTACGGCCCCTCGGGGTCGTTCCGGGAGGCCTGGAACCAGGGGTGCTGGTCGCTGGTGTGGTTCATCACGAAGTCGATGACCACGCGCATCCCGCGCTGGTGCGCGGAGTCGCAGAACTCCACGAAGTCGGCCAGGTCGCCGAACTCCGGCAGCACCGCGGTGTAGTCGGCGACGTCGTAGCCGCCGTCCCGGAGCGGGGAGGCGAAGAACGGCGGGAGCCACAGGCAGTCGACGCCGAGCCACTGGAGGTAGTCCAGCTTGGAGGTGAGCCCGCGCAGGTCGCCGACCCCGTCGCCGTTGCTGTCCTGGAACGAGCGGACCAGCACCTCGTAGAACACGGCGCGCTTGAACCAGTCGGGGTCGCGGTCCTTCTGCGGGGTGTCGGTGAAGGTGTCGGGAACGGGTTCGTTGACGATCACGTGGCGGCCCTCCGGACCGTGAGGATGTGAGCCGGCTGCTGGGCAGGGTCGAGCCGGACGTAGTTGGCGGCGCCCCAGCGGTACTGCTCGCCGCTGAGCTCGTCGTGGACGTCGAGCCGGTCGTCCCAGCCGAGTCCGAGGGAGGGGAGGTCGAGCGAGACCGTGGTCTCGTGGGCGCGGTGCGGGTCCAGGTTGACGATCACCAGCACGGTGTCGTCGCCGTGCCGCTTGGAGTAGGCCAGCACCTGGTCGTTGTCGGTGCCGTGGAACCGCAGGTTGCGCAGCAGCTGCAGCGCGCGGTGCTCGCGGCGCAGCGTGTTCAGCGTCGTCAGCAGCGGGGCCAGGGTGTCGGTCCGGCTCCAGTCGCGCGGCCTGAGCTGGTACTTCTCCGAGTCCAGGAACTCCTCGGAGCCGGGCCTGACCGCGGCGTTCTCGTACAGCTCGTAGCCGGCGTAGACGCCCATGCTGGGGGCCAGCGTCGCGGCCAGGATCGCCCGGATCGCGAAGCCGGCCCGGCCGCCGTGCTGGAGGTAGGCGTGCAGGATGTCCGGGGTGGTCGGGAAGAAGTTGGGCCGCATGTACGCGGCGGCCTCGCCGGAGAGCTCGGTCAGGTACTCGATGAGCTCCTGCTTGCCGGTCCGCCAGGTGAAGTAGGTGTAGGACTGGTGGAAGCCGATCTTCCCCAGGGTGTGCATCATCGCCGGCCGGGTGAACGCCTCGGCCAGGAACAGCACGTCCGGGTCCTTGCGGGCGATCTCGCCGAGCACCTTCTCCCAGAACAGCACCGGCTTGGTGTGCGGGTTGTCGACCCGGAAGATCCGCACCCCGTGCTTCATCCAGAACCGCAGCAGCCGGACCGTCTCGGTGACCAGCCCGTCGAAGTCCTGGTCGAAGTTGACCGGGTAGATGTCCTGGTACTTCTTGGGCGGGTTCTCGGCGTAGGCGATGGTGCCGTCGGCGCGGGCGGTGAACCACTCCGGGTGCTTCTCCACCCACGGGTGGTCCGGGGAGCACTGCAGCGCGAAGTCCAGGGCCACCTCCATCCCCAGCCCGGCGGCGCGGGCCACGAAGGCGTCGAAGTCCTCGATGCCGCCCAGGTCCGGGTGGACCGCGTCGTGGCCGCCCTCCGGCGAGCCGATCGCCCAGGGCGAGCCGACGTCGTGCGGACCGGCCTCCAGGGTGTTGTTGGGGCCCTTGCGGTAGGCGCGGCCGATCGGGTGGATCGGCGGCAGGTAGACCACGTCGAAGCCCATCGCGGCGACCGCGGGCAGCCGCTCGGCGGCGGTCCGCAGGGTGCCGCTGACCGGCGGGCGGTGGCCCTCGCGGTCCACCACCGCGCCCTCGGAGCGGGGGAAGAACTCGTACCAGGAGCCGTACAGCGCGCGCTCCCGGTCCACCTGCAGCGCGGCCGGTCGGGAGGCGGACACCAGTTCGCGCAGCGGATACCGGGCGAGCGCGGCCAGCAGCGGCCCCGCCAGCGCGGCGGCCAGGCGCTGCTCCGGCGGCAGCTCCGTCCGACGCATCGTCACGGCGGCGGCCAGCAGCACCGGCCGGCCCTCCCGCTTGGGCACCCCGGGCGCGGCGCGTTCCAGCAGCAGCGCGCCCTCCTCCAGCACCAGCTCGGTGTCGATCCCGGCCGGGACCTTGATCTCGGCGGCGTGCCGCCAGGTCGCGAACGGGTCGCTCCAGGCCTCCACGGTGTAGGTCCAGCGGCCGGGGGAGGTGGCCACCACCTCCGCGCCCAGCCGGTCGGTGCCCGGGGCCAGCTCGCGCATCGGCGTCCACGGGCCGCTGCGCCCCTTGGGGTCGCGCAGCACCACATTGGCGCCGACGGCGTCGTGGCCCTCGCGGAACACGGTGGCGCTGACCTCGAAGGGCTCGCCGACGACGGACTTGGCGGGTCGTCCGCCGCAGTCCACCCGCGGGGTGACGTCCAGGACGGGGATTCGGCCGATCATGTGCTGCTGCTCGCCCTCTGCGGTGGCTGCGGACGCGGCGGCCTTCGGCGCCGCGGATTTTCGTGGCCGGGTTCGTGGCCGGGGAGTGGTCGCGGGTGGGGCGGGCGGCTCGGATGTGGCGTGCAACGTCTGCTCCTCGCGTGATTCCCGCATATCCCGCTCCTGACCACGATCCGGCGGTGACTGTCGATCGGTCCCGCTCCTGCCCCCGAACGGGTGACCCCGAGAACCTTCCCCGGGACCTGATCGTCAACCTGGTGTGCGCCCGTCGATCGCTCGTATGCGCCCGAACGCGCCGGAGCGCGCACCGGCGTGCGCGCGCTCCGAGCCTTGGCGATGATGCGATGGACCGCTGCGTACAACGACCACGTGCGGAGGGGGACACGCGCAGCACCGCGCGTCCTGTGCGGGGTTTTCGGGGGACGTCCTGGGAGGGTTCGGCGAGGTCCGCTCGACCTGGCTCGATCCTCGCACCGTCCGGGGGTTCCATGCACGGGTATCGGCACGTTTCAGCCGGGCTGAACGCCAGTTCGGTGCACTTGGGCGTATGTGCGAGCCATTCGTGCGACGGCTGCGAGACGGTGGGATTTCCGTGGGATGAACGCGCGCCCCCGTGCGCCGTCGTGCGCCTCCCTCGTCCGGGTGAAGGCCCGTCAAGCCCGCTTGAACCAGCGCTTGAGTATTGCTCCGAACGGGGTCGGGCGCCTCCCTGACCTCCTTCGCAGCGGCCCCCGGTCACGCTATCTTCGCTTGGGTGAAGGCAATCCGACGTTTCACGGTCCGCACCGTCCTGCCCGAACCCCTTCAAGCCCTGGGTGAGTTGGCGCTCAACCTGCGCTGGTCCTGGCATCCGGAGACCCGCGACCTCTTCCGCGAGGTGGAACCGGAGACCTGGGAGGCAGCCGGGCGCGACCCGGTCCGGCTGCTCGGCCAGGTCGCCCCCCGGCGACTGGCCGCCCTCGCCGTCGACCGCAGGTTCCTGCGCAGGCTCGGCGACGCCGCCGACGACCTGCGCGACTACCTCACCGGACCGCGCTGGTACCAGGACCAGCAGGCCCTGCCCGAAGCACCGAACCTGCCCGCAGCCGTCGCCTACTTCTCCCCCGAGTTCGGCATCACCGCCACCCTGCCGCAGTACTCGGGCGGCCTCGGCATCCTCGCCGGGGACCATCTCAAGGCCGCCAGTGACCTGGGCGTCCCGATCATCGGGGTCGGCCTGCTCTACCGTCACGGCTACTTCCGCCAGTCGCTGTCCAGGGAGGGCTGGCAGCAGGAGCGCTACCCGCTGCTCGACCCCAACGAACTCGCCGTCAGCCAGCTCCGCGAACTGGACGGCAGCCCCAGCACCGTGTCGCTGGCCCTGCCCGGGGGCCGCCGACTGCACGCCCGGATCTGGAAGGCCCAGGTCGGGCGGGTCCCGCTGCTGATGCTCGACTCCGACACCGAGGAGAACGCCGCGTCCGAACGCGACGTCACCGACCGCCTCTACGGCGGCGGCAGCGAGCACCGGCTGCTCCAGGAGATGCTGCTCGGCATCGGCGGCGTCCGCGCCGTCCGCACCTTCTGCCGGCTCACCGGCCACCAGGCCCCCGAGGTGTTCCACACCAACGAGGGCCACGCCGGATTCCTCGGCGTCGAGCGGATCCGCGAGCTGGCGGCCGGTGACGGCGTCAGCGAGAAGGCCGACCCGCTGGACTTCGACACCGCACTGGAGGCGGTCCGCGCCGGAACGCTGTTCACCACGCACACCCCGGTCCCGGCCGGCATCGACCGCTTCGACCGCGAGCTGGTGCGCCGCCACTTCTCCGCCGATGCCCAGCTGGACGGCGTCCCGGCGGACCGGGTGCTCGCACTCGGCTCGGAGAGCTGGCCCGGCGGCGACCCCAACCTGTTCAACATGGCCGCGATGGGCCTGCGCCTGGCCCAGCGGGCCAACGG
Source organism: Streptacidiphilus cavernicola (assembly GCF_042510955.1). Taxonomy (NCBI): domain Bacteria; kingdom Bacillati; phylum Actinomycetota; class Actinomycetes; order Kitasatosporales; family Streptomycetaceae; genus Streptacidiphilus; species Streptacidiphilus cavernicola. The sequence continues at coordinate 28,719 of NZ_JBHFAB010000024.1, forward strand.
TGTCAGCACCCTGCACGGCCAGGTCAGCCGGGGCATGTTCAACGGCCTCTGGCCGGGCTTCGACGCCGAGGAGGTGCCGATCACCTCGGTCACCAACGGCGTCCACGCGCCGACCTGGATCGACCCCGAGGTGGTCCGGCTCGGCGCCAAGGAGATCGGCGCCGGACGCGCCGAAGAGGCGATGATGGTCGGCGGGTCGCCCCGCTGGCACGGCATCGAGACCATCCCCGACCAGGAGATCTGGGAACTGCGCCGCAAGCTGCGGGAGCAGCTGGTGGACGAGGCCAGGGACCGGGTCCGCGCCTCCTGGCGGCAGCGCGGGGCGACCGACGCCGAGCTGGGCTGGGTCGCCGGGATACTGGATCCGGACGTGCTGACCATCGGCTTCGCCCGGCGGGTGCCCTCGTACAAGCGGCTGACGCTGATGCTCCGTGACCCGGAGCGGCTGCGCGGGCTGCTGCTGCACCCGACCCGGCCGATCCAGATCGTGGTGGCCGGAAAGGCGCACCCGGCGGACGACGGCGGCAAGCGGCTGATCCAGCAGATGGTCCAGTTCGCGGACGACCCGGCGGTGCGCCACCGGATCGTCTTCCTGCCCGACTACGACATGGACATGGCCGGGGCGCTCTACCCCGGCTGCGACGTCTGGCTGAACAACCCGCTGCGCCCGCTGGAGGCCTGCGGCACCTCGGGGATGAAGTCCGCGCTCAACGGCGGGCTGAACCTCTCGGTGCTCGACGGCTGGTGGGACGAGTGGTACGACGGCTCCAACGGCTGGGCCATCCCCACCGCCGAGGGCCTGGGCAGCATGGACCCGGACGGCCCCGAGGCCGACCGCCGCGACGACATCGAGGCGGCCGGGCTCTACGACCTGATCGAGCACCAGGTCGCCCAGCGCTTCTACGACCGGGGCACGGACGGGCTGCCGCCGCGCTGGATCGAGATGGTCCGGCACACCCTGATCACCCTCGGCCCCAAGGTGCTGGCCGGACGGATGGTCCGGGAGTACGTGGAGCGGCTCTACACCCCGGCCGCCGAGGCCAAGCGCGGCCTGGCCGGCGACGGCGGCTACGCGGAGGCGCGGGAGCTGGCGGAGTGGAAGTCCAGGGTGCGGGCGGCCTGGCCGTCGGTCCGGGTGGACCACGGCGAGACCGCGGACAACGCGGACCACGCCGAGCTGGGCAGCACCCTGCCGCTGCGGGTCCATGTCGCGCTGGACGGGCTCGACCCGTCCGACGTGGACGTCCAGGTGGTCTCCGGGCGGGTCGACGACGCGGACCGGATCACCGACGCCACGGCGGTCTCGCTCAAGCCGGCCGACCGGGCCGACCTGGACGGGCGCTGGCGCTACGAGGGCCCGTTGGAACTGGGCAGCACCGGGCCGTTCGGCTACACCGTCCGGATCCTGCCCGCGCACCGGCTGCTGGCCTCCAGCGCGGAGCTGGGGCTGATCGCGGTCCCGGCGGAGTCGGGCGGGATGGACTCGGGGCTGCTGCGGTAGCGCGGTTCGGTGTTTCGACGTTGGCTTAAGCGTTTGCAGGTGAGGGGCCACGGCTCGGGTCGTACGCGGACCAGGCCGTGGCCCCTTGCCCTTGGGTCATTGGGATGTCAGGTACGCTGCCACGGAACGGAAGTGACAGAGCATCATCCCTGCGGGCGGGCAGGCGCGGGGAACGGGGGAGCGGGCGATGGGGTCAGGGTTCGAGGTCGATCCGGCGCGGCTGACGTCGCTGGCGGACCAGTTGGGGACGTCGGTCGACAGCATGGCGTCCGCGCGGACGGCGATGGCCTCGGCGGGCGACGGGCAGACCGGGGAAGCGTCGCTGGACAAGGCCTGCGGCGAGTTCCGGGACAAGTGGGGCTACGGGCTGAAGCAGCTCGGCACGACCACGCACGCGCTGGCCGAGGGGCTGTCGGCGACGGCGAAGGCGTACCTCTCGGTCGAGGACGAGGTGACCCGGTCGTTCGGCGGAAGCCTCGGCGGGGGAGGCGGCGCGGCAGCGGGCGTGTCCGGTGTGCGGACCGAGATGTTCCCCGCCCCTGACGGCAGTCAGGGCACGGCGCTTCCTCCTCCGCCGCCGCCTTCGGGCGGAGGCGCGGGCGAGGGCGACGGCCTCGGCGGCGGTCTTGGCCAGGGCGAGGGCGGCGCGGTCGGTGGGCTGACGGACGAGGAGCAGGCCCGCCGGGTGCAGGAGCAGCGCATGCGCGAAGCGGAGCAGAACACCTCCACCCCACCGCCGGCTTCGCCGGACGGCCCCGGCAGCGGCGGCAGCGCCGGCGGCACCCCCGTTGAGCAGAACCCCGACCGCCCCGACCCGCGTTCCCGTTGGGGGTTGTGACCATGAGCGACGACGCCTTCCCCGGGATCGGGTTCGACCCGGCCCCCGGCTCGCTGGACACGGTCGCTTCGCTGGCCTCCTCGCTGGCCACAGCACAGCAGGAGCTGGCCGAGGCCTTGGCGACGGTCCGTCAGGTCGCCTCCGGCGGCGAGGCCTGGCAGGGTGCCGCCGCCGAGGGCTTCGCCCAGCGCGTCGGCCAGCTGCCGCAGCACCTGGACACCGCCCAGCAGTCCTTCGGCGAGGCGGCCGAGGAGCTGGAGTCCTGGCAGTCCCAGCTCGGCGGGATGAAGAACCAGGCCCGGGAACTGGAGGCGCAGGCCGAGGCCGCGCGCCGGAACGTCCAGCAGGCGCAGGGCTCTCCCGATCTCGGCCTGGCCGGGCAGACCTTCACCACCGGCCCCGAGCTTGAGCAGGCGGAGCGCCGCTACCAGGCCGCCACCGCGACCCTGAACCGGGCCGAGGCCGAGCTCGACGGCCTGGTCGAGCAGGCGAAGCGGCTGCTGGAGCAGCACCGCGGCCTGGCCGAGTCGGTGGCTGCCGCGGTCGAGCGCGCGGCCCACCTCGCCCCGTCCGGACCGGGCTTCTTCCACCGGATCATGGACGGGATGGAGGACCTGGTCCGGAGTCAGATCAAGCTGGCCGAGGACGTCGGGAACTGGGTGAAGGCGCACGCCAACGCGATCAACGCGGTCGGCGACATGCTGGCCACCGCCAGCACCGCGGTCGGGATCCTCGGCTGCGTGCTCGACTGCACCCCGCTGGCGCCGGTCGGCGCCGCCCTGGACGTGACCTCCTCGGTGCTGGCCGGCGGCGCGCTCACCGCGCACCTGGTGGCCAAGGCGGCCGGGGCGCCGGTGTCGGACACCACCCTGCTGGAGGACGGGATCGGGGTGGCCACCCTGGGCTTCGGCAAGTCCGCCGAGGCCGTGGGCAAGGCCGCCGAGGCGGGCACCAAGGTCCCGGGGGTGATCAGGGCGGTGGCTCAGGGCGACAAGCTCAGCGGCGCGCTGAACGCGGCCGGGCTCAGCCTGTCGCTGAAGGACACCGCCGACAACCCCACCGGCCTGGGCTACTTCGTCCCGCACAACACCCGTCAGGCCGCCGAGCTGGGCGTCGGGAACGTGGTGGCGCCGGGGGCCGGGATACTCGCGGTCGGCTTCGAGAACGCCTGGAAGCACGGCAGCGCCGAGGACCGCGAGGCGGCCCAGGCCCGTGCCGGAAGCGGCGGCTGAGGTGTACGGAGCCGGGCACGGCGCGGGGTACGGCGGGGTCAGGTTCGAGCCCTTCGCGGCGCAACTGCTGCTGGACCGGGACGCGGTGACCTTCGCCGGGCCGCCGTACCAGCCGCCGCCGGTGCTGGCGATCTGGATCGCCTCGCTCTACGGCTACCGCTTCAGCCACGTCGATCCGGTGCCGAAGCCCCGGCTCGCGATGCTGATGCACTTCGTCCGCGACGACGATCCGGCGGCCCGCCGGATGGCCGGCTGGATGCGCGACCCGGCGTCCGATCCCGGCTTCGTGTCCGGGGTGGAGTGGGTGGTCGGCGGGGACGGCTTCAACCCGCCGGGTTGGCGGCCCGACGTCCGGCTGGTGGTTCCGCCGGACACCCTGCTCGCGGTCCCTTCGATGGAACGCGAGCTGGAGCGCCAGGCGCTGACCCGCCCACGCGCCCGGGACGGCGACCCGGGCGGCGGCGGATGGCTCGACCGGCAGCCGTACGAGCTGCGCGGCCCCCGGCCGGGCCCGTCCCGCCAGGTGCACCCGCCCACCGCGCCACCGGACACCATCGCGCGCTCGGACAGCAACGAGCACCCGGACACCGCCGAGCACCCGGAAGGGACACCGCAGTGAGCAGCCCCGCCCCCGCCGCGTTCGAGGTCGACTTCCGACTGCCGTCGGACTTCCGGGAGATCCTGACCGGGGCCTCCGCCGAGGAGGCCGCCGCCGCGGTCGCGGCCCGTCTCGGCCCCGACGCGCTGGCGACCGTCCCGGCCGCCCGGCTGGACGCCGCCGTGGCGGAGTACCTGGCGGCGTCCGAGCTGCTGGAACAGGAGGGCGTCTTCTACGCGGCGGGCTGCCTGGGCCTGCTGGACGGGGAACTGACGCTCTCTTCGCTGACGCTGGCCCGGATCGAGGCTGACTGCGCGGACCCGGGGACCGCGGTCGAGGGCGTGGTCCGGATCAGGCGGCGCGGCCAGGGCTCGGACCGGCGCACCGCCGACCGCTACGACCTTCCGGCCGGTCCCGCGGCGGTGGTGATCGAGTCCTCGACCGGCCTGCTGCTGCCCGCTGCCGACCTGGGCGCCCCGGCCGACCTGCCGCTGCCGGTCGCCACGCTGCAGGCGTACCTCCCGGTGCCGCGGGCGGTGGACCCGGCCGGCCGGACGATGCTCGTGGTCACCTTCAGCACCCCCAGCGTCCGGCACTGGGACGCGTACTGCCCGGTGCTGGCCGACCTGCTGCGCAGCCTCCGCTTTCCGGCGGTGGAAGCCGAGGCGGCAGCCGCGGTGACGCCCCCCGCGCCGACTGCTCCGGGGCCAACTGTCCCGGCGCCCGCCGTCCCTGCCCCGGCCCGCTCCGCGATCAGGAGCGCCCTCGGCTGACGCCGGGTCAGTAGCCGCCCGAGGCCACGGTCTTCAGCTCGTCCAGCGACTCCCGGATGAGGAGTGAGAACGGGCGCTGGTTGGCCGGATCGATCCAGCGCTCGAATGCGATCTTGAACACCGCGATCCCGGCTTCGGCGGCCAGGCTCGCGGCCAGGTCCGCGACCCCGCGCTGACGCAGCGCTTCGGCCATCGCCGTGGCCAGCGAGGCGAGCTTGATCAGCTCGCGCTCCCGCAGTTCCGCGTTGGCGCTGATGATGCTCTGACGCCGACGGGACGCCTCGCGGTGCTCCTCGAACGTGGCGGTGGCCGCGTCCAGCCCCGCGGCGACCGCGCCGATCAGCGTCGCCGTGGCGGGGGCGCCCGCGGTGGCCTCGACCAGGGTCCGCTGCAGTTCGCCCGCCCCCCAGAACAGCACCTCGCGCTTGTCGGTGTAGTAGCGGAAGAAGGTCCGCTCGGTGAGCCCGGCCTGCTTGGCGATCTCCGCCACCGTGGTCTGCTCGAACCCGCGGTCGAGGTACAGCTCCAGTGCTGCCTGTGCCAGCCGGCCTCGCGCGTTCGGTTCCCATCGACCCATGCGCGCCATTCTATGTGATGACAGCAGCTGACATCAGAGGTAGGCTGATGGCAGTCGCTGACATCAGTGACCGCAACCGCAAGCCTGGAGGCTTTCCCATGCGCGTTTTCGTCACCGGCGGGTCCGGCTGGATCGGCTCCGCCGTCGTTCCCGAGCTGATCGGCGCCGGCCACCAGGTCGTCGGGCTGGCCCGCTCGGACAGCTCCGCCGACGCCCTCACCGCGGCCGGCGCCGAAGTGGTCCGGGGCACCCTCGACGACCTCGACACCCTGCGCGACGCCGCCGCCGGTTCGGACGGCGTGATCCACCTCGCGTTCAAGCACGACATCGCCTTCACCGGCGACTTCCACGGCGCCGCCGACGCGGACCGGCTCGCCATCGAGACCTTCGGCGAGGCGCTGGCGGGCTCCGACCGGCCGTTCGTCATCGCCTCGGGAACGCTCGGGCTCGCCCCCGGGCGGCTCGCGACCGAGCGGGACGGGCAGGAGACCGAGGGAAGCGAACCGTCGCTGTTCCCCGGCGCGGAGATCCGGCACGCGAACTCCTGGAAGACGATCGCCTTCGCCGACCGGGGCGTCCGCTCCTCCGTGGTGCGGCTCTCCCCGACCGTCCACGGCGACGGGGACACCGGTTTCATGGCGATGCTGGTCGCCACCGCCCGGAACAAGGGCGCGGCCGGCTACATCGGCGACGGCGCCAACCGCTGGAACGCGGTGCACCGCCTCGACGCCGCGAACCTGTTCCGGCTGGCGCTGGAGCAGGCCCCGGCCGGTTCGACGCTGCACGCCGTCGCGGACGAGGGCGTGACCCTCCGCACCGTCGCCGAGGCGATCGGCCGTCACCTCGGCCTGCCGACCGCCTCGGTGGCCCCCGCGGACGCGCCCGCCCACTTCGGCTGGCTGGCCGGACCGCTCTCCATCGACAGCCCGGTGTCCAGCGCCCTGACCCGCGAACTCCTCGGCTGGCAGCCGCTCCACCCCGGCCTGCTCGAAGACCTCGACAAGGGCCACTACTTCACCGCGCCGACCGGCTGACCCGCCGCCGGTACGTCTAGGTTCCACGGTTTCGTGCGCAATGACTCATGCGGGGTTGCCTGATTTCGCGTGAAGTGAGCACCCTGCTAGGGCCCGTATTGAGTCGTGATCAATGAGTAGTGAGGGTGAGTTCTTTGATCCAGATCATCGATCCGCGTAAGCGGAGGCCGGCGAGGTAGCTGTCCGGAGTCTTGTCATAGCGGGTCAGTGGCAGTGGGGCGCGGAGGCTGATGATGTGGGAGGGATCAGCATGTACGGAGTGGGACTGCGGCTGAGTGTTGGCGTCGCCGTGGTCTGTGTCAGGGGGTGCCGGTGAGGGCGTGGTTCAGAGTGGTGGGGTTCTTCGCTTGTGCCGGTGTCAGGTTGGTCACGCCGGGGGCGTTGACGGGGTGGGAGTCGATGACTACCAGGTGGGTGTTCGTGTGGTTGGTTTCTGCGTCGGCAGCGGTTGCGTTGCGGAGTTGGTCGCCGATGGTGATGATCACGTTGCAGCGCATCTGGGTGAGGGTGGTGAGGTATGCGGTGGGCTTCGTGGCGGTGGGGACGGTGAACCGTTGGAGGAGCAGGCCGTGCCAGCTCTTGGCTGCTGCGGTGAGTGACGTCCAAGTGGCTGTTGCGGTTTGGGGGTCTGTGTCGGCTGCGGTGAGGAAGCAGGCCCTGTGTTCAGTGTCGATCATGGACACCGGTGATGGTGGCCGGGGGGTGTCGCTGGGACGGTTGATCGTGGCGATGACCACCCAGGTTCCAGCCCCCAGTACGAGGGTGGCGGCTGTGGTGAGCGCTGCTATTCGTCGTGTGATCGTCGGGCGCATGCGCCTGAGCCTCCTTGCGTCTCATTTCGCGAGCTGGATCCTAGCCAAGTCCGGAGAGGACCCGGTCCTTGGGGTTCCGTCCCTGATGAAATGCGAAGGTATGTAGGAAATATGATCACAGTTTGATGATTATGAGATTACGAATCAGCTTGCGATCTTGCTGAGTGATGCATTCCTTCGATAGCTGTGGTGGTTCGTGCTGCGGGTTCCTTGTGCCTTCGGTGTGGTGATGCTGCGGTTTGACGATTCGAAGGTTGGTACGTGGTGCGGCGGGTTTCGCGTTGGCAGTCCTGGGTTGCGGTCGGCGCGATGTCGCTGGCGTTCTGGGCTCAGGACATGGCGGCGTTCGCCGCTACGCAGCCCACTCCTTCGTTGGGGTCCGCAGTGTCGGGTCTGACGAGGTGGCTCGCGGCTCCTGACGGCTCGGGGCCCAGGTCGAAGACCGGTACGGCATCCGATGTGCGCCGCGCCCGCAGCGGGGCTGGGCGTCCGTCGGGGTCGAAGCCTGGTGTGGCCAAGGGGCAGTTGGCGGCGGCGTCGCAGTTCCGGCCGCCCCGTGCTCCTGACGGATCGTCCGGCAAGCAGCGCGAAGGCTTTGTCGCGGCGACCTCGAAGCGGGTGGCGTCGAAGTCCGGGGCCAAGTTCGATTACTACCAGAATTCTGACGGCTCGTTCACCCGCAGAGTGTTCCAGGGCGACGTCAATTACCGTGACTCGAAGGGTGATTGGCAGCCCGTCGATCTTCGGCTGGGGAAGTCCGGTGACGGGCGCTGGCAGCAGAAGGCGAACTCGTTCGGGGTTTCCTTCGCCGCTGCCGCCGGTGGCAGTGCGGTTGCGCCCACGTCGTCCGCCTCGCCGTCCCCGTCCGCCTCCCCTTCTGCGTCCGCGCCATCGGGCGCGAAGTCCACCTCGTCGGCGGCTCCTGTGCGTGATGCCTCGTACGGGGTGTCGGCTGCGGGTGGGGCGCTGGCGTGGCGTGTCAGTGGTGCGGTGCAGGCGGACTCGGTCGTTGCGGGCGGATCGTCGTCGGGGCCGCTGGCGACGATGGCCATTTCGCCGTCGGAGTCGGTGTCGTGGTCGCTTGCGGGCGCGAGCGATGTGGCGGCCGCGGTGTCGGGTTCCTCGGCGGAGTACGACGCGATTCTCCCGGACACGAATCTCGTCCTGCAGCCGACAGCCGGAGGGGTGAAGGAGACTCTGGTGCTGGCCTCGGCGGCGGCCCCCACGTCGTGGGTCTTTCCGCTGCAGCTCTCCGGGTTGTCCCTAACCACGGCGGCGGACGGGACGATCGAGCTGACGGACGGCTCGGGGGCGGTGGTGGCGACGCTGCCCAAGGCGTATGCGTACGACTCGTATGTGGATCCGGTCTCCGGTGAGCGCCATGAGAACTGGTCGGTCGGCTACTCGGTTGAGACGGTGGACGGCTCTCCGGCGATCAGGATGTCGCTGGACCCGTCGTGGCTGGCGGGCTCGCAGATCCAGTTCCCGGTCACGGTGGACCCCACAGTGGCCCTGTCGACCTCCGGGCAGAACGACACGACGTACGCCGAGTACCCGTACTCGGAGGACTTCTCGTCCAGTTCGGTATTGAAGATCGGCACCTACGACGCAGGCGCGCACTCTCACCCCTGAACTGCAGGTCCAGGCGGTGGACCCGGACAAGTGGCCCAACGCGTCTCTGACGTACGACTTCGCGGTCTACAGTTCTTCCGGTACTAAGCTGGTCGACTCCGGCTTCCACGCCGCGGCCGACTGGGCGGTGCCGTCCGGCAAGCTGGCCTGGAGCGGAAGTTACTACTGGACGGTGTCGGCCTACGACGGCTGGTCGACCAAGACCAGTGCGGCCCAGGCGTTTACGACGACGGTCTCGCAGCCTCTGATTGCCTCGCGGCTGGCGCAGAACTCCGGCCACGGCTACGACGAGGAAGTCGGCAACTTCACCACCAGCACGACCGACGCGTCCGTGGCCACGGCCGGGCCTGTGCTGTCGGTGGTACGCGACTACAACTCACTGGACGTGCGGACCTTCGGCGCGTTCGGGGCGGGCTGGTCCTCACTGGCCGACATGCGCGCGGTCATGGACGACGACGGGTCGAAGAACGTCGTCATCACCGACCAAGGCGGCAAGCAGCAGCGCTGGGGGTACTCGGCGTCGGGCTACACCCCACCGATGGGCACCTCGTCCACACTGGTCGCCGTCTCCGGCGGCGGCTACACCCTGACCGACACCTCGGGTACCACCTACACTTTCGGCACTGCGGGGGGTACGAATACCTGGCTGCTGTCGAAGACCACCACGCACGCGGGTTTGTCGGAGAGCCTGACCTACAACTCCTCGCACGAGCTGACGCAGGTGGAGAACAACGTCTCCCAGCGGTCCCTGCACTTCGCCTGGACGACGCCCTCGGGCGCCAAGCACGCGCATGTGTCCACGGTGACGACGGACGACGCGACCCAGGACGATCCGAGCACGGCGGTGGTGTGGTCGTACCGCTATACCGGTGACCAGCTCACCTCGGTGTGCCCGCCGTCCGAGGACTCCTCGACCACGCCTTCGTCCTCGTGCTACGGCTACACCTACGAGGCCGGCTCGAACTACCCCGAAGCCGCGTTGGACGCGGACCCGCACTCCTACTGGCGGCTGGACGAGCCTGCCGGGAGCGGCACGGCGGCGTCCTCGGTCCTGGCCAACGAGCAGACCGATGCCGCCACGTACACGCATGTGACCACGGGCGCGGCCGGTGACCCGCTGGCGGGGTCGACGGCGACCTCCGCGGGCTTCAACGGGACTTCGTCCTACGTGCGGCTTCCGCAGTCGCTGGTCACCGGCCAGACGTATCTCTCGGTCGCCCTGTGGTTCAAGACCTCGACCGACGGTGGCCAACTGTTTACTGAGCAGAACGCGGCCATGGGATCGTCGACGGCTCCGAGCCAGGCCACCGCGTCGCTGTACGTGGGAACCGACGGCAAACTGCACGGTGGCTTCTACACCGGATCCATTCAGGGCGTCACCTCCAGCAGCAAGGTGGACAACAACGCCTGGCACTTCGCGGTGCTCTCGGCGGCGGGCGACACCCAGACCCTCTACCTGGACGGCGTCGCACAGGGCTCGGTCAGCGGAACCATCGAGAACCTGTCCCAGACCTACGACTACATAGGGGCGGGCTACTCCTCCGCGGACTGGCCCCAGCAGCCCGCCAAGGGATACAACTACTTTACCGGATCAATCACCGATGCCGCCCTGTACAACCATGAACTGACAGCCACACAGGTCAGTGGGCTGAACGCCGCCGGCACCAGTGCGGCCGCCCTGCTGACCCAGGCCGTCCTGCCGTCCGGTGACGTCCAGGACCAGGTGTCCTACGACACCGCAGCCGAGCGGCTGACCTCGGTCACGGACCAGGACGGCGGGACCTACACCCTGGGCAGCCCGAGTGTCGCCGGCTCGAATTCGGTGTTCCGCTCGGCGGTCCTCGGCGCCGACCCGATCGGGTACTGGCGCCTGGGCGACGAGAGCGGTTCGCAGTACGCGGCGGACGAGGTCAACGGCGACGACGGCACCTACAACGACGCCTCCCTCGGCGTCGACGGGCCCTTCACCGCCTCCGATGCCACCGCGCCCACGGCCGCCACCTTCAACGGCACCGACTCCTACGTCGACCTGCCCCAGGACCTGAGCGCGGCGACCTCGGGGGCCTCCGCGCAGGTGTGGTTCAAGACCACGACCGGCGGCGGGGTACTGCTGGGGATGATGTCCGACACCCTGTCCGCCGGCACCTCGGCCACCTCCCGGGTCCCGGTGCTGTGGGTCGGCACCGACGACAAGCTCTACGGCAAATTCTGGGGCAGCGGTGCGACTCAGATGAGCACCTCCGGAACGGTCACCGACGGCAAGTGGCACCACGCCGCGCTCACCGCCACCCCCACCAAGCAGGTGCTCTACCTGGACGGCAAGCAGGCCGACACCAGCAGCCCGACCAGCCTGGCGATCACCGCCATGCCCTACCTGTACCTCGGCGCGGTCACCACCGGCACCGGCTGGGACGGCCTGCCCGCGAACACCACGGCCTACTTCACCGGGACCATGGCCGAACCGGCCCTGTACACGCACTCCCTGAGCGCGAGCCAGGTCTCGGCCCTGTGGGCGGGATACAAGGCCTCGTCCGGAACCATCGCCACCGAGACCGTCACCATCACCGACCCCGGCTCCCACGCACTGTCCAGCACCTTCGACCTCTCCCACGGCGGCCGTGTCCTGTCCAGTACGGACGGCACCGACGGAACCACCTCGTACGGGTACGACACGCAGGGCTTCCTCTACACGGTCACTGACCCCAGCGGTGACGTGACGACGACCGGGCACGACGCACGGGGCAACACCGTTTCGCGGACTACCTGCCAGGACAAGTCCGCTTCCAAGTGCTCCACCTCGTACTACACGTACTACCTGGACACGGGATCGGTGACGGACCCGCGCAACGACCAGATGCTCACGTCGTCCGACGGCCGCTCTTCCAGCGCTACGGACGCGACCTACCGCACGAGCTACACCTACGACACCAACGGCAACAAACTCACCGAGACCACCCCACCCGTGACTGGCCACACCAGCGGCCTGACTACCACCAACACCTACACCACCAGCAGCACCGGTGCATGGATTCCGGGCACCACCGCTCCCGCAGGGCTGGTTGACTCCACCACCACACCCGGCGGGGCACAGACCAACTACGAGTACTACGACGACGGTGATCTGGCCGTGGTGGTCGACCCACGCGGAATGGACACTACGTTCACCTACGACGGACTCGGCCGGGTACTGACGAAGACCCTGGGAGCGACCGCCTACCTGCCGGTGACCTCGTACACCTACGACCCACTCGGCCGGGTGCTCACCGAAACCGACCCGGCGGTCACCGACAACGTGAACAACGGGACCGTCCACACCAAGCAGACGACCTATACCTACGACCCGGACGGCAACACGCTGACCACCACCGTCTCCGACCTCACCGGCGGCGACGCCCCGCGGACCACCGTGGATTCCTACAACACCCTGGGGCAGTTGCAGAGCACCAAGGACCCGTTGCTGAACGAGACCCTGTTCAGCTACGACACGTACGGGAACGTGAGCGGCGAAACCAAGCCACGCGGTCAGCAGTACGCCTACACCTACGACGCGGACGGCCACCTGCTGACCACCACGCTGGAGAACTACACGGGCTCGTCCGCTACCGAGTCCACCAGCGCACCGCAACTGCTGGACAACCGAACGTACTATCCGAACGGCCGCCTGTACTCGGTCACCAATGCCATCGGTGTGACTACAACCCACACCTACTACGACAACGGCCTTACCCAGCAGGTCACTGACACCGGGTCCGGCGGCACGGTGTACGTCGACGAGCAGGACACCTACGACAGCGCCGGCAATCTGACCGCACAGGTCACCAGGAATGGTGCGCTCACCAGCCAGAAAACCTACGACGCCGACGACCGCCCCCTCATCTCGACCGTCGATCCGGGCGGTGCCGACCAGGCGACCAGCTACACCTACGACGCCGACTCGCACGTGCTCACATCCAAGGAGACGGACGCGGCGGGAGACACCCCGCAGGCGTGGACCTACACCTACTACGGTGACGGTGACAGGAAGTCGGCCGCGCAGTACGTCGACGCCACCACCTCGCTCACCACTTCATGGACCTATGACGCGCGCGGCCTGGCGCTCACCATGACGGATCCCAAGCAGCTCACCATCAACTACACCTACGACGAGGTGGGCGACCTCTTCAGCACCGTCCTACCCCAGGTCACCACCACCTCGCCTGTGGACGGCAGCAAGAGTACGGCTTCTCCGACGACACTGACCGGCTACGACACCTTCGGCGAGCCCACCGAGTCCGAGGACGCCAACGGCAACATCACCGTCACGGCCTACGACAGGGACGGCCGCAAGAGCGCGACCACCCTGCCCGCCTACACTCCGCACGGCTCGACCGGCACGCTGCTGGCCACCACAGCCTGGAACTGGGACGCTGACGGAAACCTCATCCAGCAGGTCGATCCCTCAGGGAACGAGACCGACTACGCCTACGACCAACTCGGTGACCGCGTCTCGCAGACCAACCCCCCCATCAGCATCAGCGGAACGATGACCCGCGGCACCTGGACCTACAGCTACGACCTCGCAGGGAACCAGCTGACCTCGGACTCGCCCTACGGTTCGCTGACGCACCAGTCCACCGACGACCTCGGACGGCCGCAGAGCACCTGGTCCTACGTGTACCTCTCCTCCAGCAGCACCAGCAAGGTGCAATCGACCATCGGCTACGACGCGGCCGGAAACACCACCTCAACCACATCGGTCACCGGTGTGAAGGCCAGCTACACCTACAACGCCCTCGGACAGCAGACAACGTCCTCCGACAGCACCGGAGACACCACGCAGTTCAGCCACGACCTGCTCGGAGACACGACCAGGACGGTTCTGCCGGACGGCAGCATCCAACTCGCCGGCTACGACGCCGCCGGCCGACAGACATCTACCACCGACCAGGACAAGAACGGCACCACCCTGCGCTCCACCAGCGCCAGCTACGACGCCGACGGCAACCTGCTCTCGACCACCAACGCGCTCCAGGCCAAGGAGTCCTTCGGCTACGACGCACTCGGCGAACTAATCAGCCAGAACGAGCCGACCTCCCCCGCCCACTCGATCACTACCAGCTACGGCTACGACGCGGGGGGCGACCAGACCGCGTACACCGACGGCAACGGACAGACCACGTACTCCACCTACACCCCGTGGGGCCTTCCCGAGTCCAAGCAGCTGCCGGTGACGAGCGCCCTGCCGGATCCGGCGGACTCCACCACCTACTACGCCTACGACGCTGAGGGGCGAACCGCTGACGAGTACCTTCCAGGGGGCGTCACCCTCTCGGACTCCTACGACGCACTGGGCGACCTGACCGCTCAGAGCGGGACCGGGGCCGACGCACCGACCGCGACACGGGGCTTCGATTACTCTCTCAACCAGCATCTCGTCTCCAGTTCGGTCGGTTCCGTCCAGGAGAACTACAACACGAACGCCCTGGGACAACTCCTGGCTGCCACCGGTCAAGCCGGTTCGAGTTCCTTCACCTACAACCCCGACGGCTCTCCGCTGACGCGGGCCGACGCATCAGGAACCAGTACCTACAGCTACGACACCGACGGTCGCCTCGCCACCACCGACGACGCCGCGACCGGGGCCCAGCTCTCCTACAGCTACAACAGCCTCTCGCAGCCCACGGACGTCACCTACGGCAGCGGCAACGACTCACGCGCGTTCGGCTACGACAGCCTGCACCGCCTGAACAGCGACACCCTGGAAAGCCCGACCGGGAACACCGTCGCCTCCATCGGCTACCAGTACAACGCAGGCGACGAACTCACGTCCAAGACGACCACCGGATTCACGAGCCCCGGAACCAGCGCCTACGGATACGACCAAGCCGGACGCCTCACCTCATGGAGCAACACTCCGGCGGGCGGCAGCGCCACGACGACCGACTACACCTACGACGACAACGGCAACCGCCTCAGCGCAGGCAGCGTCCACAACCTCTACGACACCCACAACCAACTCCTTTCCGACGGAACCGCGAACTACAGCTACAGCGCTCGCGGTACCCTCACAGGGAAGACAGTCACCGGCACCAACTCCACGATGGCCTACACCTTCGATGCCTTCGGGCAGCAGGCATCGGCCGGCGCCACCAGTTACTCCTATGACGCATTGGGACGTGCCACCAGCGTCGGCGGAGCCGCCATCACCTACTCGGGCGAGGGCAACGACATCGCCTCCGACGGCACCACCACCTACAGCCGGGATTCCTCCGGCTCGCTCGTCGGCGAGAACACCGCAGGCCAGGGTGCGACCCTGGCCTGGACTGACGCCCACACCGACCTTGTCGGCCAGTTCACCGCAACCGGTGCGGCACTTGCTGGATCCGCTGCCTACGACCCCTGGGGCACCGTTGCGTCCGGGGCCACACTCTCCGGTGATGTCGGCTACCAGAGCGGCTACACCGACACCGCCACCGGCCAGGTCGATATGGGTGCCCGTTGGTACACCCCGGGCAACGGCGCCTTCGATTCGGCCGACACCGTGAACAACCCCGCCGTCGGCGCCAGCGCCAACGCGAACCCGTTCAGCTACGGCAACGACAATCCGCTGTTGAACACCGACCCCAGCGGACATAATGCCGCGGCCGCGTGGTCCGTCCTCGACTGGATGGGCGGCGCGGAGGCGGCGAACGGACTCGACGACTGGAACCCGGTCGGCTGGGTCACCGCCGGGACAATCCTGGTCGGCGGCTCCGCCTGGGCCGGGTACAAGTACTTCCAGAACTCGTCCTCGCACTCGTCATCCGCTTCCTCGGCGTCCTCCACCAGCACGCACACGACCTATACCTTCTCCAACTCCATGTTCCTCACCTCAGGCTCCTCCACACACTGGGGATGCGGCCCCTTCATCGGCGGTGACCCGTGCGCCGGATTCGGCGGTGGTGGCGGTGGTGGCGGTGGTGGCGGCGGGACCGGAGCGGGCAACGCGGCAGCGGCAGCGGCTGCGGCAGCGGCCGCAGCCGCCGCCGCAGCCCGGGCCCGAGCCGCCGCCATCCTGGCCAACGCCAGGCGGATCACCGCCGGCATCGGCAAGTCCACCCTCACCGTCCACTCCACCGCCGTTTCCAACCCGCCCGGCGCGAACATCAACATCAACATCAACACCAGCCTCAGGAATGGTGTACTGGCCTTTGGTTCGGCGCTGACGACCGCTGCCGTCTGCGTAGTCGTGGGATGCAACCTGCCCAAGAAGTCACTGAACCAGAACTGCTCAGGCGGCTCGGACGACGGCTGGCAGATACCGCTCCCAACGGACAGCGCCGACCGTGCTACCGGCATGCAGGCATGCGTCACCAAGAACAGCATTCGCCCTTCGGGGACTTCTCCTGTCAGCAGTACGGCGCGCGCCAACCTCTCCGGTTACAGCGAAGCGCAGGATTATGCTGATCAGGTCATGGGTCTCGACGCTGACAAGACGATCAACGCCTGCCACCTCATCGCCGACTCGCTGGGCGGATCCGGAACGGACCAGCGCAATCTCGCCACTTGCTTCCGCGGGAGCAACACCTTTGACCGTTCACCGGGGACCCTCGGATACAGCAATATGGCAGCTATGGAGCGTGACGTGAGGAAGGCAGCACTTGCTGGGCAGAGTGTTCTCTATACAGTGATCCCGCTCTATCGATCGGACTCCAGCAAGGTGCCCTACCGCTTCGAAATGACAGCCAGGGGGACGTGGCCGAATGGGACGACCGGAATCAATAGGACACTGGGAGTGGATAACAGTTACGGTGCCAACGGTGTCAACCTGGGCGACGTCATCAAGTAAGGAGGAGCCATGGAGATCCGTGCTGGTGGTGCATCTTCGGACGATTCGATGCAGAGACTGACGGTGCTCGTGCCGCCACCCACTGCTGGAGGGAACTCAGTGGACTGGGCGGCGGCATCCAGTACATACGAACATGCGTTTCCAGATGACTACCGCCAGTTCATGGCCTCCTACGGCCAGGGGTCGTTCGACAACTTCCTGACTGTCTACCCGCCGATGCAGGAGGTGTATCCCAATGACCGGAGCGCAACCGTTCTCGGACTCACGGCAGACGCCAGGTCCACCGGCGAGGAGGAAGACTTCGCAGTTCCGGAGCAACTGATCGGCTGGGGTCTCACACAGGATTCCGACCTGCTGTGCTGGCGGTCAGTCGACCAGGACCCCAACCGTTGGACCACGGTCATCTGGCGGCGGCAGTGGGCACCACCCGATTCTTGGATGGAATTTGACTGCGGCATGGTCGAACTCCTGGTCCGCTACGTCGACAGGCAGATCGAATATTTCTCGGTCCCGGGACTTCCGTACCGCGGCTCACGGTTCCTGCACACGAGGGACGCCCAGCGCTTCCGCCGGATGAGAATCGACCCTTGGGGTCCCGAGCCAGTGGCCGGATGAGGAATTGATGAGGGCAGCCAAAGTGTCCGTTGTGGAACGTACCCGACGGTCGAACCCGAACCGGGGGAGGCTTTCGGCGCTGGCGTCGGCTGTGTCCGGGGTGGGTGTGGTGCTGGTGGCGGTGCGGGAGGCGGATCCGGAGACGCGGCTCGCTCTGATCCTGGTTGGCTTCGTGGCGTCGTTCGCGGTGGGTCCGGTGGCGTCGTTGCTGGCCGCGGTGTTCAGTGTGCTGGGCGGGGGCCGGCTTGCCTGGTTGGGCCTTGGGGTCGGTCCGTGGTGCGGGGTGTTCCTGGTCGGTCGGACGCTGCTGGAGTTGCGGTTGGTGCCGGTCTGGGTAGGGTTCCGGGTTTCCGCGGGTCGGGTCGGGCCTCGGGCGCCGGGGGCGGCGATCCGGGTGTCAGCGCTGCTACTCGGGTTGCTGCTGTCGGGGCAGTTGCTGTGGTTGCTTCCGGTCCGGTTCCAGTTGGTGGCTGTGGTCGGCTGGTCGCTGAGCGGGCTGTCGTGGCTACTGAGCCCGGGCCAGGAGAGCCGCCGCAGTGTGCTGCGGCAACTTCGTGATCTCACGTTCCCTTCAGCGTCCACGCGGGCCGAGGTGCCGCTGCGTCATCTCGTCGGGCTGCTGTTCATGCTCATGGACGGCGACGTCGCTCAGGCCAGGGCCGAGTTGGAGCTGTTGCGCGGAGACGGCAGTGCTGCGCTGCTGGTTGTGGGGGAGCAGGCTGTTCTGGGGGCCGAGTGCGACCTGCCCGGGCTCTTGGCCGCGGTGGAGGCAACACAGGACCAGGAGTGGCCTGATGCTCCACTTCCGGTTGCGCGGATCGTGCGGGTAAACACGGCCGCGGCGGTGCTGCGGGCGGCGGAGGCCGGTCAGCTGCCGTTGGCCGAGGCGCTGTCGCGGGCGGACCAGGTGATCGGGCAGGCGGGTACGGCGGACGGTGGCGCACACGATCCGGATCTGTGTGCGCTGCGTGCGGTGCTGGCTGGGGAGTTCGCGCAGGGGCGAGGTTTTATCGCGGGTTCGGTTCGCAGTCGGGGGTACCGGCTGTCCTGGGCGGACCAGTTGTGCACGCTGGCTCTGGCGCACGCCGGGCTCGGCGAGTCGGGGGCGGCCGAGGCGGCACTGGCGAAGGCAAGACGGCTCACCCCCGGATACCCGCGTGCCGCGGTCGTAGCGGAGCGGATCCAGCGCCTGCACAGCAGTGACGCACCAGTAGGTTGAGGGCACGGTGGTCTCCCCTGCCTCGAGCCTCGCGAGCGGACAGCTTGACGTATTCACCGTAAGGGGCGGGCTCCTTGAACGAGGGGTGCCCAAACTGGAGACCAACCGATTTCGTCGACAGAAATCTATGCTGCCAGTGCAGCGTCTATTCGATGTCCACTCTCGTATTCGTAGGGCGATAGATATCCAAGCTCGCGTTGAATTCTTGCCCGATTGTGGTAGGTCTCGGCGTATTCAAATATTGCCGATTTAACCTGCTTTATGCTCGTCCAGACGTGCAGGTGAATGAGCTCCTTCTTGAGCGTGGCGTTGAATGACTCGGCTGCGGCGTTGTCGAAGCAGATCCCCGTCTTTCCTGCCGAAGGTAGGATGCCATTGTCAAGGCCGAGGTCCCGGGCGATCTCAGCCACGGGCCGGCCGGAGCTCACCACGAGCTCTAGGGCCTCGGCCTTGTACTCCTGGGCGTACTTCTTCCGCTTTGAAACCATCGTGCACTTCTCACTTGACACTGAGTCGAACTACTTCCAGTGTTCACGCAAGTGGTCGGGGTCCACTTGCGCACGGTCTCCACCAGCAGAACACCGCCGGCCTGCGAGACCACCGCACCGCCGTCGCCCTGGACGCGGACGCGTGGGTACGACCCGATAAGCTTCTTCACCTGGAGAGTGCTTCTTTCCTTGCAGCGGACAGGACCCTAGACAAGTCCCATCGTTGCAGGTCAGAAGCACTCTCCGTTTGATCAAGGCCTGGACGAGCCCGCTCATGAAAGCGCAAGGCTAGAGTTCGGCCGACTACACCAGGCTGTCCCGCCAGGCCTCGTGCAGGCGGCTGAAGC
The DNA here is from genome assembly GCF_042510955.1 of Streptacidiphilus cavernicola. NCBI lineage: Bacteria > Bacillati > Actinomycetota > Actinomycetes > Kitasatosporales > Streptomycetaceae > Streptacidiphilus > Streptacidiphilus cavernicola. Next base: position 48,192 of record NZ_JBHFAB010000024.1, read on the forward strand.
GGCCGGTGCCGGCGATGAGTTCGGCCGGGGTGCCGTCCTCGACGATGCGGCCCTGCTCCATCACCAGGACCCGGTCCGCGATCTCGACGGTGGAGAGGCGGTGCGCGATGATCACCGCGGTCCGTCCGGCCAGGACCGTGCGCATCGCCTCCTGTACCGCCCGCTCGCCGGGGACGTCGAGCGAGGAGGTGGCCTCGTCCAGGATCAGCACCGACGGGTCGGCCAGCAGCGCCCTGGCGAAGGCGACCAGCTGGCGCTGGCCCGCCGAGATCCGGCCGCCGCGCTTGCGCACGTCGGTGTCGTAGCCCTCGGGCAGCTCCCGGATGAAAGGGTCCGCGCCGATCGCCCGAGCCGCCTCCTCGACCTCGGCGCGGCTCGCCCCCGGGCGGCCGACGGCGATGTTGTCGGCGACCGTCCCGGAGAACAGGAAGGACTCCTGAGTGACCATCACCACGCCCTGCCGCAGCTCGGCGGTGGCCAGCTCGCGCAGGTCCACGCCGTCCAGCAGCAGCCGGCCGCCGGTCGGGTCGTAGAACCGGGCCAGCAGCTTGGCCAGGGTGGACTTGCCCGCGCCGGTGGCGCCGACGACGGCGACGCTCTGGCCGGCCGGGACGTCCAGCGAGAAGGGCGGCAGCACCTGCTTGCCGGTGCGGTAGGAGAAGCCCACCTGGTCGAACACGATCCCGCGCCCCGCGGCCGACCCCTCCGGCCGGGCCGGCAGCGGGAGCGGCTCGGCCGGCTCCGGCACCGAGGGCTCGTGCGCCAGCAGCCCGGCGATCTTCTCCAGCGCGGCGGCGGCCGACTGGTAGCCGTTGACGAACATCGCCAGCTGGTCGATCGGGTCGAACAGCCGCCGCAGGTAGAGCACGAAGGCGGCCAGCACGCCCAGTTGCAGCTCCCGGGCGGAGACCAGGTAGGCGCCCCAGAGCACCAGGCCGACGATCCAGACGTTGGCCGTGGCCCGAGCCGAGGCCACGAAGCGGGCCATGGACAGCATGCTGTCCGCGTTGGACTTCGCGTACTCGGCGTTGGCCAGGCCGAAGGCGGCCTCGTTGGCCTCCTCCCGGCGGAACGCCTGGACCGGGCGGATGCCGTTCATGGTCTCGGTGAACCGGACGATGACGGTGGCCACCGCGGTCCGCGAGCGCCGGTAGATGTCCTTGGAACGCAGCCGGTAGGAGCGCTGCAACAGGTACACCGGAACGGCCGAGGCGATCGAGGCCAGGCCCAGCCGCCAGTCCAGGAACAGCAGCAGGCCGCTGATGTAGAGGATCTGCAGGGCCACCGACAGCAGTTCCTGGAGGCCCTCGTTCAGCAGCTCGCGGACCGCGTCCACGTCGCTGGTGGCCCGGGAGATGATCCGGCCCGAGGTGTAGCGCTCGTGGAAGTCCAGGCTGAGCAGCTGGGCGTGACGGAAGATCCGGCGCCGCATCTCCAGCAGGATGTCCTGGTTGATCAGCCCGGAGAGCCGGATGAAGGAGCGCTGCAGCAGCGTGGCGACGGCCGCGCAGCCCAGGTAGGCGGCGGTGATCGCGACCAGCGGCCCGGCGTCGTGGTCGCGCAGCGCCGGGATGGCCCGGTCGATGGCGATCGACACCAGCAGCGGGCCGACCTGGAGCGCGGCCTGCTGAACGGTGATCATCAGCATGGCGACCAGGATCCGCCGCCGGTGCGGCCCCATCAGCGAGCGCAGCAGCGCCCGGGGCGCGCCGGGCGGGACCGGGATGTCCTCGCCCTCTGCGGTGACCTCGGCGGGCTGTGGCTCCGGCAGCCCCTGCGGCGCGGCGGCCTCGTCCCGTTCCCGCTGCTCGCGGTCCTGGACGGTGGTGTCGCTCACGCGTTGCTCCTCTCCATGGCGGAACTCAGTTCGCCGCTCATCAACTGTCGGTACGCGGGGGAGGACTCCAGCAGCTCGTGGTGCGTGCCCACGGCCGCGATCCGGCCGTCGACCAGCATCGCGACCCGGTCCGCCAGCATCACCGTGCTCGGCCGGTGCGCCACCACCAGGGCGGTGGTGTCGGCCAGGACCCGCCGCAGCGCCTTCTCGACCAGCGCCTCGGTGTGCACGTCCAGCGCCGAGAGCGGGTCGTCCAGCACCAGGAACTCGGGTCGGCCGACCACCGCGCGGGCCAGCGCCAGCCGCTGGCGCTGGCCGCCGGACAGGCTCAGCCCTTGCTCGCCGACCTGGGTGTCCGGGCCCTGCGGCAGCGCCCTGACGAACTGCGCCTGCGCGGTGTCCAGCGCCTCCGCGAGCGCCTCCTGATCCGCCTCGGGGGCGCCCATCAGCACGTTCTCCCGGACCGAGGCGGAGAACAGGGTGGGCTCCTCGAACGCCACCGAGACCAGCTCGCGCAGTCGCGGCCGGGCCAGCTCGGTCAGGTCGGTGCCGTCCAGGGTGATCCGGCCCGCGGTGCAGTCGTAGAGCCGGGGCAGCAGCGCGGTCAGCGTGGTCTTGCCGCTGCCGGTGCCGCCGACCAGCGCCATCGTCTCGCCGGAGCGGATGTGCAGGTCGACGCCCTGGAGCAGGTCCGGGGTGTCGGCCGGGGCGTCCGGGTAGCGGAAGCGCACGCCCTCGAAGCGGATGCCGTCGGGCTCGCCCGGCGTCGCCGCCGACGCGGTGGCGGGGCGGTCGTCGGCGTCCGCGAGCGGGGCGTCCAGCACCTCGAAGAACCGGTCGGTCGCGGTCGCCGCCTCGTTGCTGTAGGCCAGCAGCCAGCCCAGCGACTCGACCGGCCAGCGCAGCGCCAGCGCGGTCGACAGGAACGCCACCAGCGTCCCCGCGGTGGTGACGTCGTGGGCGACCTGCACCACGCCGAGCGCCAGCGCGCAGGCCAGCGCCAGTTCGGGCAGGCCGACGATGACCGCCCACAGGTTGGCCAGCAGCCGGGCCTTGTTCAGCTCCGTCCCGCGCAGCTCGCGGGCCTGGCCGCGAAAGCGCTGGGCCATGGTCCGGTGCCGTCCGAAGGCCTTGAGGATGCGGATGCCGAGGACCGACTCCTCGACGATGGTGGCCAGGTCGCCGTTCTGGTCCTGGGCCAGGCGCGCGGCGGCGGAGTAGCGGCGCTCGAAGTAGGAGCACAGCATGATCAGCGGCACCGCGGGGACCACCGCGATCACCGCGAGCTGCCAGTCCAGCAGGAACATGATGCCTATCCCGATCAGGAACACCAGCGAGTTGACGATCAGGAAGACCAGCGGGAAGGCCAGGAACAGCCGGATGGTGAACATGTCCGAGGTCGCCCGGGAGAGGAGCTGGCCGGACGGCCAGCGGTCGTGGAACGCCACCGGGAGCCGCTGCAGCCGCGCGTAGAGGTCGGCCCGCATGGTCCGCTCGACGCCGGACAGCGGCCGGGCCAGCAGCCAGCGGCGGATCCCGAAGAACACCGCCTCGGCCAGGCCCAGCAGCAGCAGTTGGGCCGCGGGCCACCACAGCCCGGAGGAGTCGTGGTGCGCCACCGGGCCGTCCACGATCTGCTTCAGCACCAGCGGGATCAGCAGGCCGGTCAGCGACGCGACCAGGGCGGCGGAGGTCGAGCCCAGCAGGTACCAGCGGATCGGCCGGGCGTAGGGCCAGATCCGCAGCAGGGAGCGGACGGTGCCGCGGGGCCGCTGCGCGGGCGCGGCGGGGTGGGCCGCGGGTGGCTCGGGTGGGGCGGACGGTGCGGGGGCGTCGTGGGCGGGCGCTGCGGGCTGGGCGGACAGGGCAGGCTGGGCGGGCGTTGCGGGCTCAGGCATGGCGGAGGCATCCGGTCTGTCTGCTTCGGGGTGTCCGGAGCTGTTGATTCCGGCGGGCGGCGGCGTTTGTGACGCGGTGGACGGCAGGGTGGGATCAGGCATCGTCTGTGAGCGTACGACGCACCAGTGACAATCCTCATCTGGTTTTAACCAGCAGCCGCTGACCTGCGCTGATGCACCGTGGGTCCGCCGAAGGCGCCGCGCGGCTGCCGGGAGCGGGGTTCGGGCCAGATGATCGATTCCAAGGGATCGTTCTGATCGTGGCAGGCGGCTAGCATGCGCGGATGGCCTTGGTGCATCTGCGTCACTCGGTCCGCGCGGTCGTTCTCGACGAGGGCGACCGCATCCTGCTGTGTCGGTTCGTCATTCCCGAGCCGACCGGCCCGATCGTCGTGTGGGCAGCGCCCGGTGGAGGCGTGGAGCGTGGCGAATCCGTCCTTGCCGCCCTGCGCCGGGAGCTGCACGAAGAGGTAGGGCTCGCCATTGACGCCGATCCGCCGCATGTCTGGCACCAGGAGGTCATCGAGCCCGGGCACGCGGTGGGCTATGACGGGGTGATCAATGACTACTTCCTTGTGCGCGCCGCGTCGTTCCACCCCCGTGGCGCGATGTCCGACGACGAGCTTGCCGCCGAGAACATCGACGGCTTTCGCTGGTGGCGGCTGCCCGACATCGCCGACTACCGCGGTTCGGACCTGTTCTCACCGCGTGACCTGGCCACACCGTTGGCGGCGCTGATCGCCGGCGGGGTCCCGGCCGAAGCGGTGCCGCTCGGCCTGTAGACGCCGGAACCGCCGCTGCGGCAGGTCATCGAGCAGCGCATCCTCGCGCTCACCGCAGCGATCCGGCACAACGACCGCACCGGTCAGCCGGTCACGCGCGCTCTGACTGTGTATGACCACTGGACCCTTGGAATCGATCATCTAGCCCGGGGGGAGTTGGACCAGGGTGCCGCCTGCGCCGTCGATGACGGAGAGGCCGGTGATGTCGGCCGGGCTGATCGAGGTGGAGGCCGGGACCGAGGCCGACGACGAGTAGCCCGAGCCCCAGGTTCCCGCCGTCTCGCTGCTGCCGTCCTTGCCGTGCACGACCAGGTGGCAGGTGATGCCGGACGGCAGTCCGCCGAGCCTCAGCTCGAACTGGGTGCCCCAGGCCTCGGGGATGATCTCGGCGCTGGCCGAGACGTGGGTGGCCGGGTCGGTCGCGCTCCAGGTCGCGGCGACCGGCTTTGCGCCGCCCGGGGACGGGTTGTCGCGGCCCACCGCCGCGTACACCGCGAGTCCGGTCACGCAGGCGGCGAGGGTCAGCCCCGCCGCGACCAGCCGACGCCGCGGCGGCCTGCGGTGATGCGCACCCCCCGCCCCACCGACCCGAGGCTCCGCCCCGGCCGCCCCGCCACTTCCGGCCACACCCGTCGACCCACCGTCCTGCGGCGCTCCGTCCTGCGGCCCGAACGCCTCCGGCCCGGACCCCTGCGGGCCGTCGGCCCGCGGCGCGGCACCCCGGGGGTCGCCTGTCGGCGAGCCGCCGTCGCGTGGGGGCTCCGGCTGCCAGTGGGCCGGGCCCAGCGACTCCGCCGCTTCCGCCGTCTCCGGCAGTTCCTCGAACGCCGTGTGCCGGAGCAGCCCCGGCAGCGGGGCCAGTTCGACCAGCTCCGCCCGGCACTGCTCGCACCCCGCGACGTGCAGTTCCATCGCCCTGCGCTCCTCGGGGTCGAGGGCCCCGAGGAGGTAGGCGCCGAGCGAGACGCTCTGCGGGCACGGTGTCGTCATCGGGATGTCACCCCTCTCTCCTCCAGTACGTCGCGCAGGGCCCGCAGCCCGTAGTAGCAGCGGGATTTCACGGTGCCCTCGGGCACCCCCAGGTGCTCCGCCGTCTCCGCGACGGTGCGGCGCAGGTAGTACACGTCGATCAGCGCGTCCCTGTGCTCGGGTTTCAGTCCGCGCATCGCGTCCAGCATCTGCCAGCGCTCCAGCATCCGGTCCAGCTCCAGGTCCCCGCCGTCCGGGTCCCTGGCCCAGGCGCCGCCCTCGTCCTCGGGCAGCGGCGACTCCGGCGGCCTGGCCCTGACCTTGCGGTAGGCCGAGACCACCAGGTTGTGCGCGACCGTGTGCAGCCACGGTCCCGCCCGCTCCGGGTCGAGCGAGTCCTGATGCTGCCAGGCGCGCAGGAAGGTCTCCTGCACGATGTCCTCCGCCCGCTGGTAGTCGCCGTGGACGAGGCCCAGTACCCGCCCGAGCACGGATCGCCCGTGCCGGGAGTAGAGGGAGCGCGCGAACTCCGAGTCGCGCACCGACGAGTGGTCCACACCCTCAGTACGCACCACCCGCGGCGACGGTTCAAGCCGGACGCGCCCGCTTCACCGGCCTTCCCGAGCCGGACGCGCCCCGCTCACCGCCCCTCCCGCCTCACCCCCGGTCCGCCCCCGCGTCCCGCGCGCCCCGCGCCCCCCGTTCCGCCCGCAGCAGCAGCAGTGACCGTCCCGGCAGGTTGAGCCCGGTCCCGGCCCGGTGCCGCTGTCCGGGTTCCGCGGCCTGGTCCTCCAGCGCGGTGTCCAGCAGGATCTCGTACGACTCGGCCCACGGCGCACCGGGGAGCAGGAACCGGGTGGGCCGGTGGTGCGCGTGCAGCACCAGCAGGAAGCTGTCGTCCCGCAGCTCCCGGCCGAGCGGGTCGCGCTCGGTCATCTCGTCGCCGGCCAGGAACATGCCCAGGGTCGCGCCCGGGGCGTACCAGTCGGCCTCGGTCATCTCCCGGCCGCGCGCGGTGAACCAGGCCAGGTCGCGCAGCCCGCCGGGGTGGGCCGGGCGGCCGGAGAAGAACCCGCGCTGGCGCAGCACCGGGTGCTCCCGGCGCAGCCGGATCAGCCGGGTGGTGAGGGCCAGCAGCGACTGCCAGCCGGGGTCCTCGCGCGGCAGCGACCAGTCGATCCAGCTGAGTGCGCTGTCCTGGCAGTAGGCGTTGTTGTTGCCGCCCTGGGTGCGGCCCATCTCGTCGCCCGCCACCAGCATCGGCACCCCGGTGGACAGCAGCAGCGTGGCGAGGTGGTTGCGCAGCTGCCGCCGCCGCAGCGCGTTCACCGCGGCCGAGTCGGTCTCGCCCTCGACGCCGCAGTTCCAGGAGTGGTTGTCGTCGGTGCCGTCCCGGTTGTCCTCGCCGTTGTCCTCGTTGTGCTTGCCGTTGTAGGAGACCAGGTCGCGCAGGGTGAACCCGTCATGCGCGGTGACGAAGTTGACCGAGGCGTACGGGCGCCGCCCGCCCTGCTGGTAGAGGTCGGAGGAGCCGGCCAGCCGCGAGCCCAGCTCGCGCACGTCGGGACGGGCCCCGCGCCAGTAGTCGCGGACGGTGTCCCGGAACTTGTCGTTCCACTCGGTCCACAGCGGCGGGAAGCCGCCGACCTGGTAGCCGCCCATGCCGATGTCCCAGGGCTCGGCGATCAGCTTCACCCGGCTCAGCACCGGGTCCTGGGAGACGGTGGAGAGGAACGGCGCGAGCATCGACACCTCGAACGGCGAGCGGGCCAGCGCCGCCGCCAGGTCGAAGCGGAAGCCGTCCACGCCCATCTCGGTGACCCAGTACCGCAGCGAGTCGGTGATCAGCCGCAGCACCTGCGGCTGGTTGCTGTCCGGGGTGTTGCCGCAGCCGGTGAAGTCGGCGTAGGAGCGCCGGTTGTGCGGCTGCAGCCGGTAGTAGCCGGCGTTGTCGATGCCGCGCAGCGACAGCGTGGGGCCGTTCTCGTTGCCCTCGGCGGTGTGGTTGTAGACGACGTCCAGGATCACCTCGATCCCGGCCGCGTGCAGTGCCCGCACCATCCGCTTGAACTCGGTGACCTGCTGGCCCCGCGAGCCCGACGACGAGTAGGCGGCGTGCGGGGCGAAGAAGCCGATCGAGTTGTAGCCCCAGTAGTTGCCCGAGCCGCGCCGCTGCAGGTGCTCCTCGTCGGCGAACTGGTGCACCGGCAGCAGCTCGACCGCGGTCACCCCGAGCGCGGTGAGGTGCGCGATCGCCGCCGGGTGGGCCAGCCCGGCGTAGGTGCCGCGCAGTTCCTCCGGGATACCGGGGTGCCGCTGGGTGAAGCCCTTGACGTGCAGCTCGTAGAGGACGGTGTCGGCCCAGGCGGTCTTCGGCCGCCGGTCGTCGGACCAGTCGTCGTCGTCGTGGACCACCACCGCCTTGGGCACGTACGGGGCCGAGTCGCGGTTGTCCCTGACCGTGTCCGCGACCTCGCGCTCGGGCCAGCCGCGGACGTGCCCGTACACCGCGTCGTGCAGCCGGAACTCGCCGTCCACCGCCCGCGCGTAGGGGTCGAGCAGCAGTTTCGCCGGGTTCCAGCGGGCGCCGGTCCACGGGTCCCAGCGGCCGTGCACCCGGAAGCCGTAGCGCTGGCCCGGCAGCACGCCGGGCAGGTGGCCGTGCCAGGTCTGGAAGGTCTGCTCGGCCAGCCGGTGGCGGGTCTCCCGGTCCTGCTCGTCGAACAGGCACAGGTCGACCGCCTCCGCTCCGGCGGCCCAGAGCGCGAAGTTGGTGCCGGGGCGGCCGTCCGGGCCGATGTGGAACCGGGCGCCGAGCGGCTGCCAGCTGCCCGGCCAGAGCGGGGCGGCGGTCCCGGCCGACGGCTCCGGCGCGGGTTCCGGCAGTGCCGGTTCCGGCTCCGGCGCCGCCGGTTCGGCCGGAACCAGTTGCAGCTGCGCGCGTTCGCGCGCGAACTCCCCAGGCGCAGCCCGGTCGCCCGCCCCCTGCCATGCCGCCATGACGCGTACCTCCCCGCCGCGGGGAGTCCCGTTCCCCGGTTGGAAGGTACGTTCCCTCTGCGGCGGCAGATGTCACGCACCAGGAGCGATGTATCCGCCACACGGACGTGTCCAGGCCCGCCCGCCCTCGTTGATCATTGTCGACGAGCGAAGGAGCATTGACGGTGGGTCAGCACAGCGGGGCATGGAACACGGCGACTCGGCGGACCGGACGGGCGCTCGCGCTCGCCGGACTGCTGCTGCTCACGGGCTGCGGCAGCGGCTCCCACCAGGCAGCATCCCAGGACGCCGCGCCCTCGGTGTCCACCGCGGTGGTGACCCTGACCCCCGGCGACGGCGCCGCGCAGGTCCCGGTCTCCGGGGGCGTCGGCGTCACTGTCAGTTCCGGGCGGCTGACTACGGTGACGCTCAAGGATGACCGGGGTGACACCGTACCCGGCGCCATCGCGGCCGGCGGCGGCTCCTGGAAGCCCTCGGCCAAGCTGCTGGCGGAGACCCGCTACACCCTGGACGCGGTCGCCACGGACCCGAACGGGCTGCAGGCGGCCAAGCACGCGGTGTTCACCACCTTCGTGCCGCGGAACACCTTCATCGCCTTCTACAGCCCGGAGAACGGCACCACCGTCGGCGTCGGCATGGAGGTGTCGCTGCGCTTCAGCCGCACCGTCACCGACCGCGCCGAGGTCGAGCGCGCGGTCCGGGTGACCGCGGACCCGCCGGTCCCGGTGGTCGGCCACTGGTTCGGCGGCAACCGGCTCGACCTGCGCCCCGAGGCCTACTGGAAGCCGGGCACCAAGGTCACCGTGGCGCTGCGGCTCAAGGGCGTCGAGGGCGCGCCCGGCGTGTACGGGACGCAGGACCGGACGGTCGGCTTCACCGTCGGCCGCGCCCAGGTCAGCACCGCCGACGCGGTCACCGACGAGATGACCGTGCGCCGCGACGGCACGGTGCTGCGCACCCTGCCGATCTCCGCGGGCGGTCCCGGGCACGCCACTTACGCCGGGACCATGGTGATCTCCGAGATGGACCGGGTGACCCGGATGAACTCCGAGAGCGTCGGCCTCGGCAGCGAGTACGACATCCCGGCCGTCCCGCACGCGATGCGGCTCACCGACTCCGGCACCTTCGTGCACGGCGTCTACTGGCGGCCCGCCTCGATCTTCGGCAGCGAGAACACCTCGCACGGCTGCATCGGCCTGCAGGACGTCAAGGGCGGCTACAGCGACAGCACTCCGGCCGGCTGGTTCTACGACCACTCGATGCTCGGCGACGTGGTCGTGGTGACCGGGGCGGACGGCGGCACGGTGGCGCCGGACAACGGCATGGGCGGCTGGAACCTCGACTGGGCCCAGTGGGTGGCGGGCAGCGCGCTGCACTGAGCCGGGAGCGGATAGGCTCACCGGCACCACCTGTGACGTCGCGGTGAAGAAAGTCCGCCCCCTGAGGCAACCGGGGCCGTGCGGTCCGGCGTTCATAGAGGTGTGGTGCATCCGGGAGGGGAGAGTCGGTTGAATTCGGCACGGGCCGTCGAGGCCAGCGGGAACGTCAGGGGCGGCGACGGGAGGTCCGCCGGCGGCCGGGGACGGCGGCGCACCGCCGCCCGGCACGCGCTGCTCGCCGCGGCGGTGGGCTCGGTGCTGCTGCTGGCCACCGCCTGCGGCAGCGGCAGCACGCCGACCGCGGCGGCGGCCGGGGGCGGCTCCGCGACGGCGGGCAGCACCAGCGGCGGCGGCTCCGGCGACGCGGCGACCACCGCGCCCGCCAACTCGGCCGCGGTGGTGACCATCAAGCCGGAGAACGACGCGACCGACGTGGACACCACCGGCGCGCTCAAGGTCGGTGTCGCCTCCGGCAAGCTGACCTCGGTCAAGGTCACCTCCTCGGACGGCGCCGAGGTGGCCGGCGCCATCGCCGCCGACGGCAGCAGCTGGACCCCGTCCGGCGCGCTGCGCAGCGGCACCAAGTACACCGTGGCGACCACCGCGGTCGACAGCAGCCAGGTGACCGTCAGCGACAAGTCGACCTTCACCACGCTGACGCCGAAGAACATCAACATCGGCAACTTCAACGTCGACCCGGGCGCCGTCTACGGGGTGGGCATGGAGGTGTCGATCACCTTCACCCACCCGGTCGGCGACAGCTACAAGAAGGCGGTGCAGCAGGCGGTCAGCGTCAGCGCCTCGCCCTCGGTGCCGGTGGTCGGCCACTGGTTCGGCGACAGCAGGATCGACTTCCGCCCGCAGTCCTACTGGGCCGCAGGCACCAAGGTGACCCTGCACATGGACCTGGACGGGGTGCGGACCTCGTCCGGCACCTACGGCCAGCAGTTCAAGGACGTGAAGTTCAGCATCGGCCGGAGCCAGACCAGCGTCGCCGACAGCTCCTCGCACACGCTGAAGGTCTACCGCGGCGGCGTGCTCTACCGGACCCTCCCGGCCAGCCTCGGCGACGCCCAGCACACCACGTACAACGGCAAGATGGTGATCTCCGAGAAGGACCCGGTGGTCGACATGGACTCGCAGACGGTGGGCCTGGGCAACGCCTACCGGATCAAGGACGTGCCGCACGCGATGCGGCTGACCACCTCGGGCACCTTCGCGCACGGCAACTACTGGCGGCCGGTCTCCACCTTCGGCAGCGAGAACACCTCGCACGGCTGCGTCGGCCTGCACGACGTCAAGGGCGGCGGGGACCCGAACACCCCGGCGGCCTGGTTCTACAACAGCTCGATCATCGGCGACGTGGTCCAGGTGGTGAACTCGCACGACAAGATCGTCGCCCCGGACAACGGCCTCAACGGCTGGAACATGTCCTGGGCGGCCTGGACCGCCTCCTGACCGTCCGGAACGCCCGAGGGCCTGGAACGGACCGAGGCCCGGTACGACCCGAAGGCCCGGAACGACCGAAGGCTGTTAACGGCCCGCCCTCCTGTGTGCTCGGAGGGCGGGCCGTTAACATGCGTTCACCACCGCTCCGCAGGGGCAGAGCCGATCCATGGAGGCACCGCATGACCGCGTTCGTCACCCTCGAAGTCGAGGACGCCGTCGGTACGATCCGGCTGGCCCGCCCGCCGATGAACGCCCTGGACTCGGTGATGCAGGACCAGTTGAAGCTGATCGCGGAGGAGGCGGCGGGCCGTGCCGACGTCCGCGCGGTGGTGCTCTGGGGCGGCGAGAAGGTGTTCGCCGCGGGCGCCGACATCAAGGAGATGCAGCGCATGTCCTACACCGACATGGTGGAGCGCGGCGGCGCGCTGCAGGACGCGTTCACCGCGGTGGCTCGGATCCCCAAGCCGGTGGTGGCCGCGGTGACCGGCTACGCCCTGGGCGGCGGCTGCGAGTTGGCGCTCTGCGCGGACATCAGGATCGCCGCCGACAACGCCAAGTTCGGCCAGCCGGAGATCCTGCTCGGGCTGATCCCCGGCGCGGGCGGCACCCAGCGGCTGTCCCGGCTGGTCGGCCCGTCCCGGGCCAAGGAACTGATCTTCACCGGCCGTCAGGTACGGGCCGACGAGGCGCTGCGGATCGGCCTGGCCGACCAGGTGGTCCCGGCCGAGGAGGTCTACTCGACCGCGCTGGCGTGGGCGGCCCGGCTCGCTGCCGGTCCCGCCTACGCGCTGCGCGCCGCGAAGGAGGCGGTGGACCGCGGCCTGGAGACCGACCTCGACACCGGGCTTGCGATCGAACGACAGCTTTTCGCAGGCATGTTCGCCACCGAGGACCGCGAGATCGGGATGCGCAGTTTCGTCGAAGAGGGCCCGGGGAAGGCGAAGTTCCGCTGAACCCCGGCTGACCTGCGGCGTACCGGAGCCGGGCGGCCGAAAGCTGATCATCGCACTCTTAGGTCAGCGGCATATGCCAGACGCAATGATGATTCTTTACGCATTGTGCTCCCCAAGTGACCCCAGAGTCGCGATGATGAGGTCATGGCGGCATGGGGCGAAGTGGAACGGCAGCAGTCGGCGCTGGGCGTAAGTGCCACCGGCACTCTCGCGGATCCGGTGCGTCCGGAGGACTCGGGCGTGAGAACCGTCTGCGCGGATCCGGTCCCGGCCGCGGGGCTGGCGCCGGGTCTGACTCCGGCTTCGGGCCTGGCTCCGCTGGCGGCCGACGCGGCGCAGACGGTGCTCGCCGACGACTGGCTGGAGCTCTGGCCCGAGGTGCTGGCCGAGGCCGCCGTCACCGCAGAGGAGTTGGACCTCGCCCTGATCGGGCTGCTGACCGACCCGACGACCGACGAGGTGCGGTTACCCGCCGGGCCCGATTCCTCGTCACGTGCCCGCCGCCTCATCCTGTCCGTCCTGGAGTCCTGGGGACTGGACGGCCTGGGCGAGGTGGCGGAGCAACTGGTCTCCGAACTGATCGCGAACGTGGTCCGGCACACCGGCGGCCGTTCGTTCGGCCTCCGGGTGGCCCGCCGTCAGGGCGGCGTCCGGTTCGAGGTGCGCGACCCGTCGCGGGCGCTGCCGTGCCTGATCCTGGGCGACCCGGAGGACGACTCGGGCCGCGGGCTGCAACTCGTCAACCTGCTGTCCGACCGCTGGGGCGCGGACCTGATGTCGCGCGGCAAGTCGGTGTGGTTCGAACTGCGCGGGACGCCGGCCCGCACGGAGTGAGTAGGCACTCACTCACTCCGTTATCCGATTGCTGAGGCGCAGGAGTGAGCATTCACTCACCGGGGTAGCACGCGGGGCCCCCGGGACCGTGGTCGCATGCGGAGGCCCCGGGTGAGTGACCGCACGGCCGAGGGGGGTTTGCCGTGCGATGCGGCGGATGCGCTCGGGTCGGAGGCGTCCGCCGTCGCCGGGGGTCTGAGGCCGCCCGACCGGGTCGACTATCGCATGATTCTCACCATGTGGGCAAGCCGCATAGACGTATATAACAGACATTTGCCCCGATTGAGCCATGGATCACAAGGATAAGGTCTATTTCTGGCTTTGATTCGGTGATCAACGGGGAGTCTTGCCCGCTGGTCGATTCAGGAGGCAAGATCAGGACATGACCAAGCCGTGCACCGTCCCCGAGCCTCCGTTCCGCCTCGACGGCCAGGGCCTGGTGCTGCGCGAATGGACGGACGAGGACCTCCCGGCGATGCCCGCGCTCTTCGACGACCCCGACGTCGCCCGCTGGACCCCGCTCGCCTCCCCCTTCGACGCCGAAGCCGCCCGGCTCTATCTGGAGCGCGCCCGCGAGGCCCGCGAGGCCGGGCGCCGCCTGCAGTTGGTGGTCACCGCGGACGGCGGCGCGCCGCTCGGCGAGGTGATGCTGATGCTCAAGGACGTGGACGGCGAGGTCGAGATCGGCTACGCGATCGGCGCCGCGCACCGCGGCCGGGGGCTCGCCGCGGCAGGCGTCCGGCTGCTGACCGAGCTGGCCCACGACCGCCTCGGCGCCGACCGGGTGATCCTGCGGATCGACCCGGACAACGCCCCGAGCGCCGCGGTCGCCCGAGCAGCGGGCTTCCGGCTGGCGGACGAACCCCCGGTGGTGATCCAGGACCCCGACGGCGGCGAGATCGTCCTCCGGATCTGGGAGCGGCTCAACCCCACCGGCTCCGGCTCACACTGAGCCGGGTATTCGCCGGGCCCGGCGTGCGGGGCCCGGCCTGCAGCTCCCGGCCTACTCGGCGTCGGCGTCAGGGTTGGCGCCTTGGCCTGGGTCTGGGCCGGGGATGGGGCCGTCGCCGAGCGAGCGCAGCGCGATCCGTTCCAACTTGCCGGCGAACAGCTTGCGCGCGTCCGGGTTGATCCGGGTCAGCGCGACCATCGCGGTCACGATCACGTCGCACAGCTCCTCCTGGACGTCGTCCCAGGTGTGCGAGTAGCCCTTGCGCGGGTTCTGTCCGGTCGCCCCGATCACCGCCTCGGCGACCTCCCCGGCCTCCTCGGTGATCTTCAGGATCTGCAGGATCGTCCTGGTCTGCTCCGGCAGTTCGCTGTTCCGGTCCAGCCAGCCTGCCAGCCGCTCGACGGTGTCCCAGGCAGTCTCGTCCACGGGGGTCCTTCCGCAGGGTCGCCCCGCCCGACGCGGGATCGCACCAGCGTGGCACGGAGCGGAGGCGAGGCGGAGCCGGGGCCGGGGCGATCGCCGACGGGACGGTCGCCGATCAGACCACCCAGTCAGGTCACCGGTTCTCGGGAAGCACCGGGTTCCCCGGGGCGGCGGGGCCTGCCGGGGCGACCGGGGCGGCGGGGACGTCCACGCCGTCCTCCCTGGCCCGGTGCAGCGCCTCCTCCAGCTTGTCCATCGCGGCGGACAGCGCGCCCGCATCGTGGCTGGCCACCGCCGCCCGCACCCTGGCCCGCGCCGACTGGACCTGGTCGACCACGGCTTCCGCGTCCACCACGGCCTCCGTGCCCACCATGCCCTCGGGGTCTCCGTCCATCGCGTCCTCCCGGCAGTCGAGATACTCAGCCCTTTCCCCCCAAATCACGCCCGAACCCCCGAATCCACCCACCGGCTACGCTGCTGCCACCCGAGCGGCGAGGCCCGGGGCAGCACTTTCTTCAGGGGGAGGCGGTCAATGACGGCAGTGCCAGCAGCAGCGGCGGCGACGGCGGCGACGAACCGGATCGTGGTGGTCGGCGAGAGTCTGGTCGACCTGGTGTGGCGGGCCGGTGCGGACAGCATCCGCCCCATCCCCGGTGGCAGTCCTGCCAATGTGGCGGTGGGGCTGCACCGGCTCGGCCGTCCGGTCACGCTGGTCACCTGCTGGGGCGATGATCCGCCCGGTGCGCTGGTGGCGGAGTACCTGGCCGGCACCGGCCTCGACCTGCTCCGCGCACCCGCCGCCACCGAGCGGACCACGGTCGCCCTGGCCTATGTGGACGAGGCGACCGGCGCGGCCAGCTACGACTTCCTGGCCGCCTGGGACCCGGTGCGGATCCCGGTCGCCGAGGACACCGCGCTGCTGCACACCGGATCGCTGGCGGTGGTGGTCGAGCCGGGCGCCGAGCAGGTGCTGCGGGCCTGTCGGCAACTGCACGGCCGTCCGGGACGGGCGGTGGCGGTGGACCTCAACGTCCGTCCCGCCGTCCAGCCGGACCGGGCCGCCTACCGGGCCGCGGTGGAACGGCTGGCCGCGGTCGCCGACGTGGTCAAGGCCAGTGACGAGGACCTGGCCTGGCTGTGGCCGGAGCAGGACCCGGACCGGGCCGCGCGCGGCCTGCTCGCCCTCGGCCCGCGCCTGGTGGTGCTGACCCGGGGCGCGGACGGCGCCACCGGCTTCACCGCCGAGGCCCAGGTCTCGGTCCCGGCTCCGCGGGTGACCGTTGCCGACACCATCGGCGCGGGAGATGCCTTCCAGTCCGCCCTGCTGGCCGCCCTGCTCGGCCCGCACCCCGACGGCAACCGGGCGGTCCGCATCCCGACCGAACCGCAGGACCTGGAACGCGTCCTGCGCCAGGCCGCCACCGCCGGAGCCCTGGCCACCACCCGGCCCGGAGCCCAACCCCCCACTCTGGACGAACTCCGCAACGCGACGACGCCGGTTCAACCCCCGCCGTTCCGTCAGGTTCCCTGACTGATTTCACCGGGTACCGTGGGACCGATGCCGGTCAGTCGGTGTCGTCCCGCGGTTCCAGGAGTCCGTCGCGCTCGGCGATGACACCGGCCTGGAACCGGCTGTGTGCGTTGAGCGTGCTGAGCAGGTCGGCGATATGGCCGCGGCAGGCGCGGACGGACAGCCCCATGCGTTTGGCGATGACCTCGTCCTTGAGGCCGTTGGCCATCAGCGTGAGGATCGCCGCCTTGATCTCGGTGACCGCGCTGCGGGCGGCACTGGGGCCGGTCTGGTAGGGGGCGCCGAGGTTCCAGGCCTGCTCGAACGTGGTGCAGAGGTAGGCCAGGATGGACGGGTCGCGGACGATGACGGCGCCGTAGCGGTACTCGTGGTGCGGCAGGACAGCGGTGCGCCGGTCGATGACGATCATCTGGCAGGGGATCTCGGCGACGGTGCGAATGCGCGAACCGGCCTGGAGGACCGCCTCCGCGTACTGCTGGGTGGGGGCGTGGAAGCGCGCGGTGTGCTGGTAGAGGCTGCGCAACTCGACGCCGCGGCGTAGGAGTTCCAGGTCGCGGGGGAGTGCGTCGGCGAGCGCCGCGGGCGGTCGGCCGCCGCCGGGCTGGCAGGCCATGATCTCTTTGTCGCAGCCCGCGGTGAGGTCGGAGATGAGCGCGCGGACCGCGAACTTGTCGGTGAGGGCGTCGATTCCCGGGGCGGTGCCGTGCTGGTTGCGGTCGAGGTAGAGCGGGGTCAGCTCGGTCAGGCGGTGGCGCAGGTGCGAGGTCTGCTCGCGGGCTGCGGCCAGTTGCCGCTCGGTCTCCCGGTGCGCGCTTTCGCGCGGGCCCACCAGCGCGGTGATGGCCAGGTCGGGGCTTGCCGCGAGATACCCGTCGCCGTCGGGCAGCAGGACATGACGTCGGGTCAGTTCGGTCAGGGCCGCGTGGCACACGGCGGCGTCATGGCCCAATTCGTCTGCCATGCGCGGGACGTCGTCCGGGGTGATGTGGCGCTGTGCGACCGCCCATGCGTACACGTCGGGGAGGACGGTGTCGTTCGCAGTCATGGGTCTTCCTGTGCGGTCTTCCTGTGCGTCGTCCGTATTCGACTGGTTCGGAGGCTTTTTTCTTCCTTCCCCTTGTGCTCGCGTCACATCATGAACCATTGCCTGTCTGGTGCGGGAGTGGTTTCTGCTGCCAACGTGGGTGCGGGCGAGGGCCCGGGACGGACGGCCGACAGGCGGTCCCGTCCGGTGGAGGGGAAGGGAAGCGACGTATGCGCAAGATCGCGCTGCTGGGAATGGTGGGCCTCGCGCTGTTGGGGGTGGCCGTGGGCGCACGCGCCGAATCCGGTGGCGGCAGGGCAGTGCACGCCGTGGTCGCGGACACCGGCTGGGGGGACCCCTGCGGCGGCCTGAGTGCGACCAACCCCTTTCCCATCTGCGGAACCTGAGCCCCCGGGGGGCCTGCTCCCGGGTGTGAGGTGACCGGCGGTAGCCAGTCGCCGACGGGCGGGAGGTGGGACCTCCCCCGGAGCAGCCCCGTCCCAGTCGTCCACCTAGTCCTAGTCGTCCACCCAGTCGTCCACGCGTCGTGGTCTCCCGCTCGCCTTGCGGAGGGGGTGGAGTCCAGCGCGCTTTCTGTCATGCCCAGGAAAGAACGAGGGAGATCGCCATGAAGTCACGCCTGTTGCGACCCGTCACCGTCCTTGCGACGCTTGCGATGTGCGGGACCGGCCTGGTGCTCGGTGTGGCGCCCGCCCAGGCCGACCCGGGCACGGTGGAGGCGCTGCAAGGAGCCGAGTGTCCGCCGAACATCACCCAGGGCAGCACCAACACCTGGTGCGTGGACACCCTGCAGTACGCGTTGCAGACCCTCGGGTTCACCCTGCAGATGGACGGCCAGTTCGGCCCGCAGACCGTGGCCGCGGTCAAGTGGGTGCAGACCAAGGCCCACCTGCAGAGCAGCTCGGTCGGCATCGACGGGCAGGTCGGACCGGTCACCAAGGCCTGGCTGGTGCACTTCGTGGAGAACCGGTCGATCGACCTCGGCCAGGGTTGCGGCCTGGGCCTGGTCGCCTGGCCGAACAGCGGCAGCGGCACCGCGCAGGCCACCATCTCCGAGTACGACACCTCCGGGAACGACCACTGCACCGGCTACCTGGAGCGTTCCACCGACGGCGGCAAGAACTGGAACACGGTCTCCAGCGAGCACACCGAATCCGGCACCCAGAGCGTGACGACGTACGCCTACGCCGACAACTCCGGCGAACTCGACAAGGTCTGCGGCCAGAGCGTCAGCACCACCCTGGTCAACGGCGGCTGCACCGACGCCTTCTGACGGTTCCTCCAGTTCCTTTCAATTCCCTCCAGCTCCCTCCGTTCCCCTCTGCCTCCTCCCATTCCTCCCTGTTCCCTCCCGCCCGTCGACTTCCGAGAAGCACCACCCATGCACAAGCGCGTCAAGGCGGCCGTCGCGGCGACCGCGCTGGGCCTGGTGCTGGCCGGCACCGGCACCGCCTCCGCGGGGGAGAAGCGGTGACCGGTGGCAGTCGGCGCTGTGTCCGGGTGTTGCGGTCGAGGCAACTACGCCCAGTCGACGACGCCTAGGCGGAGGGCTCGTACCAGAGGCTCGCCATCGGGGAGCGGGTGGTCCAGCCCAGCGCCGAGTAGAGCGCCTGCCCCTCGGGGGTGCCGACCAGAAGCCCGGTGCGCGCGCCGGACTCGTACGCGACGTTCTGGAGGGTGCGCATCACCAGGCTGCCGAGGCCCTTGCGCTGGTGGTCGGCGGCGGTCTCGATCTGGTCGGCGACGGCCGTGACGGCGCCGGTTGTGGCGATCTGGCCGCGCGCGGCGAAGTGCCCGGCGGTGGTGCGGACCAGCACGCGGGTGACACCGCCACGGGTCCAGCTGGTGAGCGTGTAGCCGGCCGGTGGCTCGGGGTTGTCGGCGGCCAGCGGACAGGTCATCAGAAAGCCGGGCTGGCCGAGGTTCCAGCCGGGGCCGATCCAGGGCAGGACGGTCTCGTCCTCGGCGAAGAGTTTCAGCCAGGTGCCCGGCGCGCTCGTCCCGGCGACCAGCTTGCGGACGTCCGGCTCGGTGGGTACGGGCAGCACGTGCCGTGAGACGTGCTTGGCCTGCCCGACGTCGATCGTCCAGCCCCACGGCTCCTCGATCGGCTCCGAGCCGCCGCGGGAGACGATCCAGCCGTCGATCCAACTCCGCACGAGTGCGCTGATGCCGTCGGCATCCGGCATGACTGCTCCTCTGTTGTAATAGGCGCTGATCGTAATAGGTGCTGATCTATTACGCACCTTACCAACGCAGGAGGGCCAGCCAGGTCGCAGGTAGTGCCTCAGCCCGCCGCCGGGCGGTCCCGTTTGGGCAACTTGGCGACCACGGCCCGGTAGGACCCGTCGACGGCCTCGATCAACTCCTCGTCCGGGATCGCACTGTCGATCCGCAGGGTGTTCCATCCGTAGCGGCCGATGTACCCGGTCGCCGAGGCGTCCTCCGGAAAGCGTGCCAGCCACTCGTCCGTCCGAGGCGACTCGGGTACGGTCACGGACGCCGGGGCGGTGGCCCGCCGTTTCGGCTTCGGCAGCCAGGTGGCCGCAGGCATGGCAAAGCGGCCGGCCTCCTGACCGCAGCGAGAATCCAGCGGCGCGCTGTCAGGGGTCACCACTACGATCAGCAGCCACCAGCGCGCCGTACTCGCTCGATCGGAACCGCCGTGCCAGACCTGACAGCACCGCTCGACTCGGACCAGAGTGCGCCCGCAGCGTCGGCCGGGGGCTGGGCTTGATTCCTCGTCAGAGCTTGCGCCAGCGGGCGGAGGCGAAGGAGAAGGCACCGAACAGGACCAGCCCCACGGCGACCAGGACCAGTAGCCAGGGGCCGACCGGGGTACGGGCGAAGCTGCGCAGAGTGGCGTCCATGCCCTTGGCCTGGTGCGGGTCGAAGCGGACGGCGGCGACCAGCAGGAAGACTCCAGCGCCGGTGAACACCGTGCCGCGGGCGACGCCGCCGGCTGTGCCGAGCCAGGTCACCGCCTTGCGGGCGCGGGCGCTCATCCGGGCCGTGTCCAGCTTCTTCAAGAACTTCTTCCGGACCGCGCTGACCGCGACACCCACCCCGACCCCCGCCAGCACCACGCCGCCGACCGCGACCAGCACCCGGCCGCCGGGGAGCTTGAGCGCGGAGGCAGTCCAGTCCTGGGATTTGGCGTCACCGCCTGACTGCCCGCCGCTGCCGGCGGCGTACGCCGCGGTGCCCCAGCACACCGAGGCGTAGAACACCGCGCGGCCCGCGCTGAGGATCCGGCTGCCGGTCTTCTTCCGGCCGTTCTCACCGAGCACCGCCAGCGAGGCACGCCACAGCGTCATACAGGCGAAGCCGACCACCAGCAGCCACAGCATCGTCAGCCCGAAGGGCTGGGCGGCGACTTGGTGCAGCGCACCTTGCCGGTCCGCCTCGGCCCCGTGCCGGCCGAAGGCGATCTCCAGGGCCAGGATCCCGATCAGGGTGTAGACCACTCCGCGCGCAACGAACCCTGCACGTCCGGCCGTTCGCAGTGCGCCCCGCTCGCTCGGCCAGGAGACCGAGGGGGTGCCGGACCGGCCGCCTCCGCCCCTGCCCGCGCTGCGTGTGGGTGACGATGCCATGGACCCGACCCTCCCCGAGAACGCGTGTGCGTGCCTCGCACATCGCTGTCGACTCCTCTGCCCGGGTCGGACCGCGGCACACCCGCGCTCCGCTCGCGCACCGGTGTTTCGCGTGTACGGGCTACTCGCCGTGTACGGGCTGCTCGCGTGCGCGGGCCTGTTGCGGGTAGCCGCCGGGCATGCGACGACGACTGCAGAGTTTCGACCTACGCCTGTTCGAGCGGGTGGCCGCCGCCCATCCCCGCGGCCTGGACCCGGTGTTGCCCCGGCTCGGGCGCAGTGCCAACTACGGCGGCCTGTGGGTGGCGGGGGCGTTGGCCCTGGGACTCTCCCGCAACCGCGGGGCCCGGCGGGCGGCCATGCGCGGTGTCGGCTCCCTGGCTCTCGCGTCCACGGCGGCCAACGTGGTGGCCAAGCAGCTGATCGGGCGCCGACGCCCGGTCACCACCACGGTGCCGATGGCCCGTCGGCTGCTGCGTCCGCCCGTCACCACCTCGTTCCCGTCCGGGCACGCCGCCTCCGCGGCGGCGTTCGCGACCGCGGTCACCCTGGAATCGCCCCGGCTGGGTGCCGTCGCCGTGCCACTGGCCGCGGCGGTGGCTGCCTCGCGGGTCTACACCGGGGCGCACTACCCCGGCGACGTGCTGGCCGGTGCCGCGTTGGGCGCGGGGGTGGCGGCGTTGACGCTGCGATGGTGGCCGCTGCGCGACGACGCCCCGGCCCATGCCGCCCGTGCGCGGGTCCGGGTGCCGGCCCTGCCGCAGGGCCGCGGGCTGGTCGTGGTGGTCAACAACTCCTCGGGCGGCGCCGGGTCCGTGGAGGCGGAGCTGCGGGACCGGTTGCCGCGGGCGGAGCTGCGGGTCCGCGAGGAGGAGCAGGACCTGCTCGTCCTGCTCCGGCAGGCCGCCGCCGACGTCCGGGCCGCGGGCGGGGCCGGCGCACTGGGTGTCGCAGGTGGCGACGGCACCGTCAACGCCGCCGCCCGAATAGCGGCCGAGCACCGGCTCCCCCTGGCCGTCTTCCCCGGCGGGACGTTGAACCACTTCGCCGCTGACCTGGGCGTCTTCACGCTCGACGACGCCGCGGCAGCCGTCGAGCTCGGCCACGGCGGATCGGTGGACCTGGGCCGGGTCACCCCCAAGGGGAGCGTCGCCGACGGCGGGGAGGAGGCTCAGAGCTCCTACTTCCTGAACACCTTCAGCATCGGGGTCTACCCGGAGCTGGTGCGAGCGCGCGAGTCGCTGCAGAAGTACATCGGCAAGTGGCCCGCGCTCGGGGTGGGACTGATACGGGTGCTGGCACAGGGCCGACCGACCCGCGCGGTCGTCGACGGCAGGGAGCGCAGCCTGTGGCTGCTGTTCGCAGGCAACGGGCGGTACGACCCGCCCGGCTTCGCCCCCAGCTTCCGGCAGAGCCTGGACGACGGCGTGCTCGACATCCGCGCCGTGGACGGCAGCCACCCCTTGGCCCGGACCCGCCTGGTCGCCGCATTCGTCACCGGCACCCTCGCCCGCTCACGCGTCTACCAGGCCGCCACCGTCTCCAGCCTGCGCATCGACGGCATCCACGACACCGCCCACTTCGCCAACGACGGCGAGATCACCCCAGCCGCCGACACCCTGATCCTCGACAAGGCGGAACGTGCGCTGAGCGTCTACCTC
This sequence comes from Streptacidiphilus cavernicola, assembly GCF_042510955.1. Lineage (NCBI taxonomy): Bacteria > Bacillati > Actinomycetota > Actinomycetes > Kitasatosporales > Streptomycetaceae > Streptacidiphilus > Streptacidiphilus cavernicola. Next base: position 70,501 of record NZ_JBHFAB010000024.1, read on the forward strand.
CCGCAGCACGACTGAGCCGCCACGCCGGGCCGCGTCCCGGTCAGGCCTCCCGGTCAGCAAAGCCACAGGTCATGGTGTGTTTCCCTAGCACTCGATCACGTTGACCGCGAGGGCCGCCGCGCGAGGTCTCCTTGTACTGGCCTTCATGTCGGCGCCAATTGACCATGACTCTGACCTGATGTTTTGCTGCCTCTGTGGCATCTCATGGCGATGCTGGGGACTTTCTGGGGACTTCTGCGCATCAACCGTCCGGCGGCAACGTAGGACGAGTGACCGGTGCAACGGTCAGTAGGTCCTCAAGACCCTTGAAGTCCTCGGGGTTGGTGGTGAAGAGCGGCAGTTCTTCGGCGATGGCGATGGCGGCGATCATCAGGTCGGCCACACGTCTGCGCGGCTTCCGTCCGGCGCCGATCACGGCGGCGCAAACGCGGCCGTAGATGCGGGCGGCCTCGGTGTCGAAGGGGATGGGGTCGAACTCGTTCTCCGCGCGCTGGAGCACATCGAGCCGACGGGCCCGCTCCGCGTGCTCGTTGTACTCCGCCTGCTCGTCGTCTCGTCTGACCTCGTGCGGGCCAGCGGACAGCTCTGCCAGGGTGATTGCGCTGATGGCCATCTCGGCCGGCAGTTCGGTCGGGTCGATCCAGCGGCGGAGGATCATGATGTTGGTGTCGAGTAGGCCCCGGACATGGTCAACGGCCATAGGGGTCGTCCGTCTCCTGAGCCGCAGTTGCGTCCTGGTCGGACCGAAAGGCTTCCAGCGAGATATCAGGGGCGCTGCGCGACATCGCCGCGAATTCAGCGCGCGGAACGAAGCGCCTGCGGCGCTTCAGTGGAACCAACTCTCCGATGCGATGGCCGTCACGGGTAACTGTGAACGACTGGCCGGCCTCGACCGCGTCCATGATCTCTCTCGACTTGCTCCGCAGGTCCCGCTGGGTAATCTCCGGCTGGGCTGTCATGCCACCAGGTTAGCGGCCGGTGCTACTCAGTGCCACGAGGTGGCGCAATGTATGCCGACGGTTTGCACTGCTGCACGCTGGCTCCGTGGAGCTGGAACGGTTCACTCTGCTGGCGTGGTCTGGTGGCCGGAGTTGGACCGCGTGACTGCCTGGATGGCTTGAAGGGAGGGTGCCAGCTTCTGGACCGGCACGTCGGCCCCACTTCACTCGCACCGAGACCAGACGCAAGGCGCCCCGTCCTTAGACGGGACGCCCGGCGGGCGACCTGGCTCCCCGCGCGAGGCGGCGAAGGCGTGGGGAGTGCCGAGGGAGGGGCTGAGCAACACTGCTGAGCAGATCCGTCAGATCCGGGCCGGGATCGACCGGGCGATCGCACGTGACCGGCCGCGCTGCCCGGAGCCGGTCACCTCCTTCTACGGATTCCCCTGCAAGGTGCCGGTGGAGACGGACATGGAGGTCTGCCACTAGCACCGCCGGATCAAGGCGAACCCGCAGATCAGGGTGTGTTTCCTCAGCACTCGATGACGTTGACCGCGAGTCCTCCGCGACTCGTCTCCTTGTACTTGACCTTCATGTCGGCGCCGGTCTCCTTCATGGTCTTGATGGCCTTGTCCAGGGAGACGTGGTGTCGGCCGTCGCCGCGGAGGGACATGCGGGCGGCGGTCACCGCCTTGACGGCGGCCATGCCGTTGCGTTCGATGCAGGGGATCTGGACCAGGCCGCCGACCGGGTCGCAGGTGAGGCCGAGGTTGTGCTCGATGCCGATCTCGGCGGCGTTCTCGACCTGCTCCGGGGTGCCGCCCAGCACCTCGGCCAGCCCGCCCGCGGCCATCGAGCAGGCGGAGCCGACCTCGCCCTGGCAGCCGACCTCGGCGCCGGAGATGGAGGCGTTCTCCTTGAACAGCATCCCGATGGCGCCGGCGGTGAGCATGAACCGGACGATGCCGTCGTCGTCCGCGCCGGGGACGAAGTTCAGGTAGTAGTGCAGGACCGCCGGGATGATCCCGGCCGCGCCGTTGGTCGGGGCGGTCACCACCCGGCCGCCGGAGGCGTTCTCCTCGTTCACCGCCATCGCGTAGAGGGTGACCCACTCCATCGCGTTGGCCGGGCTGATGCCCTCGACCCGCAGCGCCCGGGAGGCCGGGGCCGCCCGGCGGCGGACCTTGAGGCCGCCGGGCAGGATGCCCTCGTGGTTCATGCCGTTGCGGACGCACTCCTGCATCACCCGCCAGATCTCCAGCAGCCCGGCCCGGATCTCCGGCTCGGTCCGCCAGGCCTTCTCGTTCTCCAGCATCAGCGAGGAGACCGAGAGGCCGGTCTCGGACGACCAGCGCAGCAGGTCGGCACCGGTGCGGAAGGGGTAGCGCAGCACGGTGTCGTCCGGCTTCACCCGGTCCGCGCCGATCGCGTCCTGGTCCACCACGAAGCCGCCGCCGACCGAGTAGTAGGTCTTCTCCAGCAGCGGGGCGCCGGCCGCGTCATAGGCGCAGAGGGTCATCCCGTTCGCGTGGTACGGCAGCGACCTGCGGCGGTGCAGGATCAGCTGGCTGTCGGCGTCGAAGGCGATCTCCTGGGCGCCGAGCAGCCGCAGCCGCCCGGTGGCCTTGATCCGCTCCACGTCCTGGTCGGCCTGGAGGATGTCGACGGTCCGCGGCGAGTTGCCCTCCAGGCCGAGCAGCACCGCCTTGGGGGTGCCGTGGCCGTGGCCGGTCGCGCCGAGCGAGCCGAACAGTTCGGCCCGGACCGACACCGTCTGCGCCAGCACGCTCTCCGACTTCAGCCGCCGCGCGAACATCCTGGCCGCCCGCATCGGGCCGACGGTGTGCGAGCTGGACGGCCCGATGCCGATGGAGAAGAGGTCGAAGACGCTGATGGCCACGGTGACGCCCTTGTCTGTGGAGGTGCGGGTGAGCGGTGGGGTACCGGGTGGGTACCGGTGGGGTACGTGGTGCGGGGCACCGCGCTCACTGGTCCAGTGTGCGCGGTGCCCCGGGGAAACGGACGGCGGATGGTGGGTGCCGTCCGTACCGGTCGAGCAAGGGAGCGGTCGAGCAAGGGAGCGGTGGGGCAGGAGAGCGGTGGGCCAGGGGAGCCCCGGCCCGCCGGGGCGCTACAGCTCCGGGTACAGCGGGTGCTTCGCCGCCAGCGCCGCGACCCTCGCGGCCAGCGCCTCGCGCACCGCGTCGTCGAAGGACGGCTTCAGCGCCTCCGCGATGACGTCGGCGACCTCGGCGAAGTCCTCGGCGCCGAAGCCGCGGGTGGCCAGCGCCGGGGCGCCGATCCGCAGGCCGGAGGTGACCATCGGCGGACGCGGGTCGAACGGCACGGCGTTGCGGTTGACCGTGATCCCGACCGAGTGCAGCCGGTCCTCGGCCTGCTGGCCGTCCAGCTCGGACTTGCGCAGGTCGACCAGCACCAGGTGCACGTCGGTGCCGCCGGACAGGACGGAGACGCCCGCCTCGGCCGCGTCGGGGCGGGTGAGCCGGTCGGCGAGGATCCGGGCGCCTTCCAGGGTCCGGGTCTGCCGGTCCTTGAACTCGTCCGTCGCGGCGACCTTGAAGGCCACCGCCTTGGCGGCGATCACGTGCTCCAGCGGGCCGCCCTGCTGGCCGGGGAAGACCGCGGAGTTGATCTTCTTGGCCCACTCGGCCTTGGACAGGATCACGCCGCCGCGCGGACCGCCGAGGGTCTTGTGCGTGGTGGTGGTGACGACGTCGGCGTAGGGCACCGGGTTGGGGTGCAGCCCGGCCGCGACCAGGCCCGCGAAGTGCGCCATGTCGACCATCAGCAGCGCGCCGACCGAGTCGGCGATCCGCCGGAACGCGGCGAAGTCGAGCTGCCGCGGGTAGGCGGACCAGCCCGCGATGATCAGCTGCGGCTGGTGCTCCTTGGCGAGCCGCTCGACCTCGTCCATGTCGACCAGGTTGGTCTCGGCGTCCACGTGGTACGCGGCCACGTTGTAGAGCTTGCCGGAGAAGTTGATCTTCATGCCGTGGGTCAGGTGGCCGCCGTGGGCCAGGTCCAGGCCCAGGATGGTGTCGCCCGGCTTGATCAGCGCGAACATCGCGGCGGCGTTGGCCGAGGCGCCCGAGTGCGGCTGGACGTTCGCGGCCTCGGCCCCGAACAGCTCCTTGACCCGGTCGATCGCCAGCTGCTCGACCACGTCGACGTGCTCGCAGCCGCCGTAGTAGCGGCGGCCGGGGTAGCCCTCGGCGTACTTGTTGGTGAGTACCGAGCCCTGCGCCTCCAGCACCGCGACCGGGGCGAAGTTCTCGGAGGCGATCATCTCCAGGGTGGACTGCTGGCGGTGCAGCTCGGCGTCCACCGCGGCGGCGACCTCGGGGTCGAGTGCGTGCAGGGACTGGTTCAGAACCGTCATGGTGGTGGTCTTTCCCTCAGAAGCGGGCTCAGGCGCCGGTGTGGGCGGCGTACTCTTCGGCGGTCAGCAGCCCCTCGGGGGCGCCGTCCAGTCGGATCTTGAACAGCCAGCCCTCAGCGAAGGGGGCGGAGTTCACCAGCGCGGGGTCGTCCACCACGGCCTGGTTGACCTCGACGATCTCGCCGGTGGCGGGGGTGTAGAGGTCGCTGACCGACTTGGTCGACTCCAGCTCGCCGCAGGTCTCGCCCGCGGTGACGGTCTGGCCGACGTCGGGCAGCTGGACGTAGACGACGTCGCCGAGCGCGTCAGCGGCGTACGCGGTGATGCCCACGGTCGCCACGCCGTCCTCGACGGCGGTCAGCCACTCGTGTTCCTTGCTGTAGGTGAGGTGCTGGGGGTTGCTCATGGGGAGATTCTCCAGGATCGGTCGTGGTCGAGGTGAAACGGACCAAAAGGCGGGAAGGTGCAGGTCGGCGGGCGGGCGGGAGGGCCCGGCCCGGCGGGAGTGCGGCAGCTCGGCGGGCGGGAGGGCCCGGCCCGGCGAGGGCGCCGCGGCTCAGCGGGCGCGGCGGTAGAACGGCAGGGCGACCACCTCGACCGGCTCGCGGGTGCCGCGGACGTCCACCGCGACGGTGCTGCCGGGCTCGGCGTGCGCGGTGTCGACGTAGGCCATGGCGATCGGCTTGCCGAGGGTCGGCGACGGGGCGCCGGAGGTGACCGAGCCGATCACCGTGCCGTCCTCGGCCGAGACCACGTCCATCTCGGCGCGCGGCACCCGGCGGCCGGAGGAGACCAGGCCGACCAGCACCCGTCCCTTCCCGCTGCCCCCGGCCGGCACCGCGGACTCGGCCGCGGCCTTCTCCAGCGCGGCCCGGCCGACGAACGCGCCGCCGTTGGTGGTCTTGTCGAAGCGGACCACCCGGCCGAGCCCGGCGTCGAAGGGGGTGAGCGCGGTGCTCAGCTCGTGCCCGTACAGCGGCATCCCGGCCTCCAGCCGCAGCGTGTCGCGGCAGGAGAGCCCGCACGGGACCAGCCCGGCCGGGGCGCCCGCGGCGGACAGCGCGGACCACAGGTGCTCGGCGTCGCCGGGGGCGGTGAACAGCTCGAAGCCGTCCTCGCCGGTGTAGCCGGTCCTGGCCAGCAGCGCCGGACGGCCGGCCACGGTGGCGGGGAGGCAGGTGTAGTACTTCAGCCCCGGCAGGTCCGCGTCGGTGAGCGAGGCCAGGATCGCGGTGGCCTCCGGGCCCTGGATCGCGATCAGCGCGTAGGCGTCCCGGTCGTCCCGTACGACGGCGTCGAAGCCCTCCGCGCGGGCGGTCAGCTGGTCCAGCACCAACTGGGCGTTGGAGGCGTTGGCGACGACCAGGAACGCGTCCTGGTCGGTGCGGTAGACGATCAGGTCGTCCAGGATGCCGCCGTCCTCGGCGCAGATCATGGTGTAGCGGGCGCGGTTCAGGCCGAGCGCGGAGACGAAGCCGACCAGCGCGTGGTCCAGCAGTTCCCCGGCCTGCGGGCCGACCACGGCGATCTCGCCCATGTGGGAGAGGTCGAACAGCCCGGCCCGGGTACGGACGGCGATGTGCTCCTCGCGCTCGCTGCCGTACCGCAGCGGCATGTCCCAGCCGGCGAAGTCGGTCATGGTCGCGCCGAGGGCGCGATGGAGGGTGTCGAGTGCGGTGTGTCGCAGGCTCATGGGGGCGCTCCTAAGCTCTCAAGGACATGCTGCGGCAGGGCTCCCCCTCTGTCGCTGCGACCTGAGAGCTTCACCGCGTCCGTCCGGCCCCGGGGCGGTGCCGCGAGCGGCGGGTCGGGGGCGGGCGGGGTGCGGCTTGCACCGTTGGTGGGCCGGGCTCGCTGCTCCGAGGAGCGCGCCGGCCGCTTTCCAGATATGCCTCACCCGTGCGGTAGCTGTGCCTGAGAGATTCCGGGGAGGGCTTGCTCCTTCGGCGCCGACTGCGCCCCTCCGGACGGGTCCGGGGGACGGCCTGGCTCTCCCGCGCGGGCTGAAACGGCCTGTGTGAAGTTGTGGACCGCGCCCATCATGGCATGCCCGGCCCCCGGACCGTGCGACACGCTGACCCGGCCCGGCCCTCCCGCTACCCTGGCCTGCGGGCACGACCGTGCGGCGACGACACGGCAGAGCGCACGGCAGAGCGAACGGCAGAGCGAACGGCGGTAGCAGACAGATGCAGCACCCGACGATCCCGGCGCAGGCCCAGGGCTGGCCCGCGAACGAGCTGGAGCGGGTGCTGGTCGCCGCGGTCGGCGACCCGGGGGCGACCCCCCGGGTGGTGGAGGTGCTGCGGCGGAGCCAGGTCTGGGTCCCGCTGCCCGGCGGCCGCGGCCCGGACGGCGGGACGCTGGCGCTGCCGACCACCGAGCTGGCCGGACAGCCCTTCGTGCCGGTGTTCAGCTCCGAGGACCAGTTCCGCCGGATCGCCGGGAACATGGCGTTCACCGTCGCCCCGGTGCACGAGCTGGCGCTGGGGATGCCGCTGGGCGTCGGCATCGTGGTCAACCCGGAGGGCGCGGTGGGCATCCCGATCCCCGCGGCCGGGGTGGTCGAGCTGCGGGCGGGCGCGGTCGTGGCCGGACCGGTGGTCGGTTCGCACGGCGCCCCGCTGCCGGAGGGCGCCAGGGTCGGCCTGCGCCAGCCGGAGCCCCATGAGGAGCCGCTCGGCTTCCTCGCCGCCGCGGTCAACGAACTCGCGGGCACCGGGCTGGTGCTGACGGCCCGTCGGGTGCTGGCGCAGGTCGAGGCCGAGCCGGAGAAGCTGTTCGTCGGGGTCGAGTTGGACCGCGCGCTGCCGGAGACCCCGGAGCTGCGGGACGCCGTGGTGGCCGCGCTGGGCCGGGCGCTCGGCGCGGAGCCGCTGCCCTGGGCGCTGGACGTGGTCCTGCTCGACTCCGCCTACGACCCGGTCGGTGACTGGATGCGGATGTCGGTCGCCCCGTTCTTCGAACGCGACCGCTCCGGGCACTAGGCTTGCCGTTCGAACGCACGGCGCGGCACGGCCAGGGGAGCGGGTAGCAGTGGTCCAGTCAGGCGGCGGGGGCGCCATCGAGCAGGCTCTGCGCGAGGTCGCGCCGGGACGGTTCGACACCTACGAGTCGCTGCTCCGCGCGGTCGGCGACGGCCAGGTCTGGATGCTGCTCTGGCACGGCGAACCCGGCCGTCCCGACGCCCAGTACGGGAACATGGAGGTCGGCGGCGCGGGCTACGCGCCCTGCGTGACCTCGCCGGAGCAGCTCGCCGCCAGCGGCTGGAGCCGCGCGTACCAGGTCAGCCCCGGGCGGGAGATCGCCGCCGCGCTCTACCGCGAGCGCTGGGGGCTGTGGCTGAACCCGCATCAGCCCGGCGGCGGGGTCGGCCTGCCCTGGGCCGACCTGCGCCGGATCGCCGGTGGCCTGGACCGGCTGCCGGCCGGTCCGCTGCGGATCAGCGAGCCCGCCGTCCCCGCCGACCGCTTCTACGCGCTGCTGAACCAGGCGGCCCACGGCACCCCCGCGGTCCGCTCGCTGCGCCGGGCCTGGGTCGAACCCGCCTGGGGCAGCCCGTACCTGGTGATCGGTCTGGACCTGTACGACTCCAGCCCGCCCGCGGTGGAGTCGGTGCGGCAGATGATGCGGCACGCCCTGCCCGGCGCCCCGGAGGGGGTGGCGGTGTCCACGGTGGCGATGTCCGACCCGTTCGACCCGGTGGCGCTCTGGCTCCAGGTCCGCGCGCTGCCCTTCTTCGACCGCCCGGTGACCGGCGGCGGATACGGCTACCCGCGGCTCTGACGGTTCACCCGACGCCGAACCCGGCGCCATGAACCCGACGCCGTGAACCGGTCCTCGGAGCCGGTGGTTCCGGCTGCCCGCGGTGCCATGACACTCGGGGCAGTGGTGACAATTGTGCGCCTGACCTGCGGGAATGTCGTCTACACGCGTCAATCTGCTGCGCATAGCGCATGTAACGGACATGTGAAGAAGCGTATTCGGGCCATGCGATCATGTATCTCCGCAGGTCACGGTTATGCATCCTTTAACCGGGGAGTCTGGCGAAGGCTTCCCGCCGTGTTGAAGAGTGACGCAGATGCGGCAGCGGAACGGGGAGCCAGGATGTCCGGTTCGTCACTGCATGTCAGCAAATGTCTGATGCATCGTCACCGCAATCCCGTTCCACAGCACTTGGCACCAACTGTGAACTTCGACCACGTCGATCGGTCCGCGTCCTGACCAGGACTCACGACCTGGCGGGTCGACCGGGCACCGTGTGCCGGTCACCACCGGCTTGGGGGTCTCTCCACTCATGACTGCGCCACTTCACGACTCCGGAACCGCGACCCTGGAGGTCACCGCCGACCCCACGGTCGCGCCCGAGAAGATCGTCGGCCGCTCGCCCGGCCGGATCGCCTGGGAGCGCCTCAAGCGCGACAAGGTGGCCCTCGGCGGCGGCGTGGTGGTCCTGCTGCTGATCCTGGTGGGCATCCTCGCTCCGCTGCTGGTCCGGATCGAGGGCCAGAACCCGGACGACTTCCACTCCGACCAGCTGGACATCGGGGACCTGGGGATCGGCCTGCCCAAGGGCTTCCTCGGCGGCATCAGCGGCTCGCACTGGCTCGGCCTGGAGCCGAGCAACGGCCGCGACATCTTCGCCCGCGTCGTCTACGGGGCCCAGGTCTCGCTGATCGTCGCCTTCGGGGCGGCGGCGCTGGCCGTGGTCATCGGCGTACTGCTGGGCATGGCCGCCGGCTTCCTCGGCGGCTGGGTCGACACCGTGGTCAGCCGCTCGATGGACGTGCTGCTCTCGTTCCCGCAGCTGCTCTTCTCGATCGCGCTGGTCTCGGTGGTCCCGGCGAAGATCTTCGGCATGGGGGGCAGCACCCCGAGGGTCCTGGTGCTGATCTTCGTGATCGGCTTCTTCGGCTGGCCCTACATCGGACGCATCGTCAGGGGGCAGACCCTGTCCCTGCGGGAGCGGGAGTTCGTGGAGGCGGCCCGCAGCCTCGGGGCCGGCCGGATCCACATCCTGATCAAGGAACTGCTGCCCAACCTGGTCGCCCCGATCCTCGTCTACACCACCCTGATGATCCCGACCAACATCCTCAACGAGGCGGCGCTGAGCTTCCTCGGCGTGGGTGTGGAGCCCCCGACGCCCTCCTGGGGGCAGATGCTCTCGGACGCGACCCAGTACTACACGATCGACCTGCCCGACCTCGTCATCCCGGGCCTGGCGATCTTCATCACCGTCCTCGCCTTCAACCTGTTCGGCGACGGTCTGCGTGACGCCCTGGACCCCAAGGGCAACTAGCACGTCCCGCCCCGGCGTTTCCCGCCCGGTACGGCACTTCACCACTGACCAGGCGTTCCACTGGTCACTCTCGGAGGTTGGCATCCAGTGAACAAGCGCACCATGGCACTCGCGGCCGTCGGCATCGTCGGCGTCATGACCGTCTCGGCCTGTGGCAGCAGCAGCAAGAGCACCGGAGGCGGCGGCTCGTCGAAGTCCGGCGGCTCCACCTTCAACGCCGCGGCCACCAGCATCGTGAACCCGTCCACCAAAAAGGGCGGCACGATCAAGTTTCTGAGCACCCAGGACGTGGACTCGCTGGACCCGGCGATCGGCTACTACGCCTTCGTCTGGGACCTCCAGCAGCTCTACACCCGCACCCTGGTCGCCTACCCGATGCAGCCCGGCGCGGCCGGCACCACGCTGGCGCCGGACCTGGCCGCGGCCATGCCGACCATCTCCGCGGACGGCAAGACCTACACCTTCAAGCTGCGCAGCGGCATCAAGTTCGAGGACGGCAACCCGATCACGTCCAAGGACATCAAGTACGGCATCGAGCGCAGCTTCGCGCAGGACGTCCTGCCCGGCGGCCCGACCTACCTGATCCAGGACCTGGACGAGGGCCAGAAGTACCCCGGCCCGTACAAGGACACCGACCCGAACAAGATGGGCCTGAAGTCGGTGGAGACCCCCGACGACAGCACCATCGTGTTCCACCTGTCCGAGCCCAACTCGGACTTCCTGTTCCACCTGGCCATGGGTTCGGCCTCGCCGGTCGAGCCGAGCAAGGACACCGGCGCCAAGTACGCCCTGCACCCCGAGTCCAGCGGCCCGTACAAGATCGGCTCGTACACCCCGCAGAAGTCGCTGACCTTCGTCCGCAACCCGCAGTGGGACGCCAGCACGGACCCGATCCGCAAGGCCCTGCCGGACGCCTACGACTTCACCATCGACACCAACGCCGACGACGTCGACAGCCAGCTGCTGGCCGGCACCGCCGACATCGACGCCGGCCAGCGCGGTGTGCAGACCGCCGCCCAGGCGAAGATCCTGACCACCCCGTCGCTCAAGAACAACGCGGTGGACGCCCCGGCGTCGACCATCCGCTACATCTCGATCCAGACCAAGGTCGCCCCGTTCGACAACATCCACTGCCGCAAGGCCGTGGAGTACGCGACCAGCGGCACCGACCAGCAGACCTCCCGCGGCGGCAAGTGGGCCGGCGCGCTGGCGACCAACATGCTGCCGCCCACCACCCTCGGCTCGGACAACTACGACCCGTACGGCCTGGCCGCGGGCAAGGCGCAGGACGACAAGGCGAAGTCGGAGCTGGCCCTCTGCGGCAAGCCGAACGGCTTCAGCACCGTCATCGCGGCGCGCAGCACCAGCCCGAAGGACGTCAAGCAGGCCGTCGCGCTGCAGAACTCGCTGAAGCAGGTGGGCATCAACGCCACCATCTTCCAGTACGACGGCTCCAAGTCCAGCTCCACCGTGGGCGTTCCGGCGATCATGCACCAGAAGGGGATCGGCCTCAACGTCTTCGGCTGGGGCTCCGACTACCCGACCGCCTCGGGCTTCCTGGGCGTCCTGGTGGACGGCTCGCAGATCCTCCCGGCGGGCAACAACAACTTCACCGAGATCAACGACCCGCAGATCCAGGGCTGGATCGCGGACGCCAAGAAGGCCACCGACCCGAAGGTCGCCGCGGCCGACTACACCAAGATCAACCACCGGGTGATGGACCTCGCGCTCTACTTCCCCGGTGTGGTCGAGCAGTCGCTCAACTACTACAACCCGCGTCTGACCAACGTGATGTTCTCGGACGAGCTCGGCATGATCAACTTTGCCGCGCTGGGCACCTCCGACGGTAAGTGATCTCACTTCACCTGTAACAGCCAGACCGAAGGGCAGGTGAAGGCAGGCCGCGGTCGGCCGCCGTCCCCACAAGGGAGGGCGGCCGGCCGCGGGCGAGCCGAGCGCAGTGCTTCTCTACCTCATCCGGCGACTCATGCACGTGGTCGTCATGCTGCTGGTGGTCTCCATGATCACCTTCGGCATCTTCTTCATAGTGCCCAAGCTCACCCACGTCGACCCGGTGATGCTCTACGTGGGCAAGAACGCCAACCCGGTCGCCATCGCCGGCCTGAAGGTCAAGCTCGGCCTGGACAAGCCGCTGTACGAGCAGTACGGGCTGTTCCTCAAGGGCATCGTCGCCGGCCGGCACTACAACAACGGCCCGGACCAGACCTTCTGCCCGGCTCCCTGCCTCGGCCTGTCCACCACGGACAACCAGCCGGTGTGGCCGACCCTGCTCGGCGCGCTGCCGGTCACCGCGTCGCTGGCCGCCGGTGCGGCCGTGATCTGGCTGCTGTTCGGTGTCGGCACCGGCGTGCTCTCGGCGCTGCGCAAGCGCAGCTTCCTGGACCGCGCCACCATGGCCACCGCGCTGGCCGGCGTCTCCCTTCCGGTCTACTTCACCGGCCTGCTGGCCTCGGCGATCTTCGTGTACAAGCTGAACTGGCTGCCCAACAGCAGCGGCATCAGCTTCGCCGACGATCCCGGGGGGTGGTTCCAGGGGATGCTGCTGCCCTGGATCAGCCTCGCCTTCCTCTACGCCGCGACCTATGCCCGGCTCACCCGCGCGACCATGCTCGACGTGATGGGCGAGGACTACATCCGCACCGCCCGCGCCAAGGGCCTGGCCGAACGGGTGGTGGTCGGCAAGCACGCGATGCGCTCGACGCTCACCCCGATCCTCACCATCTTCGGGATGGACCTGGGCGGCCTGCTCGGCGGCGCGATCCTCACCGAGAACGTGTTCAACCTGCGCGGTCTCGGCTTCTGGGCGCTGACGGGCATTCAGAAGAGCGACCTGCCCATGATCATGGGCGTCACCCTCTTCGCCGCCTTCTTCATCATCGTCGCCAACCTGGTCGTCGACCTGCTCTACGCGGTCGTCGACCCCCGTGTGAGGCTCGCATGAACATCCGCAAGAACGTCCCCGCGGAGAGCGGCACCGACCTGGTCGAGCTCGGCAAGGACGGGCCCGAACCGACCCGGCCTGGCTCCTTCCTCGACGTCCGCGACCTGCGGGTGCACTTCCCGACCGACGACGGCGTGGTCAAGTCCGTGGACGGGCTCAGCTTCTCGCTGGAACGCGGCAAGACCCTCGGCATCGTGGGCGAGTCCGGTTCCGGCAAGTCGGTGACCTCGCTCTCGATCATGGGCCTGCACAGCGTCGGCAAGAAGCGCTCCGCGCGGATGACCGGCGAGATCTGGCTGGACGGCCAGGAGCTGATCGGCGCGGCGCCGGACGAGGTCCGCAAGCTGCGCGGGCAGCAGATGGCGATGATCTTCCAGGACCCGCTGACCGCGATGCACCCGTTCTTCTCGATCGGCCAGCAGATCATCGAGGCCTACCGGGTGCACCACCCGGACGTCTCCAAGAAGGCCGCCCGCGAGCACGCGGTCAACATGCTCGACCGGGTCGGCATCCCGCAGCCGAACAAGCGGGTGGACGACCACCCGCACCAGTTCTCCGGCGGGATGCGGCAGCGCGCGATGATCGCGATGGCGCTGTCCAACGACCCCTCGCTGCTGATCGCGGACGAGCCCACGACCGCCCTGGACGTCACCGTCCAGGCGCAGATCCTGGACCTGATCCGGGACCTGCAGCAGGAGTTCGGCTCCGCGGTCGTCATCATCACGCACGACCTCGGCGTGGTGGCCGAGCTGGCCGACGACATCCTGGTGATGTACGGCGGCCGGTGCGTGGAGAAGGGCCCGGCCTCGCAGATCTTCACCTCGCCGGAGCACCCGTACACCTGGGGCCTGCTCGGCTCGATGCCGCGCATCGACCGGGAGATCCAGGACCGGCTGGTCCCGGTGCAGGGCAACCCGCCCAGCCTGATCAACCTGCCGACCGGCTGCGCCTTCCACCCGCGCTGCCCCTACGCGGACCGCACCGGGGGGCGCTCGCTGACCGAGGTGCCGGAGCTGGTGCGGACCGGCCCCGACCACGCGGCGGCCTGCCACCTGCCGTTGGAGACCAGGCACACGATCTTCGCCGAGGAGATCGCCCCCCGGCTCTAGCCGTCACCGGCCGGCCGACCCGAGCACCGGCCCCCTCCCGCGGAGGGGGCCAAGGGGCACCGACCCCGACAGAGCACCGCACTGCGGCAGCACCCGCCGCACGTCGAGGAGACGAGAACGAACCATGGCTGATGACAGCACCGCTGACGGCACCACCGCTGACAGCGCCGCCGCGACGGCGACCGTCCCGGCGCCCGCACCCGTGCCGGCGGCCGAAGGCGAGCCGCTGCTGAAGGTCAACGGGCTGGTCAAGCACTTCCCCATCAGGAAGGGGCTGCTGCAGCGCCAGGCCGGGGCGGTCCAGGCCGTGGACGGGCTCACCTTCGACGTCCGCCAGGGGGAGACCCTGGGCGTCGTCGGCGAGTCCGGCTGCGGCAAGTCCACGATGGGCCGGCTGATCACCCGGCTGCTCGAACCCACCGACGGCACGGTCGAGTTCGAGGGCGTGGACATCACCCACCTGGGGACCTCGCAGATGCGCCCGCTGCGCCGGGACATCCAGATGATCTTCCAGGACCCGTACTCCTCGCTGAACCCCCGGCACACCGTCGGCACCATCGTCGGCGCGCCGTTCCGGCTGCAGAACATCAAGACCGAGCACGGGGTCAAGCGCGCGGTCCAGGACATGCTGGAGCTCTGCGGCCTCAACCCGGAGCACTACAACCGCTACCCGCACGAGTTCTCCGGCGGCCAGCGGCAGCGCATCGGCATCGCCCGCGCGCTGGCGCTGCGGCCCAAGATGATCGTCGCCGACGAGCCGGTGTCCGCGCTGGACGTGTCGATCCAGGCCCAGGTGGTCAACCTGCTGGACGACCTGCAGTCGGAGCTCGGCCTCACCTACGTGGTCATCGCGCACGACCTCTCGGTGGTCCGGCACGTCTCGGACCGGGTCGCGGTGATGTACCTCGGCAAGATCGTCGAGCTGGCCGACCGGGAGGCGCTCTACGCCAACCCGATGCACCCCTACACCAACGCGCTGATGTCGGCGGTCCCGGTGCCGGACACCTCGCGCCGGGGCGAGGGCCGCCGCGAGCGGATCCGGCTCACCGGAGACGTCCCCTCGCCGATCAACCCGCCCAGCGGCTGCCGCTTCCGCACCCGCTGCTGGAAGGCCCAGGACCTCTGCGCCTCGCAGGAGCCGCCGCTGCAGGCGCTGCAGACCGGACACCAGGTGGCCTGCCACTTCCCGGAGAACGCCCCGGCCTAGGCCGGACCAGGACCGCACCGGCCCCCGGGCCGGACACCGGCGGGGCGGCGTGCGGCGCCGTCCCGCCGACCCGGTAGAACTGGGGGTGTGTCCTCGCAGATCTTCGCCCCCGACGTGCAGCAGGTCCTCGACCTGATCGGGATCTTCGTCTTCGCCCTCTCCGGAGGGCTGCTCGCGGTCCGCAAGAACCTCGACATCTTCGGCATCGCGGTGCTCGCCGAGGTCACCGCGCTCGGCGGCGGGGTGTTCCGGGACCTGATCATCGGCGCGGTGCCGCCGGCCGCGTTCCAGAACATGGGCTACTTCTTCACCCCGCTGGTGGCGGCCCTGGTGGTGTTCTTCCTGCACCCCGAGGTGCAGCGGATCAACGGGACGATCCAGCTGCTGGACGCCGCCGGGCTCGGCCTGTTCTGCGTCACCGGCACCGCCAAGGCGCACGACTACGGCCTCGGCCCGGTCGCCGACATCGCCCTCGGCATGCTCACCGCCGTCGGCGGCGGCGTGGTCCGCGACCTGCTGGCGCACGAGCTGCCCTCGCTGCTGCGCTGGGACCGGGCCCTGTACGCGGTCCCGGCCCTGGTCGGCGCGGGCATAGTGGCGCTGCTGATCTGGATGAACCGGCTGGACGGCTACACCGGCACGGCCGCCGCGCTGGTCGCCTTCGCGCTGCGGATGCTGGCGCTGCGCTACGACTGGCGCGCGCCCAGGGCCTGGCACCGCGGCAGCGAGGCCACCGGCGACGGGAGCTGACCGGCGACGAGAGCTGACCGGGCGTCAGCCCTCGGCCCGGCCGCCGTACTCCTGGGACACCGCCTCGGCGGTCCGCAGCAGCTCCGGGACCAGCCGGCGCAGCGTCCCCATCGGTGCCACCACGGTCGGCGTGGAGATCGAGCAGGCCGCGATCACCCGTCCGTCGATCCCCCGGATCGGGACCGCCACGCAGTTCACCGTCTCCTCGTACTCGCTGCGGTCTGCCGCCCAGCCCTGCTCCCGCACCGTCGCCAGCTCGGCCAGCAGCGCCTCCGGGGTGCGCAGCGAGCGCGCGGTGTAGGCCGGGTACTCCAGCCCCGCGGCGAGCTCGCGCCGCCGTGCGTCCGGGAGCCCGGCCAGCAGCACCTTGCCCACCGCCGAGGCGGTCAGCGGGGCCCGCTTGCCGATCCGCGAGTACATCCGGACCGGGTAGCGGCTCTCCAGCTTGTCGACGTAGGTCACCTCGCCGTCCTCGTACACGGCCAGGTGGACGGTGTGGCCGCAGCGCTCGTTGAGCGCGGCCAGGTGCGGGGCGGCGACCACCCGCACGTCGATGCTCTCCAGCGCCAGCTGGGCCAGCGAGAACAGCTTGCCGCCGAGGCGGTAGCGGTAGTCCGGCTGGCGGTGCACGAAGCCGTGCTCCTCCAGGGTCCGCAGCAGCCGCATCGCGGTCGACTTGTGGACCCCGATCCGGTTGGCGGCCTGCTCCAGCGAGGCGGGCCCCTCGGCCAGCGAGGCGAGGATCACCAGCGCCCGGTCCACCGTCTGTGTCATTCCTGGATCCTAGGCACGCGTTGCACGGAGTGCAACGCGCGGCAGTGTGCCGGACCCTGGCGCGGAGGCGCCGCCCGTCCCCCTACACTTGATCCCGCCATGCCCTATCTCGACCATGCCGCGACCACCCCGATGCTCCCCGAAGCGGTCAGCGCCATGACCGCACACCTCGGCAGCACCGGCAACGCCTCCTCCCTGCACGCCGCCGGCCGCCGCGCCCGCCGCGTGGTCGAGGAGTCCCGGGAGACCCTCGCCCTCGCCCTCGGCGCCCGTCCCAGCGAGGTCGTGCTGACCGGCGGCGGCACCGAGTCCGACAACCTCGCGGTGAAGGGCCTGTACTGGGCCCGCCGCGACGCCGACCCGGCCCGGGTCCGCATCCTCTGCAGCCCGGTCGAGCACCACGCGGTGCTGGACGCGGTCGAGTGGCTGGAGCGGCACGAGGGCGCCCGGGTCGACTGGCTGCCGGTGGACGGCCACGGCCGGGTGCACCCGGAGGCGCTGCGCGAAGCGATCGCCGCCGACCCGTCCGATGTGGCGCTGATCACCGTGATGTGGGCCAACAACGAGGTCGGCACCATCCAGCCGATCACCGAACTGGCGGCGGTGGCGCGGGAGTTCGGCATCCCGATGCACGCCGACGCGGTGCAGGCGTTCGGCCAGCTGCCGCTGTCCTTCGCCGACTCGGGCCTGGACGCGCTCACCGTCACCGGCCACAAGATCGGCGGCCCGTACGGGATCGGCGCGCTGCTGCTGGCCCGCTCGGTCACCCCGGTCCCGCTGCTGCACGGCGGCGGCCAGGAGCGGGACGTCCGCTCGGGCACGCTGGACGTGCCGGCCGCGGCCGGGTTCGCGGCGGCGGCGGCGATCGCCGCCGAGCGGCAGCCGGAGCACGCCCGCGCGCTGGCCGCGCTGCGGGACGACCTGGTGCTCGCGGTGCACAAGGCGGTCCCCGACGCGGTGCTCAACGGCGACCCGACGGCGGACGGACGGCTCTCCGCCAGCGCGCACTTCTCCTTCCCCGGCTGCGAGGGCGACGCCCTGCTGATGCTGCTGGACGCCCGCGGCATCGAGTGCTCCACCGGCTCCGCCTGCTCGGCCGGGGTCCCGCAGCCCAGCCACGTACTGCTGGCGATGGGCGTCGAACCGGCGCTGGCGCGGGCCTCGCTCCGCTTCTCGCTGGGCCACACCTCCACCGAGGGGGACGTGGCGGCGCTGGCCGCGGCGATCGGCCCGGTGGTCGAGCGGGCCCGGCTGGCGGGCGCGGCGGCCCGGCGGTAGGACGGCGGGTGCGGAACGTACCCTGGTAGGCATCATGACTGACTTCCCCGGTGCCCCCGACGTCTCCGACCCCGCCAGCGCACCCCTCGGCGGCGGACGGCTGCGTGTCCTCGCCGCGATGTCCGGCGGCGTGGACTCCGCCGTCGCCGCCGCGCGCGTCGCCGAGGCCGGGCACGAGGTGACCGGCGTGCACCTCGCGCTGTCCAGCAACCCGCAGTCGTTCCGCACCGGCGCCCGCGGCTGCTGCACCCTGGAGGACTCCCGCGACGCCCGCCGGGCCGCCGACGTGATCGGCATCCCGTTCTACGTCTGGGACCTGGCCGAGCGCTTCCGCGAGGACGTGATCGACGACTTCGTGGCCGAGTACGCGGCCGGCCGCACCCCCAACCCCTGCCTGCGCTGCAATGAGAAGATCAAGTTCGCGGCGCTGCTGGACAAGGCCGTCGCGCTCGGCTTCGACGCCGTCTGCACCGGCCACTACGCCCGCATCCTGACCGGCCCGGACGGCGCCCGCGAGCTGCACCGCGCGGTCGACCCGGCCAAGGACCAGTCGTACGTCCTCGGCGTCCTGGACGCGGACCAGCTGGCGCACGCGATGTTCCCGCTCGGGGACACCCCCAAGGAGCAGGTCCGCGCCGAGGCCGAGCGGCGCGGCCTGGCCGTCGCCAAGAAGCCGGACAGCCACGACATCTGCTTCATCGCCGACGGCGACACCCAGGGCTTCCTGGAGCAGCGCCTGGGCACCGCCCCCGGCGAGATCATCGACGTGGACGGCACCCGGCTCGGCGAGCACAGCGGCGCGTACGGCTTCACCATCGGCCAGCGCAAGGGCCTGCGGATCGGCCACCCGGCCGCGGACGGCAAGCCGCGCTACGTGCTGGACATCTCACCGGTCGACAACCGGGTCACCGTCGGCCCGATCGAGGCCCTGGACGTGGCCGCGCTGACCGGGATCAAGCCGCGCTGGTGCGGCGAGCGGCCGTTCGCCGCCGGCGCGTACGAGGTGCAGCTGCGGGCGCACGGCGACCCGGTCCCGGCCACCGCCGCGCTGGTCGGCGACGAACTGCGGGTCGACCTCGCCGAGCCCGCCCGCGGCATCGCGCCGGGGCAGGCGGCGGTGCTCTACGACGGCACCCGGGTGGTCGGCTCGGCCACCATCGCCAGCACCGAGCGCGCCGCGGCCCTGTGACCCCGGCCCTGTGACCCTGCTCCGTACTGTCTCCACTGGGGGGAACCACCCGTGAACATCACCGTCTTCTGCTCCGCCAACGCGCTGGACGAGCGCTACACCGCGCCCGCGCGGGACTTCGGGCGGCTGCTCGGCGCGCAGGGCCACACCCTGGTCTGGGGCGGCTCCCACGCCGGCCTGATGGGGATCGTCGCGGACGAGGCCAAGGCAGCCGGGGCCAAGCTGGTCGGCATCTCGGTCGAACTGCTCAGCCACAAGGCCTACCAGGGCGCGGACGAACTGGTGACGACCGGTGACCTGGCCGAACGCAAGGCGGTGCTGCTGGCCCGCGCCGACGCGGTGGTGGTCCTGGCCGGCGGCCTGGGCACGCTGGACGAGGTCACCGAGGTGATTGAGCTGAAGAAGCACGGCCTGCACGTCAAGCCGATCGTGCTGCTGGACACCGAGGGCTTCTACGAGGGGCTGCGGGTCCAGCTCGCCCGGATGGAGGCGGAGGGCTTCCTGCCCAGGCCGCTGGACGAACTGGTCCGCTTCGCCGCGGACCCGGCCGAGGCACTGGCCCTGCTGGAGGGCTGAGCCGGGATCCTGGCGGGTTCTGGCAGTTCCTGTCGGGTTCTGGCGGGTCTTGGCGAGTCTTGGCGGGGCGTCAGCTCCGGTGGTCGGCCTGGTCGGGGTAGGGCGGGCTCGGCTGCGCCCGGGGGAGCCGGGGCAGGGCGCCGGGGGCGCCGTCCCCGTCGGCTCGACCGGGGACGGCCCCGGCGCCGGAACCGGCCGGTGCCGCGCCGAGCGGCTCGGGTGCGGGCCGGGGGATGCCACCGGGGCGCTGCCCCTGACCTCCGCCCGGAGACGGCTCAGCCCCGGGTGCGGGCCCGGGTGCCGACCCCGGCTCCGGGGCTGCCCCGGACCCCGGTCCGGGCCCGGGTCCGGGCCCGGCCGCAGCCCCGTCCCCGGAACCGGACCCGCCGCCCGCTTCCTCCACCGCCCTGCCGTCGCCGCCCGCGCCCTCCTCCGCCGGGTCCTCGCCGCCCGTGCCGCCCGTGCCGCCCGCGCCGCCCGCGCCCTCCGCTGCCGCGACCGCGTCGCGGCGCAGCAGCAGGCCGAGGCCCTCCCGGGTGGCGACCACCACCACCCGGTCGTCGTCCGTCAACTGCCGGTCCGGGGCCGGGTTCCAGCGGAAGGAGCCGTCCTCGGAGCGCAGTCCGACCACGCGCCAGCCGCCCGCGCGGAACGCCTCGCCGACGGTCCGCCCGGCCAGGGCGACCCGGTGCCGCACCTCGATCGTGGCGACCAGCAGCATCTGCCGTTCCACCGGGATCGCCGCCAGCACCTGACGCCCCATCATCGCCGCCGCGAAGGCCGGTGCGGCGAGGTAGGAGACGCTGCGGCTGCGGGTGGGGGCCTGCGGATAGGAGGCGTTGAGCGCGCGGTAGACGGTGCTGGCGAAGGCGTCGTCGAACAGCCGCAGCACCACCCGCAGATCGGGCCGCTGTTCCCTTGCGTACAGCACCGCCTCCAGATTGACGCTGTCGTTGCTGGTCAGCGCCATCAGCGTGCGGCAGCGGTTGATCCGGGCGGCGCGGTGGACCTCGCTCTGCGAGATGTCGCCGATCACCACCGGCACGCGCAGCGCGCGGGCCCTGGCCACCCCGGGCGCCGCCGGGTCCCGCTCCACCGCCACCACCGGCACCCGCATCTCGGCCAGCCGCTCCATCACCCGGCTGCCGACCTTGCCGAGGCCGATGATCACGATGTGGTCGCCCAGGCTGCGCCGGGGGCGGTCCAGCGCGCTGATGTTGTGCAGCGCGCCCAGGCTCTCCAGGACCAGCGCCAGCACCAGCGGCATGATCAGCATCCCGGCGAACACCGACAGCACCTGCAGCAGCTGCCGGGCCAGGGGCGCGCCCTCGGCCGGGTTCCCGGCCGCCGCGACGTCCATCAGCACCTGGTAGAGCGAGTACAGCAGCGACTGCCCGGTCGCCAGCCAGGTGGCCAGGGTGATCGCGGCGACGAAGCCGGACAGGCCGAGCGCCGCCCTGCGGACCCGGCGCGAGAACACCGCGCGCAGCGGCAGCCGGCGGAGCCTGGGTCCGGGCAGGGCGGGCGGGTCGGGGTCGTGCCGCAGCCGCAGCACCGCCCGGGTGGTGCCGGGGCCCGCCGCGGCGGCGGCGTCCGCGGCGGGGAGCAGCACGTGCACCGGGTTGTCGCCGGAGCCGACCCGGCCGCCGGTGCGCGGGGCGAGCAGCGCCAGCGGGACGGCGTCGCCCCCGTCGGAGTCCTGGTCGTCCCCCTGGTCCGGGCTCGCGGTGGGGGTCTCCACCACCGAGAAGGTGCCGCCGTTGACCGGGATCAGCTGGTGGCGGTCGGTCACCGCGGCCGAGACCAGGGCCGGGGCCACCGTCTCCGAGGCCGACAGCACGGTGCTGGAGCCGCCGGAGGAGGGGTCGAGCTGGTCGGCGGCCCGGTCCAGCAGGTTCTCCAGCCGCTGGCCGAGCCGGCTGCCGAAGATCCGGATCACCAGCCGCAGCCGGGGGTTGAGCCCGCGGGCGAGCAGTGCGGCCTGGGTGACCGCGGGGTCGTCGTCCATGGTCAGCGCGAGCGCGGTGGCGTCGGCGATCCCGGCCGCGAGCAGGGTGGGCTCGTCCGGGCTGCGCCCGGTGATCACGGTGACCGAGCCGTCCGCGGTGGCCAGCGCGGCGAGCTGCGGGCCGTGGCCCCGGTCCGGTTCCGGGATGACCAGGGTCACCCGTTCGCGGTAGAGGTGGATCAGTTCGAGCGCCAGCCGGTGGGTCAGCGCGTCGCCGCCGCAGACGATCATGTGGCCGGGGGGATGGGGAGCCGCCGCCGTGGTGGTGGCCTGATGATCCGTCACCCGTCCATCTTGGTGGATCACCGTCCGCACCGGGCGTGATACCAATGAACACATGGCTATTCACCTGATCACCGGCGCGGGCTCCGGCATCGGCGCGGCGGTCGCCGCACGGCTCGCGGAGCGCGGTGACGAGCTGTGGCTGCTGGCCAGGGACGCCAACCGGGCGACCGTGCTGCGGAAGCGGTACCCGGGCGCCAACACCCTGATCGGCGACCTGGCGGCGCCGGACCGGCTGTCCTGGGCGCTGGGCCAGCAGACCCAGCCGGTCCGGCTGGACTCGCTGCTGCACATCGCCGGCGTGGTGGACCTCGGCGCCATCGGCGACCTGGGCACCAAGGTCTGGAACAGCACCCTCGCGGTCAACCTGGTCGCCCCGGCCGAACTGACCCGGCTGTTCCTGCCGACGCTGCGGGTCTCGCAGGGGCAGGTGGTCTTCGTCAACTCCACGTCCGGGCTGGCCACGTCGGCGGAGTGGGGCGTCTACTCGGCCTCGAAGTCCGGGCTCAAGGCGGTCGCCGACGCCCTGCGCGCCGAGGAGCACGGCAACGGCGTCCGGGTCACCAGCGTCTACCCGAGCCGCACCGCCACCCCGATGCAGGCCAGGGTGCACGCCCAGGAGGGCAGGGAGTACGACGCCGCGGCCTGGATCGACCCGGAGTCGGTGGCCACCGCGATCGTGACCGCGCTCGACCTGCCCCGCGACGCCGAGATCACCGACCTGACGGTCCGTCCGGGCCGCTGACGGCTCCGGGGCGGCGGGCCCGGCTCCGGCGACGGGTCCGCCCTCGGCGACCCGCCGTCAGAGCACGCTGCGGGAGGACGCCCGGCGCAGCCCCCGCACCGCCAGCAGGCCCGCCGCCAGGGTGAAGCCGAGCAGCACCGCGCCGCAGGCCAGCACCCGGGAGACGTCGCCGGCCAGGGCGGCGTGCAGCGCGGACACGCCCCAGTAGCCGGGGGAGGCGGGCGCCACCGCCCTGACCCAGTGCGGCAGCGCGGCCAGTGGGACGAACGCGCCGCCGAGGCTGCTCAGCAGCATCCCGCCGATGTCGTACGCGGCGGACAGCTCGCCGTGGGTGCGGGCGGCCACGCCCAGCGCCGAGCCGATGCCCAGCAGCGTCAGTGTCCAGCACAGCAGCGCGAGTCCGAGCAGCGGCAGGTGGTCCAGGCGCATGCCCAGCACCGCCGCGCCGAAGCCCAGCACCAGCACCTGCTGCGCCAGCAGCGCGCCCAGGACCGGCAGGGCCTTGCCGGTGAGGATCTCCAGCGGGTGCGCGGCGCTGCTGCGCAGCCGCTCCCAGGTGTGCCAGAGCCGTTCGGTGAGGATGGCGCCGCCGACGATGCTGAGGGCCAGCAGCGAGAAGGTGACCAGGGTGCCGGTGACGGCCTGGACCGTGCCCGCGGCGGTGCCCTCGGCGGCGGTGTAGAGCGGGCGCAGCAGGGTCACGAAGACCAGCGGCAGGATCATCCGGCTGGCCAGCGGGCCGGGTTCGCGCAGCAGCAGCACGGTGTTGTGCCGGACCAGGGCGGTGGTGCGCAGCGCGGTGCCCCGCGGCGAGGTGCCCCGCGGCGAGGTGCCGGGCTGGGCGGTGGTCCGCAGCGCGGTGGTGTCAAGCAGCACGGGAGGCCTCCGGGGCGGAAGGGGTGGCGGCGAGCGAGCGGTAGAGGTCGTCCAGGTCCGGGCGGCGGATGTCGACGGTGCTGGGGGTGCAGCCGGCCGCCAGCACCGCAGCCAGGTCGGCCGGGGCGTCGGTGCTGCTGATCCGGATCTCGCCGCCGCTCCCGCCCGCGATCTCGCCGCCGCTCCCGGCGGCCCGTGCCCGGAACCGCTCCGGCAGCGGTGCGCTGTCGGCGCCGAGCCGCAGCCGCAGTTCCCCCGGCAGGCCGCGGGTCAGCTCGGCCCGGCTGCCCCTGGCGATGATCCGCCCGGCCCTGGCCACCGCCAGGGTCGCGTCCAGGTCGGTGAGTTCGGGCAGGTAGTGGGTGGTGTAGAGGACGGCGGCGCCACGCGCGGCGCGGGTCCGTACCGCGTCCAGCAGGGCGGCCCTGGTCTCCGGGTCGGCCCCGGCGGTGGGCTCGTCCAGCAGCAGCAGCGGCGGGTCGCCGATCAGCGCGGTCGCGGCCTGCACCCGGCGGCGCTGGCCGCCGGAGAGCAGGCCGGTCTGACGGTCCAGCACCTCGGTGAGCAGCAGCTCCTCGCCGAGTGCGGTGATCTGCTTCGAGAGCACTGCTCCGCGCAGCCCGACCAGCGCGCCGAACAGCCGCAGTTGCTCCCGGGCGGTGGCGGACGGGTACAGCGCGATCTCCTGCGGGGCCGCGCCGATCAGCCGCCGGGCCCGGCGCGGTGCGCGCAGCGCGTCCAGGCCGCCGACGGCGACCGTGCCGGAGTCGGGGAGGGTCAGGCCGGTGACCGCCTCGACGAAGGTGGACTTGCCGGCCCCGTTGTGGCCGATCAGACCGGCGATCTCGCCGGGGGCGAGGTCCAGGCTGAAGCCGTCCAGGGCGGCGGTGCCGCCGTAGTGCTTGACCAGTGCGCGGGCGGAGAGCATCGGGGAGGCTCCTCAGTAAATGATCTACACTGTATAGATCTACACTGTAGAGTCATGGCCGACCGAAAGCAAGAGATCCTGGACGCCGCCCTGCTGATCGCCGACGAACGGGGCCTGGCCGGCGTCTCCATGCGGGCCGTCGCGGAGCGGGTCGGGGTCACCCCGATGGCGCTCTACCCGCACGTCGGCAGCAAGTCGGCGCTGCTGGACGGCATGGTCGGACGGCTGCTCGGCGGCCTGGTCCCGGCGATGGCGGCCGAGCAGGACTGGGCCGACCAGCTGTCCGCGTACGCCCGGCAGGCGCGGGAGATGACCCGGCTGCACCCCTGGGCGGCGACCCTGCTGTTCGGCCGCCCGGCGGTGACCGCCGAGGCGGTCCGGTTTGTGGACGCGATCTACACCGCGCTGCTCGCGGCGGGTGTGCCGCCCGCCCTGGTGCCCCGGATCGAGCGGCTGGTCAGCACCTTCATGCTCGGCTTCGGCGCCTCCCAGGCAGGCGGC
This sequence comes from Streptacidiphilus cavernicola, assembly GCF_042510955.1. NCBI lineage: Bacteria > Bacillati > Actinomycetota > Actinomycetes > Kitasatosporales > Streptomycetaceae > Streptacidiphilus > Streptacidiphilus cavernicola. The sequence continues at coordinate 95,320 of NZ_JBHFAB010000024.1, forward strand.
CGGTTCGGCCAGGGCGCGCTGGACCCGCGCGGACGCCGCGGCCAGCTCCCCGAGGGCGACCTGCCGGGACACGCGGCGCTGGCCCGCTGGCTGGACTGCCCGGTCGACTGGACCGCCGAGTTCGAGGCCGACCTGGCCGATCTGCGGCGCATGATCGCCGCCATCGCGGCGGAGGCAGCAGCGGGGGCTGAGGCCGAGACAGAGGCGGGGACGGGGACAGAGCCGGGCCAGGGGTAGCCGCCGCCGACCCGGTCCAGGGCGGTTCGAGCGCCGGGCGCCGGGACTCCCGTACGCTGCCCGGGTGAGCTCTGTGAATACGTTCCCGCAGTTGACCGGCCCAGGGGCGACCGGCGTCGGATCGATGCCGGGGACGGACGCCCGGGAGGCCGCGAAGACCGTCATCGGCTCGCTGGACGTACTCCCGCACCTGCCCGAGCTCCCGGCCCGCGGGCCCGGCGCGGACATGGTCGGCCGCAGCCTCGGCCTGCTGGTCGAGCTGTTCGCCCGGGTCGAGCCGTCCGGCTGGCGCTTCGGCGACCACCCGGGACGGGACACCCGCCGGGCCCGCTCCTGGCTCGGCGAGGACCTGGACGCGCTGGAGGAGCACACCCAGGGCTGGACCGGGCCGCTCAAGGTCCAGGCGGTCGGCCCGTGGACGCTGGCCGCCGCCGTGGAACTGCAGCGCGGCGAGAAGGCCCTGGCCGACCCCGGCGCGGTCCGCGACATCGCCGCCTCGCTGGCCGAGGGCCTGCGGCTGCACCTGGACGACCTGCGCCGGCGCGTCCCCGGGGCGCAGTTGCTGCTGCAGCTCGACGAACCGTCACTGCCGTCGGTGCTGGCCGGCCGGGTGCCGACGGCCAGCGGCTGGCAGCGGCTGCGCGCGGTGGACCGCCAGGTCGCCGAGGAGACGCTGCGCTCGCTGACCGGCCCGCTGGACGTCCCGGTGATCGTCCACTGCTGCGCCCCGGACGTGCCGCTGGCCCTGCTCCGCCGCGCGGGCGCGGCCGCGGTCTCGCTGGACCTCGCTCTGCTGACGGAGCGTGACGACGACGCCGTCGGTGAGGCGGTGGAGGACGGCACGGTGTTCCTCGCCGGTGTGGTGCCCTCCGTCGACGGCCCGTTGTCAGACCCTGCCGGTAGTGTCAGCGGTGTCAGGACGTTGTGGCGCAGGCTCGGGCTCGATCCGGGGCTGCTGGCACAGCACGTCGTGGTGACCCCTGCCTGCGGTCTGGCAGGGGCGTCTCCGGCGTACGCACGGCGCGCGCTGTCGCAGAGCGTGACCGCGGCGCGGAGTCTGACCGACAACCCGGAGTAGACGAAGGAGAGTGGCGTGACCGACGCGGACCGGGCAAGGCACGCGCAGTTGGCGCAGGAGCTGGACGAGCACCGCACCCGCTACCACACCCGGGACGCGGCCATCATCAGCGATGCCGAGTACGACGTCCTGATGCGCGAGCTGGAGGCGATCGAGGCGCGCCGTCCGGAGCTGCGCACCCAGGACTCGCCGACCCAGAAGGTCGGCGGCGCGGTCTCCGACGACTTCGTCAAGGTCACCCACCGGGAGCGCCTGCTCAGCCTGGACAACGCCTTCACCGACGAGGAGTTGGACGCCTGGGGCGAGCGGATAGAGCGTGACCTGGCCGGCCAGCCGTACCACTTCCTCTGCGAGCTGAAGATCGACGGGCTGGCCGTCAACCTGACCTACGAGCACGGGCGGCTGGTCCGCGCCGCCACTCGCGGCACCGGCCGGGTCGGCGAGGACATCACCGCCAACGCCCGCACCATCGCCGAGATCCCGGAGCAGCTCGCGGGCGACGACCTGCCCGCGCTGGTGGAGATCCGCGGCGAGGTCTACATGTCGACCGAGGACTTCGAGCGGTTCAACGCCGCGCTGGTGGCCGAGAACGAGCGGCGCGCCGAGGAGAACGTCCGGTTGCTCGCCGAGGGGAAGCGCCCGCTGGCGCTGGAGAAGCTCTATTCCAACCCCCGCAACACCGCCGCCGGCTCGCTCCGGATGAAGGACCCGAAGGCCACCGCCTCCCGGCCGCTGCGGATGCTGGTGCACGGCATCGGCGCCCGCGAGGGCTTCGACATCGACTGCCAGTCGCACGCCTACGAGCTGCTGCACGCCTGGGGCCTGCCCACGGCGAGGCACAACAAGGTGGTCGGCTCGCTGGCCGAGGTGAAGGAGTTCATCGCCTACTACGGCGACAAGAACCGGCACTCGGTCGAGCACGAGATCGACGGCGTGGTGGTCAAGGTGGACGAGATCGCGCTGCAGGGGCGGCTCGGCGCCACCTCCAAGTCGCCGCGCTGGGCCATCGCCTGGAAGTACCCGCCGGAGGAGGCGGTCGGCAAGCTGGACCGGATCATGGTCGGCATCGGCCGCACCGGCCGGGCCACCCCGTTCGCGGTGCTGGCCGAACCGGTGCTGATCGCCGGGTCGATGGTGCAGTACGCCACCCTGCACAACCAGGAGGTGGTCAAGAGCAAGGGGGTGCTGCTCGGCGACACCGTGGTGCTGCGCAAGGCGGGCGAGATCATCCCGGAGATCCTCGGCCCGGTGGAGGACTCCAGGGACGGCACCGAGCGCGCCTTCGTGATGCCGACGCACTGCCACGAGTGCGGCTCCGAGCTGCGCCCGATGGCCGAGGGCGACATCGACCTGCGCTGCCCCAACGCCCGCTACTGTCCGGCCCAGATCCGCGAGCGGATCGCCTACCTCTGCGGCCGGGAGTCCCTGGACGTCGACAACTTCGGCTACGTCGCCGCGGTCGCGCTGACCCAGCCGCTGGAGCCGGCCGTGCCGCCGCTGACCAACGAGGGCGACATCTTCGACCTGTCGCTGGAGCAGCTGCTGCCGATCCGGGCCCTGGTCCGCGACCCCAAGACCGGTCTGCCCAAGGTCGACGAGACCACCGGCGAGCAGAAGGTCGTCTCGTTTTTCGCCAATCTCAAGGGCGAGCCCAAGAAGACCGCCGAGCTGATGCTGAAGAACCTCGAAGCCGCCAAGCAGCAGCAGCTCTGGCGCTTCGTCAACGGGCTCTCCATCAGGAGGGTCGGCCCGGTCGCCGCACGGGCCCTGGCCAGGGAGTTCCGCGACCTGGACCGGATCGCCTCGGCCTCCGAGGAGGAGCTGGCGGCGACCGAGGGGGTGGGCCCCGGCATCGCCGCGGCGATCACCGCCTGGTTCGCCGAGGACTGGCATCGGGAGATCATCGAGAAGTGGCGCGCGGCCGGCGTCCGCTTCGTCGACGAGGACGCCGCGGAGGAGGGCCCGCGCCCGCTGGAGGGGCTGACCGTGGTGGTCACCGGCACCCTCGCCTCGCACACCAGGGACGGCGCCAAGGAGGCGCTGCAGTCCCGCGGAGCCAAGGTCACCAGCGCCGTCTCCAAGAAGACCGACTTCGTCGTGGTCGGCGACAACCCCGGCTCCAAGTACGACAAGGCGATGCAGCTGAAGCTCGCGGTGCTGGACGACGACGGCTTCGCGGTGCTGCTCGCCGAGGGTCCGGAGGCGGCCCGGGAGGCGGCACTCCCGGTGACCGAGGAGGCGCCCTGAACCGCCGTCACCTGTGACCTAACGCCTCGTCAAGTTACTTAACGCAAAGGCAAACCAGGCAAACGGTAGGATTTCGCTGCGACGACCCGGCGGTAACGACACCGCTGGGTCACAGCCTGTCCGATTCACTGCCCCTCCAGAAGTCCCCGCTTTACCCTGGAACACAACCCGCTCCCTCAGCGGGCGAACGGGGAAGCAAGAGGAACCCTCCATGGAGCGCACGTCGAGGCTCGGCCGCGCCGCACGTCCGGGCAGGGCCGGACGGTCGGCCAGGGCTGTCGTCCTGACCGGCATGCTGGTCGCCGGGGCAGTACCGCTGCTGCCGCTGGCCCTGCTCACCTCCGACCACGACCCCCGACTCCTGCCGCTCTTCGCGGCCCCGCTGGCCGTCTGCTACGCCGCCTGGCGGATCGCCAGGGGGCGGGCCAGGGACCAGGCCACCGACCCGCTCACCGGCCTGGCGAACCGGGACGCGCTGCTGCGGTCGGCCCGCGAGGCCATCGCCGCCGACCGCCCCGGCGCGGCCGGGCCCGGTCGCCGGGTCGCGCTGGTGGTCCTCGACCTGGACCGGTTCCGCTCGCTCAACGACACCCTCGGCCACCGCGCCGGGGACCGGCTGCTGGTCCAGGTCGGCGAGCGGCTCCGGCGCGCCGTGCGGGAGCTGCCCGCGCCGCCGCCGCGGCGTCCCGGCCGGTCGGGCCGGTCGGCCGGGCAGCCGCTGGTGGCCCGGCTCTCCGGCGACGAGTTCGCGGTGCTGCTGCCGGAGGCCGGGGACGACCCGGTCCGCACCGCCCGCGGCCTGGTCGCCGCGCTCGCGGCCCCGCTGCTGCTGGACGGGCTACAACTGGTGCTCGAAGCCAGCGCCGGGGTCGCGGTCAGCCCCGCCGACGCCGACGACGCCGAGACCCTGCTCCGCCGCGCCGACGTCGCCATGGCGCACGCCCAGAACACCCGCAGCGGCGTCGCCGGGTACCGCCCCGAGCAGGACGCCGACACCCCGCAGCGGCTCGGCCTGCTCGGCGACCTGCGCCGGGCCCTGGACACCGGGCAGGTCCTGATCCACTACCAGCCCAAGGTCGCCTTCGACGGCCATGTGGTCGGCCTGGAGGCGCTGGTCCGCTGGAACCGTGAGGGTCACGGCCCGGTCAGCCCCGAGGAGTTCGTCGGCCTGGCCGAGTCCAGTGGGCTGATGCCCCGGCTCACCGACTACGTGCTGGAGGCCGCGGTCAGCCAGCTCGCCGCCTGGCGGGCCGAGGGGATGACGGTCCAGGTCGCGGTGAACGTCTCGCCGCGGGACGTGCTGCGGCCCGCCTTCGCCCGCTCCATCGCCGACCGGCTGCGGCGGCACGGGGTGCCGCCGGGCGCGCTCCAGCTGGAGATCACCGAGCGGCTGCTGCTGGAGGACGGCCAGCTGGCCGCCGACACCCTGGAGGAACTGCGCGGGCACGGCGTCGGGATGTCGCTGGACGACTTCGGCACCGGCTACAGCTCGCTGGTCCGGCTGCGCCGGCTCCCGGTCGGCGAGCTGAAGATCGACCGCTCCTTCGTCAGCCGGATGGTCGCCGACGACCACGACGAGGCGGTGGTCCGCTGCTCGGTCCAGCTGGCCCACTCGCTCGGGCTGACCGTGGTCGCCGAGGGCGTCGAGGACGACGAGACCTGGGAGCGGCTGCACGCCATGGGCTGCGACGCGGTCCAGGGCTGGCTGGTCTCCGCGGCGCTGCCGGCCGACCAGGCCACCGCCTGGCTGCGGATCCGCAACGCCGCCGCCCCGCTGATCCCGCCGGAGCCGTACGGCTTCGTCGCGCCGGGCTGAGCCGCTCACGGAAAGGACCCGCCCGCGGAAAGGACCGCTCACGGAAACGGCGGTGCGACCCGGTCCGCGGCGTCCGTAGGATGGGCCCTGCCCCGCTGTCAATAGACTGGGGTCGGTAACCCGGACACTCACCACCCCAAAGGGGATCGCTGCATGCCTGGCATTACGCGCGAGGAGGTCGCCCACCTCGCCCGGCTGTCGCGGCTGGAGCTCAAGGCCGAAGAGCTTGACCACTTCGCCGAGCAGCTCAACGACATCGTCGACGCGGTCGCCCGCGTCAGCGAGATCGCCGCCGACGACGTCCCGCCGACCTCGCACCCGCTGCCGCTGACCAACGTCATGCGGCCGGACGTGGTCCGCCCGTCGCTCACGCCCGCCGAGGCCCTGGCCGGCGCGCCCGCCGCGGAGGAGCAGCGCTTCCGCGTGCCCCAGATCCTCGGGGAGGACTAAGAGCATGACCGACCTGACCCGCAGCACCGCCGCCGACACGGCCACCGCCATCGCCAAGGGCGAGGTCTCCGCCGTCGAGGTGGCCCAGGCGCACCTGGACCGGATCGGCGCCGTCGACGGGAAGGTGCACGCCTTCCTGCACGTCGACACCGAGGGCGCGCTCGCCGCCGCCCGCGCGGTGGACGACCGGCGTGCCAAGGGCGAGGAGCTGGGCCCGCTGGCCGGCGTCCCGCTCGCGCTCAAGGACGTCTTCACCACCAAGGGCGTGCCCACCACCGCCGGATCGAAGATCCTGGAGGGCTGGGTACCGCCGTACGACGCCACCGTGACCAGTCGGCTGAAGCAGGCCGGCGTGGTCGTCCTCGGCAAGACCAACATGGACGAGTTCGCCATGGGGTCCTCCACCGAGAACAGCGCCTACGGCCCGACCCGCAACCCCTGGGACCTCTCCCGGATCCCCGGCGGCTCCGGCGGCGGCTCCTCGGCCGCGCTGGCCGCGTACCAGGCCCCGCTGGCGATCGGCACCGACACCGGCGGCTCGATCCGCCAGCCCGGCGCGGTCACCGGCACCGTCGGCGTCAAGCCGACCTACGGCACGGTCTCCCGCTACGGCCTGATCGCCTTCTCGTCCTCGCTGGACCAGGGCGGCCCGTGCGCCCGCACCGTGCTGGACGCGGCGCTGCTGCACGAGGCCATCGCCGGGCACGACCCGCTGGACTCCACCTCCATCGACGCCCCGGTGCTCCCGCTGGTCGAGGCCGCCCGGACCGGCGCCCACGGTGACCTCAAGGGCCTCCGGGTCGGCGTGGTCAAGGAGTTCGCGGGCGAGGGCTACCAGCCGGGGGTGATGCAGCGGTTCAACGAGTCGGTGGAGCTGCTGCGGGCGCTGGGCGCGACCGTGGTCGAGGTCTCCTGCCCGTCCTTCACCTACGCGATGCCCGCGTACTACCTGATCGCGCCGTCCGAGGCCAGCTCCAACCTGGCCCGCTTCGACGCCATGCGGTACGGGCTGCGGGTCGGCGACGACGGCAGCCGCTCGGCCGAGGACGTCACCGCGCTGACCCGCGAGGCCGGGTTCGGACCCGAGGTCAAGCGCCGGATCATCCTGGGCACCTACGCCCTGTCCTCCGGCTACTACGACGCCTACTACGGCTCGGCGCAGAAGGTGCGGACGCTGATCACCCGGGAGTTCGACCGCGCCTTCGGCGAGGTCGACGTCCTGGTCTCGCCGACCACGCCGACCACCGCCTTCCCGATCGGCGAGCGCGCCGACGACCCGATGGCGATGTACCTGGCCGACCTGTGCACCATTCCGTCGAACCTGGCCGGCAACTCGGCCATGTCGGTGCCCTGCGGCCTCGCACCGGAGGACAATCTCCCGGTCGGCCTGCAGATCATCGCCCCCGCCCTGGCCGACGACCGGCTGTACCGGGTAGGTGCGGCGGTCGAGGCGGCACTCAACGCTAAGTGGGGACACCCCCTGCTGGAGGAGGCACCGGCGCTATGACCGACACCACGAGCAAGGCCAAGCAGTTGACCGGCTTCAAGCACACCAAGCCCGGCCTGATGGTCGGCCTGGGCGGCAGCGCCTGGGGCGCCTTCGGGATCGTCAAGGACATCCGCAAGGCCCGCGCGGAGGGCGACACCCTCAAGCTCGTCAACGCCGCCGTCGGCGCCCTGGCCCTGGTCACCGCGACCGCACTGCTGGTCCGCGAGCTGCGCCGGCTCGGCGACGACGACATCCTGCTCGGCTGAGCAATCCATGCACGCGAGTGACGAAGAGGGGACGCAGCAGTGAGCGTCATTGACCTGGTGCCGTACGACGACGCACTGGAGTCGTACGACCCGGTGATGGGCCTGGAGGTCCATGTCGAGCTGGGTACCGCCACCAAGATGTTCTGCGGGTGCTCCACCGAGCTGGGCGCGGAGCCCAACTCGCAGGTCTGCCCGACCTGCCTGGGGCTGCCCGGCTCGCTGCCGGTGGTGAACGCGGTGGGCGTGGAGTCCGCGGTGAAGATCGGCCTCGCGCTGAACTGCGAGATCGCCGAGTGGTGCCGCTTCGCGCGGAAGAACTACTTCTACCCGGACATGCCGAAGAACTTCCAGACCTCGCAGTACGACGAGCCGATCGCCTACAACGGCTACCTGGACGTCACGCTGGAGGACGGCGAGGTGTTCCGGGTGCAGATCGAGCGCGCCCACATGGAGGAGGACACCGGCAAGTCCTCCCACATCGGCGGCGCGACCGGCCGCATCCACGGCGCCTCGCACTCGCTGCTGGACTACAACCGGGCCGGCATCCCGCTGATCGAGATCGTCACCAAGCCGATCGAGGGCGCGGGCAGCCGCGCCCCCGAGGTGGCCAAGGCGTACGTGGCCGAGCTGCGCGAGGTGATCAAGGCGCTGGGCGTGTCCGAGGCCCGGATGGACAAGGGCCAGATGCGCTGCGACGTCAACCTCTCGCTGCGCCCGCACGGACGCGAGGAGTTCGGCACCCGCTCGGAGACCAAGAACGTCAACTCGCTGCGCAGCGTCGAGCGGGCCGCCCGGTTCGAGATCCGGCGGCACGCCGCGGTGCTGAACGACGGCGGCAGCATCGTCCAGGAGACCCGCCACTTCCACGAGGAGGACGGCAGCACCACCGCCGGGCGGATCAAGGACAACGCCGAGGACTACCGCTACTTCCCCGAGCCGGACCTGGTGCCGGTGGCCCCGTCCCGGGAGTGGGTCCAGGAGCTGCGGGCCGCGCTGCCGGAGATGCCCCGGGTCCGCCGGGACCGGCTGCAGAAGGAGTGGGGCATCTCCGACCTGGAGATGCAGTCCGCGCTGAACGCCGGTGCGATCGAGCCGATCCTGGACACCATCGCCGCGGGCGCGCCCGCGGACCAGGCCCGCAAGTGGTGGATGGGCGAGCTGGCCCGCCGGGCGAACGAGTCCGGCACCGAGCTGAGCGCCCAGCCGATCACCCCGGCGCAGGTCGCCCGGGTCTGCGCGCTGGTCGCCGCGGGCTCGCTGAACGACAAGCTGGCCCGTCAGGTGATCGAGGCCGTCCTGGACGGCGAGGGCGAGCCCGACGAGGTGGTCGCCAAGCGCGGTCTGGCCGTGGTCTCCGACGACTCGGCGCTGGGCACGGCCGTGGACGAGGCCATCGCGGCCAACCCGGCCATCGCCGACAAGATCCGCGACGGCAAGCTGGCCGCGGCCGGTGCGCTGGTCGGCGCGGTGATGAAGGCCACCCGCGGCCAGGCGGACGCGGCCCGGGTCAAGGAACTCATCCTGGAGCGCCTGGCCTGAGTTCTGACGCCCTGTGAGTTGAGGCTCTGTGCCGCTGACGCCCCGTGCGCTGACGCATCCTCAGGAGCCCCGTCCGGCCTGGTGCCGGGCGGGGCTCCGGTGCGTCGGAGACCCTGTTACGCCGCTGTGACGGCGTGGGGGAAACCACCGCGGGCCGCATGATCGTGTCCACTGGTACAGACGCCGCACGCACAGTCGAACCACGGGGAATCCACATGAACGTCCGCCGCAGCCTCCCGCTCGCGCTTCTCGCCGCCGCCACCGCCGTCCTGACCACTGCCTGCTCCTCGACCGGCGCCGCCGCCGGTGCCGCGACCGGCGGCGCGAGCGCCTCGGCCGGGCAGACCGCCGGGGCGGTCCCGGTCTCGTCCAAGACGTCCAAGACGTCCGGGAGCCAGGACGTCCGGCCGTCCCAGCCGGCGACGCCGCCGCAGGCCGCGCCCACGGCGAAGGCGCCCGGCGGCTCCGCCGGCTCCGGCGGGAACGCCACCAGCGACGCCTACGCCTGGAAGCACCCCTGCGACTCCGGCCAGGTCACCGTCGCGGTGCAGTACCAGCACACGATCGGCGACACCCGCCGGGTGATCGTGGCCACCAACCACGGCAAGGCCGCCTGCGGCCTGAGCTACTACCCGGCCGTGTCGGTCGCCGACAGCGCCAGCATCGGCGCCACCAGCGGCACCGCGAAGTTCGTCACCCCCAAGGTCCCCGGCGGGCTGGGCGGGGCCCCGTACGCCTCGATCCACGCGGGCCAGAGCCTCTACGCGGTGATCGACCTGGACCCCGGCCACACCACCTCCGGCGCGGTCCGGAGCTTCGACGAACTGGACGTCAAGTCAGCCGACTTCATGCCGGACGCGGCCACCACCAACCACCCGCTGAAGAACGAGCCGGCCGGCAGCGGCAACCCCTACGTCAAGGGCCCGATCCTCAGCCTCTACCAGCCGAGCCTCGCCGACGCGGTCGCCCAGGTGTCCGATCTGGGCGACTTCGCCTAGGCACTCGGCCAGGCACTCGGGCGGGCCTTAGGCCGTCCCACCCTCGGGGTGGGGCGGCCTGAGTGCTGTCTAAGGCCCTTCCCGGCCGGAAGATCGGGCAGTCTCCCGATGCCCGGCACCCCCCTTGCAGAGGAATCTTGAGTCCAGAAGGAAACCGGGAACCAGCAGGGAAACAAGGAGCACACCGTGTCGAACGACTACATCCAGTACCAGACCGCCAAGTACCAGCGGGACGCGCTGATCCGGGCCGCCGAGCAGCACCGCCTGGTCCGCCTGGCGGCCGAGTCCGACAGCGACGGACGGAAGGGGGGTGCGGCCCGACCGCACCCGCGGGGGGTACGCCGCTTCGGCCGCTCGCCCCGGCCCAGCGCCGGCGCCTGCTGACCGGGCGGTGACCGGCCGCAAAGCACTTCGGACCTGTCGGAGGCGTGTGCGATGCTCACTCCTGTGGAGCGCAAATCGGTGAGTCCTGTGTTCGTCGGCCGTTCCGCCGAGTTGGCGGAGCTGACCGGGGCGCTGCGGCGCGCGGGGGAGGGGCAGCCGCAGGCGCTGCTGATCGCGGGGGACGCGGGGGTCGGCAAGACCCGGCTGCTGGAGGAGTTCCTCTGCGCGGCCGCCGGGGGCGGGGCGGCGGTCGCGGTCGGCGGCTGCATCGAGATCGGCGCGGACGGCCTGCCGTACGCGCCGATGGTGACCGCGCTGCGGGCGCTGCACCGGGCGCTCGGGGCCGAGGTGGAGCAGGCGGCGGCGGGGAACGAGGGACGGCTGTCGCAGCTGCTGCCGGAGCTGGGCCAGGCCGTCCCGGAGACGCACGACGAGTTCGGCCGGGCCAGGCTGTTCGAGCACACCGCTCAGCTGTTCGAGCGCCTGGCCGCGGACCGCACCGTCGTGCTCGCCCTGGAGGACCTGCACTGGTCCGACCGCTCCACCCGGGAACTGCTGGTGTACCTGCTGCGCTCGCTGCGGCACGCCCGGCTGGTCATCGTCGGCAGCTACCGCAGCGACGACCTGCACCGCCGCCACCCGCTCCGGCCGTTCCTGGCCGAGCTGGAGCGGCTGCGCACGGTCCAGCGGCTGGAACTGCCCCGGCTCGGCCGGGCCGAGGTCGGCGACCAGCTGGCCGGAATCCTGGCCGCGGTCCCGGAGTCCCGGCTGCTGGAGCGGATCTACCGGCGCTCCGAGGGCATCCCGTTCTTCGTCGAGGAACTGGCCGCCAGCTACCAGGAGGGCTGCTCCACCGGGCTCACCGACTCGCTCAGGGACCTGCTCATGGTCCGGGTCGAGGCGCTGCCGGAACCGGTCCAACCGGTGCTGCGCACTCTCGCCCAGGGCGGCTCGGCGGTGGAGTACGGCCTGCTCAGCGCGGTCCTGGCACAGGGCGAGGACGAGCTGCTGGCCGCACTGCGGGCCGCGGTGGACGCCAACATCCTCCGTCCCACCAGCGCCGGGGACGGCTACTGCTTCCGGCACGCGCTGGTCCGCGAGGCCGTCGCCGACGACCTGCTGCCCGGCGAGGGCAGCCGGATCAAGCGCCGCTACGCCACCGTGCTCAGCGAGCAGCCGCAGCTGGTCCCGGCCGAGGAGCGGATCACCCGGCTCGCCAACTACTGGTACAGCGCCGGGGATCCGGCCCGCGCCCTGCCCGCGGCGCTGGAGGCCGGACGCGAGGCCCGCCGCCGCAACGCCTTCGCCGAGCAGCTGCAACTGCTGGAACGCGCCCTGGAACTGTGGGACCGGGTCCCGCCGGAGGTCCTGGCCGAGCTGCGCCCGGCCGACTACGCCGAGTCCTACCCGCCCTGCAGCTGCGACGACGACCCGGACGCCAGCTGCTGCGAACGGCTCCGGCTGGTCGACGTGTTCGCCGAGGCGGCGGTCGCCGCCCGGCTCTGCGGGGAGCGCGAACGCTGCCTCAGCCTGTGCAAGCAGGCGCTGCGGCTGGTCGACGAGACCGCCGACCCGTCCCGCGCGGCCTGGTTCTGGGCGATGCGCTCCCGGGTCGGCGGCACCCTGGTCCGCGACGGCGGCCGGGCCGACCTGGCGCACGCCCGCGCCCTGGTCGAGAACCGCCCGCCGAGCGCGGTGCAGGCCGAGGTGTTCAGCCGGCTCGCCGGCTGCGGCATGGTCGACTGGCCCGCGCCGGATGACGTCGCGCTGGCCGAGCGCGCGGTGCTGATCGCCCGTCAGGTCGGCGCGGAGACGGTGGAGCTGCACGCCCGGGTCACCCTGGGCACGCTGCTGGCGCTGCTCGGCCGCCAGGAGCAGGGCCTGACCGAGCTGACCGAGGTCCGCCGCCGGGCCCTGGAACTGCAGGAGCCGGACCTGATGTCCCGGGTCCACGTCAACCTCTCGGACGTCTACGAGGGCCTGGGCCGCTCCGCCGAGGCGGTCGAGGCGGCCAGGGCCGGCTGCGAGATGGCCCGCAGCAACGGCCTGCTGGGCGCGGCCGGACCCATCCTGCGCGGCAACCTGGTCGAGTCGCTGCTGTCGGTGGGCGAGCAGGCGGAGGCCGCCGAACTGCTCGACTCCGCGCCCGGCCACCTGGGCGGCCCCGCCGACCAGAGCTTCCTGGACCGGCTCAGGGCCGAACTCGCGCTGCTCAGGGCCGACCTCCCGGCCGCCGCCGAGCACCTGGCCCGCGCGGTGGAGACCACCGACCCGGCCAAGGCACAGAACTGGCTGCCGCTGTCCGCGCTGGTGATCCGGCTGGCCGCCGCGGACGGCCGGTTCGGCGACGCCCGTGCCGAACTGCTGAAGACCCTGGACCGGGGCTTCCCGATGGGCAAGGAGCGCTACATCTGGCCGATGCTGGTGCACGGCGCCGCCGCCGAGGCGGACTCCCGCGGGCTGCCGGGGTTGGACGCCGGACGGGCCGAGGTACTGGAGCGGATCCGCGCGTCGACCGCCGGACTGGGCGGCTGCTGGCCGCTCACCCCCGGCTGGACCGCCCTGCTGGATGCCGAACTCGCCCGTGCCGAGGGCGTACTCGACCCGGCCGGGCGGCTGCGCGCGGTCGAGGCGCTGGAACCGGCCGGACTGCCGTACCCGCTCGGGATCGCGCTTCTCCAGGCCGCCGAGGCGTACGCGGCGCAGGGCGACCGCGGCGCCGCCGCGGACCTGCTCCGGCGCGCCGAGCAGCAGGCCGAGCGGCACGGCGACCTGCGGCTGCGGCAGGAGGCGGCCCGGCTGGCCGATCGGGCCCGGCTGCACGGCGCCGCCGACCCGGCCGGTCCTGGCCCCGCGGCGGACGAGCCGCGGAGCCGGTTCCATCTGACACCGCGTGAGCAGGCGGTACTCGGCCTGGTCGCGCTGGGCCGGACGAACCGCCAGATCGCGGACGAGCTCTACATCTCGCCCAAGACCGCCAGCGTGCACGTCTCCAACATCCTGGCCAAGCTGGAGGTCACCGGCCGGGGCGAGGCCGCCGCGCTGGCGCACCGGCTGCACCTGGTCGGCTGACGCCGGAGCGGTTCCGCTAGCGTCGGCGGTATGACTCCGCGCTACCTGCTGCCCTACCCGCCCGAGCAGATCGGCGGCCTGCCCGCCGACCTGGACGCCCTGGTCTGGGACGGGACGGCCGAACCACCGGCCCAACGGGAACTGGACCGGGTCGAGTTCTACTGCCTCCCCTACATGCGGCACCGGGCGGCCGTCGCGCTGCTGCCGCGGCTGCCCGCGCTGCGCACCGTGCAGACGCTGACCGCGGGAATGGACGACGTGCTGCCGCACCTGCCGCCGGGGGTGACCGCGTGCAACGCCAGGGGGCTGCACGACGCCAGCACCGCCGAGCTGGCGGTGGCGCTGACGCTGGCCTCGCTGCGCGGCATTCCCGGCTTCGTCCGCAACCAGGCGGACGGCGTCTGGGACCAGTCGTTCCAGTCCGCGCTGGCCGACCGGACCGTGCTGATCGTCGGCTACGGCTCGATCGGCGCGGCCCTGGAGCAGCGGCTGATCCCGTTCGAGTGCCGGGTGGAACGGGTCGCCCGCAGCGCCAGGGAGTCCGCGCACGGCCCGGTGCGTGCCCTGGCCGAGCTGCCCGGACTGCTGCCGGAGGCGGACGTGGTGGTGCTGCTGACCCCGCTCACCGAGGCGACCCGGCACCTGGCCGACGCGGAGTTCCTGGCCCGGATGAAGCCGGGGGCGCTGCTGGTCAACGTCGCCAGGGGCGCGGTGGTGGACACCGCGGCGCTGCTGGCGGAGCTGGAGTCGGGCCGGCTCAGGGCCGCCCTGGACGTCACCGACCCCGAGCCGCTGCCCGCCGAGCATCCGCTGTGGCGGGCCCCCGGCGTGCTGATCACCCCGCACGTCGGCGGCCCCAGCTCGGCCTTCCTGCCGCGCGCGCTGCGGCTGCTCCGGGCCCAACTGCTGCGCGCGCACGAGGGTCTGCCGCTGGCCAACGTGGTCGGCTGAGGCGCGCGTCAGGGCGCACACCGCGGCCACCCGCGCCCCTGGCGTGCGCCCGGCCATTCGGCCGATTCCCCGCGCTCGGGGCCGCCTTTCCGGTCCGATCCCGTGCTGCGCCCACCCCCCGCTCCATTACTCTGAGTTGAGTGTGGATGTCGCAGAGTGACGAGAGTGGTGTAAGGTCCCGACCGGGAGAGCCGGTACGGAGCGTTCCGCACCGCCGTTGCACCCGCACCCGGGACCGGAGGGGGAGTTGCCGGTGACGAGTACCGAGACCGTGCTGCCCGGCCCGCCCTGGGCCGAGGAGCAGGCCCCGCCGAGGTCGAGGCCGGCCCTGTTCGCGGACGTCCGCACCGGGTTCCCGCAGCGCCTGGTCGGGGCCGGACTGCTCGGCGAGGCCCCGTCCGCCGTGCTCGACCCCGCCGACCCGGACGACGACGCCGGGCCCGAGGACGGCGAGCCGGTCCAGCACGCGCCGCGGCTGCCGCGGCTGCTGATCCTGCTGGTCTGCCTCGGCTACCTGGCCGGCGCCGCCACCGGCTGGGGCTCCCGCGGACTGGCCGACTTCATGGGCGACTTCGGCCTGGCCGCCGCCGCGCTGACCGCCTCGCTCTCCTGCCTGGTGCACGGCTGCACCGCCGCCGGACGGCACCGCCCGGCCTGGCTCTGCTTCGGTCTCTCCTCGCTGATGGTCGCCCTCGGCAACGGCACCTGGGGCTGGTACGAGGTGGTGCTGCGGGTCCCGATCCCCAGCCCCTCGTTCGCCGACTACGCCTTCCTGCTGTTCGCGCCGCCCGCCATCCTCGGCCTGCTGCTGCTCTCCAGCCGCCCCCGCAACGCCGCGGGCTGGCTCTGCCTGGCGCTGGACGGCTGGCTGATCGCCGGTTCGCTGCTGACCCTCAGCTGGAGCCTGGCGCTGGCCCGCACCGCCCGCGGCGACCAGGGCAGCCCGTTCCGGCTGTCGATGGCACTGGCCTACCCGGTGCTGGACATCCTGCTGGTCAGCATGGTGCTGGGGCTGCGCTTCCGGAGCCGGGACGGCAACCGCGCCGCGGTGCACACCGCCATAGTGGCCCTCGCCCTGACCGTGCTCTGCGACGCGCTGTTCACCAGTCAGGCCCTCGACGACTCCTACCACTCGGGGCAGTTGCTCGACGCCGGCTGGTTCACCGGCAGCATGCTGCTGGCCTGGGCGCCCTGGGCCCGTCCCGGCAGCAGCACCGCGCACGCGGTGGCCAACGTGGTCCGCTCGCCCCGGGTCGCGTCCACCTTCAGCGCGCTGACGCCCTACGCCGCCGCCGCCGTCTGCACCGTCGGGCTGCTCTACAACGCGTTCGGGCAGGACCGGCTGGACCGCTTCGTGCTGATCGTGGCCTGCACCGTGGTGTTCGCGCTGATCCTGCGTCAGGGCATCATGCTGCTGGACAACCTGGCGCTGGCCCAGCGGCTCTCGCACCAGGAGAACCACTTCCGCTCGCTGGTCCAGGGCTCCAGCGACGTCATCATGATCGCCGACCCGGACGGGGTGCTGCGCTACGTCAGCCCGGCCGCCGCCGGGGTCTACGGCCGCCCGGCCGAGGAGCTGATCGGCACCAGGCTGCCGGAGATGGTCCACCCCGAGGACCTCGGGCACGTGCTCTGGGAGGTCCAGCGCTACCTGGCGCAGAGCCCCTCGGTGGAGCCCACCGCCAGGATCGAGTGCCGGATCCGCTCCGGCGCGGGGGAGTGGCTCGACGTCGAGTCCACCGTCAACCGCTACCGCGACGGGCTGATCTTCAACTGCCGCGACGTCTCCGAACGGGTGCGGCTGCAGGCCCAGTTGGAACACAACGCGTTCCACGACACGCTGACCGACCTGCCCAACAGGGCGCTCTTCCTGGACCGCGGCCGGGCCGCGCTGGCCGCCCCGGGCGGGCCGGCCGACACCGAGGCCGGCGTCGCCGTGCTCTTCCTCGACCTGGACGGCTTCAAGGCGGTCAACGACAGCGCCGGACACCAGGTCGGCGACGAACTGCTGGTCCAGGCGGCCCGGCGGCTGCAGGACACGGTCCGGGCCGGCGACACCGTGGCCCGGCTCGGCGGCGACGAGTTCGCGGTGCTGCTCGGCGGCCTCGGCCCGAGCCAGGCCGAGGATGTCGCCGAGCGGCTGCGGGCCGCGCTGGGCGCCCCGTACTGGATCGGCGGCGAGGAACTGGGCGTGGCCGCCAGCATCGGGATCGCCTTCGCCGAGCCCGGGATCACCCCGGCCGCGCTGCTGCGCAACGCCGATCTGGCCATGTACCAGGCGAAGAAGAGCGGCAAGGGCCGGGTCGCGGTCTACGACCCGGAGCTGCGCGGCGACCTGCGCCGGCGCACCGAGCTGGAGCAGCGGCTCCGGGTCGCGGTCCGCGAGGGCCGGTTCGCGCTGCTGCACGAGCCGGTGGTCGACCTGGAGACCGGCACGGTCGCCGCGCTGTCCGCGCAGGCCCGCTGGCGCTCGGCGGACGGGCTGCTGCTCACCCCGGCCGAGTTCCTGCGCGCCTCCGAGGGCGGCGACCGGGCGGCCCGGTTCTCCCGCTGGATGGTCGAGGAGGCGGTCCAGCTCGCGGTCGAGCGCCGGGAGCGGCTCGGCGCGACCCTCGGCCCGGTCCCGGTCGCGGTCCGGCTCTCCGCCCGGCGGCTGGCCGCGCCCGGCCTCTGCGAGTCACTGGAGGCCCTGCTCCGGCGGACCGGCCTGCCGCCCGCCTGCCTGCTGCTGGAGATCACCGACGGCGCCGCCGCGGACGACCGCGGCGACCGGTTCGACGACGACGCCCACGCGGTGCCGCGGACCCGCGGCGGGGGCTTCGACGAGACGGTGCGCCGGCTCAACGCGCTGCACCGGCTCGGCGTCGGCCTCGCCCTGGACGGCGTCGGCGGCCCGTCCGCACCGCTCAGCGGGCTGCGCAGGCTCCCGGTCGACCTGATCAAGCTGGACCGCGGCCTGGTCGAGGGCCTGGTCGAGTCCGCCTTCCTGCGCACCCTGGCCACCAGCGTGCTGCGACTGGGCCGCGAGCTGGGCTTGACCACGGTGGCCGAGGGTGTGGACCACGCCGCCCAGGCGGCACTGCTCCGCGACCTCGGCTGCCGCCGCGGCCAGGGCGCCTTCTTCTCCGGGCCGCTGGAGGAGGCGCGGCTGGACGCGCTGCTCCGCGGTCCCGGCTTCGCGCTGCCGCGCCCCGCGGCGGCCGAACTGCCCCGGCTTGTCCACCCTTCGAGTGAACTTCGCGGCGACCTGCGGGGTGACCTGCGGCATCACCGCTCCGCCCACCCACGCCCCGCCCCGGACCAGCCGGTACGCCCCGGCCCACCGGTCCAGGGGAGCCATCTCGGAACGGGTCCGCATGATGAGACGTCGTTACCCCCGGCTTGACACTCCGCAGGGTGCCGGAGGAAGGTCGATGCCATGCGCACCCGAATTCTCGTACTTGGCGGGCGCGTCGGCTGATCCGGAGTCCCTTCGACCCGGAATCCGAAGGCCGACGCGCCACCCCTCGCATGCCCATGGGCACGAGGGGTTTTTTGTTGCCCACTCCCCCTCAAAACGCCGTGCTGCGAGTCTTGTCGAAGCAGTACCCCTCCGAGAAGGAACCAGCAGATGACTGAGCAGGCAGCCGCCGCCCCGCAGCGGGGCGAGACCCCGATCGCCGAGCCCATGACCGGGGCGCAGTCGCTCATCCGCTCGCTCGAAGCGGTCGGGGCCGAGACGGTCTTCGGCATCCCCGGCGGGGCGATCCTGCCGGCCTACGACCCGCTGATGGACTCCACCAAGGTCCGCCACATCCTGGTCCGGCACGAGCAGGGCGCGGGCCACGCCGCGACCGGCTACGCGCAGGCCACCGGCAAGGTCGGCGTCTGCATGGCGACCTCGGGTCCGGGCGCGACCAACCTGGTGACCCCGATCGCCGACGCCTACATGGACTCGGTGCCGATCGTCGCCATCACCGGCCAGGTCGCCAGCGCCGCGATCGGCACGGACGCCTTCCAGGAGGCGGACATCTGCGGCATCACCATGCCGATCACCAAGCACAACTACCTGGTCACCGACCCGTCCGAGATCCCCCGGGTGATCGCCGAGGCGTTCCACATCGCCGCCACCGGGCGTCCGGGCCCGGTCCTGGTCGACATCGCCAAGGACGCGCTGCAGGCCCGGACGGTGTTCCGCTGGCCGGTCGAGCAGCAGCTGCCCGGCTACCGCCCGGTGACCAAGCCGCACGCCAAGCAGATCCGCGAGGCGGCCCGGATGCTGACCTCGGCCAAGCGCCCGGTGCTCTACGTCGGCGGCGGGGTGATCAAGGCCGGCGCCACCGCCGAGCTGCGGATCCTGGCCGAGCTGACCGGCGCGCCGGTGGTCACCACGCTGATGGCGCTCGGTGCCTTCCCGGACACCCACGACCAGCACCTGGGCATGCCCGGGATGCACGGCTCGGTCGCCGCGGTGACCGCGCTGCAGAAGTCCGACCTGCTGTTCGCCCTGGGCACCCGCTTCGACGACCGGGTCACCGGCCGGCTGGACGGCTTCGCCCCGCTCGCCAAGATCGTGCACGCGGACATCGACCCGGCCGAGATCGGCAAGAACCGCATCGCGGACGTGCCGATCGTCGGCGACGCCAGGGAGATCCTGGCCGACCTGATCCAGGCGGTCCAGGCCGAGTTCGCAGCCGGCACCGCGGTCGACTACGGCGACTGGTGGGTGCAGCTGAACGGCTGGCGGAAGACCTACCCGGTCGGCTGGGACCCGGCCCCGGACGGGATGCTCAGCCCGCAGCAGGTGATCGAGCGGATCGGCCAACTGGTCGGCCCGGACGCGATCTACGCGGCCGGCGTGGGCCAGCACCAGATGTGGGCCTCGCAGTTCCTGACCTTCGAGAAGCCGGCCACCTGGCTGAACTCCGGCGGCGCCGGGACCATGGGCTACGCGGTCCCGGCCGCGATGGGCGCCAAGGCCGGGATGCCGGACACCGCGGTCTGGGCGATCGACGGCGACGGCTGCTTCCAGATGACCAACCAGGAGCTGGTCACCTGCGCGCTGAACAACATCCCGATCAAGGTCGCGGTGATCAACAACGGCTCGCTGGGCATGGTCCGGCAGTGGCAGACCCTGTTCTACGACCAGCGCTACAGCAACACCGTGCTGCACAGCGGCCCCGAGCACGACGGCATCGCCCAGCCCGCGCAGGGCACCCGGATCCCGGACTTCGTCAAGCTCTCCGAGGCGATGGGCTGCTACGGCCTGCGCTGCGAGCGCCCGGAGGACCTGGACGCGGTGATCCAGCAGGCGATGGCCCTGAACGACGCCCCGGTCGTGATCGACTTCATCGTGCACCAGGACGCCATGGTCTGGCCCATGGTCGCCGCCGGCACCAGCAACGACGAGATCCTGGCGGCACGGAACGTCCGCCCGGACTTCGGCGACAACGAAGAGTAGAGGGAACGGCCCCATGTCCAAGCACACGCTCTCCGTCCTGGTCGAGAACAAGCCCGGCGTGCTCGCCCGCATCGCCGCCCTGTTCTCCCGCCGGGGATTCAACATCGACTCGCTCGCGGTCGGACCGACCGAGCACCCCGACATCTCCCGGATGACCATCGTCGTCAATGTGGAGGCCCTGCCGCTGGAGCAGGTCACCAAGCAGCTCAACAAGCTGGTCAACGTCATAAAGATCGTCGAGCTGGACCCGACCTCGGCGATCCGCCGGGAGCTGGTCCTGGTCAAGGTGCGCGCGGACAGCGAGACCCGCTCCCAGATCACCGAGATCGTCCAGCTGTTCCGGGCCAAGACCGTGGACGTCTCTCCGGACGCGGTGACCATCGAGGCCACCGGCAGCTCCGACAAGCTGGAGGCGATGCTGCGGATGCTGGAGCCCTACGGCATCAAGGAACTGGTGCAGTCCGGGATGGTGGCGGTGGGCCGAGGCGCCCGCTCGATCACCGACCGGTCGCTCCGCGCGCTCGAACGCAGTGCCTGAATTCCAGTGGCAATTGAGACGCCGGTCTCAGCATACGAGAACGAATCCCGCGATGCGCCCGGCGGCGTACCGTGTCCCTGACCGCGAAGACCCCCCGCAAGGAGAAGCCAGCGATGGCCGAGCTGTTCTACGACGACGACGCTGATCTGTCCATCATCCAGGGCCGCAAGGTCGCGATCCTGGGCTACGGCAGCCAGGGCCACGCCCACGCGCTCTCGCTGCGCGACTCCGGCGTCGACGTCCGCGTCGGCCTGCTGCCCGAGTCCAAGTCCCGTGCCAAGGCCGAGGAGCAGGGCCTGCGCGTGGTCACCCCGGCCGAGGCCGCGGCCGAGGCCGACGTCATCATGATCCTGGTGCCGGACCCGATCCAGGGCGACGTCTACAAGGAGGTCGTCGAGCCCAACCTCAAGGCCGGCGACGCGCTGTTCTTCGGCCACGGCCTGAACATCCGCTTCGGCTTCATCCAGCCCCCGGCCGACGTCGACGTCTGCATGGTCGCCCCGAAGGGCCCCGGCCACCTGGTCCGCCGCCAGTACGAGGAGGGCCGCGGCGTCCCCTGCATCGTGGCGGTCGAGCAGGACGCCACCGGCAAGGGCCTGGAGCTGGCGCTCTCCTACGCCAAGGGCATCGGCGGCACCCGGGCCGGGGTCATCAAGACCACCTTCACCGAGGAGACCGAGACCGACCTGTTCGGTGAGCAGGCCGTCCTCTGCGGTGGCACCTCCGCGCTGGTCAAGGCGGGCTTCGAGACCCTGGTCGAGGCCGGCTACCAGCCCGAGATCGCCTACTTCGAGTGCCTGCACGAGCTGAAGCTCATCGTCGACCTGATGTACGAGGGCGGCCTGGAGAAGATGCGCTGGTCGGTCTCCGAGACCGCCGAGTGGGGCGACTACGTCACCGGCCCCCGCATCGTCACCGCCGACACCAAGGCCGCGATGAAGCAGGTCCTGGCCGAGATCCAGGACGGCACCTTCGCCAACGCCTGGATCGCCGAGTACAAGAACGGCCTGCCGAAGTACAACGAGTACAAGAAGGCCGACGGCGAGCACCTGCTGGAGACCACCGGCAAGAAGCTCCGCAAGCTGATGAGCTGGGTGGACGAGGAGGCGTAAGGCCTCACCCCTCCACCGCGGCGGGGGTGCCCTTTCGGGGGCGCCCCCGCATCTTTGTACGGTTCGTAAGGTCCCGTGCGGGTGATTCCACCGCAGGGGTGCGAGGGCGGTCCCCGACCCTCGCTAGACTCCCGAGTGCGCGTCAGGCCCACAGCGTCGTGCGTCTCCAACGCGGCATGCCACCGTTCCCACCATGCCGTCCTTTCCCGGGTGCCACCCACACCCGTGCGGCAGGGGAGATCCGGACAGTAAGGACAACTGTCGTGAGCGCTGCACCCACCAAGAAGCCTGTCGTCCTCATCGCGGAAGAGCTCTCCCCCGCGACCGTCGACGCCCTCGGCCCCGACTTCGAGATCCGCCACTGCGACGGCGCCGACCGGGCCGCGCTGCTGCCCGCGATCGCCGACGTCGACGCGATCCTGATCCGCTCCGCCACCAAGGTCGACGCCGAGGCCATCGCCGCCGCCGGAAGGCTCAAGGTCGTCGCCCGCGCCGGCGTCGGCCTGGACAACGTGGACGTCCCCGCCGCCACCAAGGCCGGCGTGATGGTCGTGAACGCCCCGACGTCCAACATCGTCACCGCCGCCGAGCTGGCCTGCGGCCTGCTGATCTCCACGGCCCGGCACATCCCGGCCGCCAACACCGCGCTCAAGGCCGGGAAGTGGGCCCGCAGCAAGTACACCGGCGTCGAGCTGGCGGAGAAGACCCTGGGCGTGGTCGGCCTGGGCCGGATCGGCGTCCTGGTCGCGCAGCGGATGTCCGCGTTCGGGATGAAGATCGTTGCCTACGACCCCTACATCCAGGCCGCCCGCGCGGCCCAGATGGGCGTCAAGCTGATGCCGCTGGACGAGCTGCTGGAGGTCGCCGACTTCATCACGGTGCACCTGCCGAAGACCCCGGAGACCATCGGCCTGATCGGCGACGAGGCGCTGCACAAGGTCAAGCCGACGGTGCGCATCGTCAACGCCGCCCGCGGCGGGATCGTCGACGAGGAGGCCCTGGCCGCCGCGCTCAAGGAGGGCCGGGTGGCCGGCGCCGGGCTCGACGTCTACAGCAAGGAGCCGTGCACCGACTCCCCGCTGTTCGCCTTCGACAACGTGGTCTGCACCCCGCACCTGGGCGCCTCCACCGACGAGGCGCAGGAGAAGGCCGGCATCTCGGTCGCCAAGTCGGTCCGGCTGGCGCTGGCCGGCGAGCTGGTCCCGGACGCGGTGAACGTCCAGGGCGGCGTGATCGCCGAGGACGTGCGCCCCGGGCTGCCGCTGGCCGAGAAGCTCGGCCGGATCTTCACCGCGCTGGCCGGCGAGGTCGCCGCCCGGCTGGACGTCGAGGTCCGCGGCGAGATCACCCAGCACGACGTCAAGGTGCTGGAGCTGTCCGCGCTCAAGGGCGTCTTCGAGGACGTCGTCGCCGAGACCGTCTCCTACGTCAACGCCCCGCTGTTCGCCCAGGAGCGCGGCCTTGAGGTCCGTCTCACCACGACCAGCGAGAGCCCGGAGTACCGCAACGTCATCACCGTCCGCGGCACGCTGACCGACGGCCGCGAGGTCGCCGTCTCCGGGACGCTGTCCGGCCCCAAGCGGATCCAGAAGATCGTGGGCGTGGACACCTTCGACGTGGACGTGGTGCTCACCGACCACATGGCCTTCTTCCGCTACGACGACCGCCCCGGCGTGGTCGGGGTCCTCGGCCAGTTGCTCGGCGAGGCCTCGATCAACATCGCCGGGATGCAGGTCTCCCGGGACGCCGAGGGCGGCGACGCGCTGGTGTCGCTCACCGTCGACAGCGAGATCCCGCAGCCGCTGCTGGCCGAGATCTCGGCCGAGATCGGCGCCAAGTTCGCCCGTTCGGTGAACCTCAGCGACTGAGCTCGGCGACCGACCGTCCGCGAAGGGCCCTTCCGGCGCCCCGTCCACCGCTCACCGGTGGGCGGGGCGCCGTCGCGTTCGAGCGGCTCTCGTGCCGCGTTCGAGTGGTATCCGTCTCAGATAGTAGGAAATCCAAGTAGTTCCGCAGACAGTCGCGGTCTCCTGTCGTACCGTGAGGATGTCGGACGATCCGCTGTATCCGCAGCCAGCTCCGACCGGCCCTTGTCGCGGGCGATCCCTGCGCGGCCCACGCCACCACCCCCGCGCGTCAAGAGGAGCCCCCTCATGGACCAGCAGCGCCCGCAGACCCCGACCCGTCCCCGCCGCCGTCAGTCGAACAGCGACCGGGCCAACGCCATCGCCGCACTCCAGCGTGCCCTGGACCGCCGCGACAACGGCGGCGTGACCGGCCACCGGTAGACCGCCGCCGGCCGAGCGGCCCTCGGTTCCGTTCGCATCGCGGACGCCTGATGCCCACCAGGTGGAACCGGGAGTAGGGTTCCGGCATGTCTCGTACCCTCCGCCTCGCAGTGATCCCCGGTGACGGCATCGGCCAGGAAGTCGTCGCCGAAGGGCTCAAGGTCCTCGCCGCCGTCCTCCCCGCCGACTCCAAGGTGGAGACCACCGAGTACGACCTCGGCGCTCGCCGCTACCACGCCACCGGCGAAACCCTCCCGGACAGCGTGCTGGAGGAGCTGAAGCACAACGACGCCATCCTCCTCGGCGCGATCGGCGACCCGTCGGTGCCCTCCGGGGTGCTGGAGCGCGGGCTGCTGCTCAAGCTGCGCTTCGCCTTCGACCACCACGTCAACCTGCGCCCCGGCAAGCTGTTCCCCGGGGTCGACTCCCCGCTCGCGGGTGAGCCGAACATCGACTTCGTGGTCGTCCGCGAGGGCACCGAGGGCCCGTACGTCGGCAACGGCGGCACGCTCCGCACCGGCACCCCGGAGGAGATCGCCACCGAGGTCAGCCTGAACACCGCCTTCGGCATCGAGCGCGTGGTCCGCGACGCCTTCGCCCGCGCCCAGGCCCGCCCGCGCAAGAAGCTGACCCTGGTGCACAAGAACAACGTGCTGGTCCACGCCGGACACCTGTGGACCCGGATCTTCGGCGCGGTCGCGGCCGAGTTCCCCGAGGTCAGCACCGACTACCTGCACGTCGACGCGGCAACGATCTTCTTCGTCACCCAGCCCGAGCGCTTCGACGTCATCGTCACCGACAACCTCTTCGGTGACATCCTCACCGACCTGGCCGCGGCCGTCACCGGCGGCATCGGCCTGGCCGCCAGCGGCAACATCAACCCGAGCGGTGCGTTCCCGTCGATGTTCGAGCCGGTGCACGGCTCGGCCCCGGACATCGCCGGACAGGGCAAGGCCGACCCGACCGCCACCGTGCTGTCGGTCGCCATGATGCTCCAGCACCTGGGCCTGGCCGACGAGGCCGCCCGGATCGAGGCCGCGGTCGCCGCGGACCTGGCCGCCCGGGTCACGCTCAGCGCGCCCCGCTCCACCTCCGAGGTCGGCGACGCCCTCGCCGCCCGAGTAGCCGGCTGACCGGCCGGTACTGCGCGGGGACCGTCCAGGCGGTCCGGAAGACAGCATGCCGGCACCACCCGGTACGCCCTTCCGGGCCGCTTCGCCGTACCCGAACCAGGGCGAGTGTTCGAGCGGTCCCGGAAAGTGCGACCATCGACCTTGGGCGCCCTCACACACCACGAGCGCGGCCCGCCATGACGACACGGTGAAGGACGTAACGCCATGACCTCCCCCATCGAGCCCACCGAGCACCTCGCGATCGAGCTCAAGCCCTCGGCGCACCCCCTCGCCGCCGCAGAACGCGAGGCCCGCCTCGCCAACCCCGGCTTCGGCCGCTACTTCACCGACAACATGGTGACCATCCGCTGGACCGAGGGCCGAGGCTGGCACGACGCCCAGCTCACCCCGTACGCGCCGCTGGAGATCGACCCGGCCAACGCGATCCTGCACTACGGTCAGTCGATCTTCGAGGGACTGAAGGCCTACCGCACCGCCGACGGCAGCATCCAGAGCTTCCGCCCGTACGCCAACGCCGCCCGGTTCCAGGCCTCCGCGCGCCGGCTGGCGATGCCGGAACTGCCGCAGGACACCTTCGTGGCCGCCATCGAGGCGCTGGTCCAGCAGGACGCCGCCTGGGTGCCCAGCCAGGGCGAGGCCAGCCTCTACCTGCGCCCGTTCATGATCGCGACCGAGGTCGGCCTCGGCGTCCGCCCGGCCGACTCGTACCTGTTCATGGTGATCGCCTCGCCGGCCGGCGCCTACTTCAGCGGCGGCGTCCAGCCAGTCTCGGTCTGGCTCTCCGAGGAGTACGTCCGGGCCGCGCCCGGCGGCACCGGCGCCGCCAAGTGCGGCGGCAACTACGCCGCCTCGCTGGTGGCCCAGGCCCAGGCCGCCGAGCAGGGCTGCGACCAGGTGGTCTGGCTGGACGCGATCGAGCGCCGCTGGATCGAGGAGATGGGCGGGATGAACCTCTACTTCGTCTTCGGCGAGGGCGAGAGCGCCCGGATCGTCACCCCCGAGCTGTCCGGCTCGCTGCTGCCCGGCATCACCCGCGACTCGCTGCTGACCATCGCCGGAGACCTCGGCTACGCCACCGAGGAGCGGAAGATCTCCACCGACGAGTGGCGCGACGGCAACGCCGACGGCACCCTCACCGAGGTCTTCGCCTGCGGCACCGCCGCGGTGATCACCCCGGTCGGCTCGGTCAAGTCCGCCCGCGGCGACTGGACCGTCGGCGACGGCACGCCCGGCCCGGTCACCCTGCGGCTGCGGGAGACCCTGCTGGCGCTGCAGACCGGCCGCCGCGAAGACACCCACGGCTGGATGCACCCGGTCGCCTAGGGCGGTCGCAGGCGCGCACGGAACGGCCGGTCTCATTCATTGAGACCGGCCGTTCCGTGCACGGCCCGGTTGTGCGACACTGCTCTCGTGTCCTCGCTCGCGCTCATTATCGGCAGCAGGCGCGCCGGTCCGCAGTGACCGTTTCCGCACGATCGACCCGTGGCGGAACGGCCACCGTGTCAGAAGACCCGCGCGCAGACCTCTCGCATCCGCGAGGGGTTTTTTGTTTGCCGACCGGCTCCCACAAGGAGCGCCTCGGCGGGCGGAGCGCACGCGGCTCATGCCTGACATCGGAGTCGGCCCCCCGGCAGGCGGCCCACGCCCGTCGGAGGCCCACCAGCCCCCCGGACAGGAGTACCAGGCATGCGTCCCAGCGATGACTTCCACGTCTTCGACACCACCCTGCGTGACGGTGCGCAGCGCGAGGGGATCAACCTCACCGTCGCCGACAAGCTCACCATCGCCCGTCACCTGGACGATTTCGGCGTCGGCTTCATCGAGGGCGGCTGGCCCGGCGCCAACCCCCGCGACACCGAGTTCTTCGCCCGCGCGGCCACCGAGCTGGAGTTGCAGCACGCCGAGCTGGTCGCCTTCGGTGCCACCCGCAGAGCCGGCGGCGACGCGGCCACCGACGCCCAACTGGCCGCACTGGTGGCGTCCGGAGCGCCGGTGGTGACCCTGGTCGCCAAGTCCCACGACCGCCATGTCGAGCTGGCCCTGCGCACCACCCTGGACGAGAACCTGGCGATGGTCGCCGACAGCGTGCGCTTCCTGCGCGAGCAGGGCCGCCGGGTGTTCATCGACTGCGAGCACTTCTTCGACGGCTACAAGGCCAACCGCGACTACGCCCTGGCCGTGGTCCGCACCGCGCACGAGGCCGGGGCGGACGTGGTGGTGCTCTGCGACACCAACGGCGGGATGCTCCCGGCCGGGGTGCACGCCATCGTCGCCGACGTGGTCGAGCAGACCGGCGCTCGGCTGGGCATCCACGCCCAGGACGACACCGGCTGCGCGGTCGCCAACACCCTGGCCGCGGTGGACGCCGGGGCCACCCAGGTCCAGTGCACCGCCAACGGCTACGGCGAGCGGGTCGGCAACGCCAACCTGTTCCCGGTCGCCGCGGCGCTGGAGCTGAAGTACGACCGCCGGGTGCTGCCCGCGGGCCGGCTGGCCGAGATGACCCGGATCTCGCACGCCATCGCCGAGGTGGTCAACCTCACCCCGTCCACCCACCAGCCGTACGTGGGGGTCTCCGCGTTCGCGCACAAGGCCGGGCTGCACGCCTCGGCGATCAAGGTCGACCCCGACCTCTACCAGCACACCGACCCGGCCCTGGTCGGCAACCGGATGCGGATGCTGGTCTCGGACATGGCCGGCCGCGCCTCGGTCGAGCTGAAGGCCAAGGAACTGGGCTACGACCTCTCCGGCGACCGGGAGGCGGTCGGCCGGATCGTGGCCACCGTCAAGGAGCGGGAGAACCTCGGCTACAGCTACGAGGCCGCCGACGCCTCGTTCGAGCTGCTGCTGCGGGACGAGGTGAGCGGCAGCAGGGACCGCTTCTACGCGCTGGAGTCCTGGCGGGCCATCAGCGAGCAGCGCGAGGACGGCAGCCAGGCCAACGAGGCCACGGTGAAGATCCTGGTCAAGGGGGAGCGGATCATCTCCACCGGGGAGGGCAACGGCCCGGTCAACGCGGTGGACACGGCCCTGTGCGCGGCGCTGGAGCGCTTCTACCCGCATGTGGCCGAGCTGGAGCTGGTGGACTACAAGTGCCGGATCCTGGAGGGCGAGCACGGCACCACCTCGGCCACCCGGGTGCTGGTGACCACCAGCGACGGCACGAGCGAGTGGTCCACGGTCGGGGTCGCCCCGAACGTCATCACCGCCTCGTACCGGGCCCTGGAGGACGCCTACACCTACGGTCTGCTCCGGGCCGGGCTGGTGCCCTAGCGGGCCCCGGCCGGGCCGCCTGGAGGACGCTGAGGGGCCGTCACGCAGCGCGTGACGGCC
>NZ_JBHFAB010000025.1:0-123410 GCF_042510955.1 Streptacidiphilus cavernicola
CGCAGCCGGCCCCCGAGCGCCGACCCCGACCCGGCCCGCCCCCGCAACCATGCACCCACCCGCGCCGCAGGCAAACCCAAGCCCAGTACAGACTTCAGCCCAGCCACCCCGGCCGCACCAACCCCGACTCGTACGCCAGTACAACCAACTGCGCCCGGTCCCGCGCCCCCAACTTCACCATCGCCCGGCTCACATGCGTCTTCGCCGTCAGCGGGCTGACCACCAGCCGCCCCGCGATCTCGTCGTTGGACAGGCCCATGCCGACCAGCGCCACCACCTCCCGCTCCCGTTCCGTCAGCCGCGCCAGCGGCGCCGCCGCCTCCGGCTCTTTGGACCTCGCGGCGAACTCCGAGATCAGCCGCCGGGTCACCCCCGGCGACAGCAGCCCGTCACCCCCGTGCACCGCACGGACCGCACGGACCAGCTCGGCCGGCTCGGTGTCCTTGACCAGGAACCCGGCCGCCCCGCACCGCAACGCCTCGAACACGTACTCGTCCAGCTCGAAGGTGGTCAGCACCACCACCTTGACCGCGCCCAGCCCGGAGTCCCCGGAGATCAGCCGGGTCGCCGCCAACCCGTCCAGCTCGGGCATCCGAATGTCCATCAGCACCACGTCGGGCCGCAGTTCGCCGGTCAGCCGCACCGCCGCGCGGCCGTCGTCGGCCTCGCCCACCACCTCGATGTCCGGTTGGGCGTCCAGCAGCGAGCGGAACCCGGCCCGCACCAGGACCTGGTCGTCGGCGAGCAGTACGCGGATCACGGCGCCTCCTGGAACGGCAGTTCAGCATGGACATGAAATCCCCCGCCCTCGGGCGAGGCCGAGACGCTTCCGCCCAGCGCGGCCACCCGCTCGCGCATCCCGGTCAGCCCGCTGCCGGACCCTCCGGCCCGCGGCCCGCCCGCGGCGGACAGCGGGCCCGGGTCCCGCACGTCCAGGCTCAGCCCGGCCTCCCCGTAGTGCACGGCGACCACCGCCGTCCGCGCCGACGAGTGCCGGATGACATTGGTCAGCGCCTCCTGGACGATCCGGAACCCGGCCAGCTCGACCCCCCGCGGCAGCGCCCGCACCACACCCGAGCGGTTCAGAGCCACCTCAAGCCCCGCCGCCCGAGCCTGCTCGACCAACTCCCCCAGCCGCGCCAGCCCGGGTGCGGGCGACAGCGGAGCGGCGGCGGCGCCCCCGCCGCCCGGCGAACGCAGTGTGCCCAGCACCTGGCGGACCTCCCCCAGGGCCTCCTTGCTGGTGTTCTTGATCGTGGTCAGCGCGGTCCGCGCCTGGTCCGGGTCTCCGTCCAGCAGTTCCAGCGCGACCCCGGCCTGAACGTTGATCAGCGAGATGCTGTGCGCCAGCACATCGTGCAGCTCGCGGGCGATGCCCATCCGCTGCTCGTCGGCGACCCGCTGCTCCCGCTCGGCGCGGACCAGCCGCCGCTGCTCCCGCTGCTCGACCCGGTTGCGGACCACCTCTGCCGCCAGCACCACCAGCAGCAGCCAGGCCAGCAGGCCCGCTTCCTGCCACCCGTCGATGCCCCCGTGCACCAGGGCCTGCACCAGATGGGAGAGGTAGAGCCCGCCCAGCGCGGCCCAGGCCGCTCTCCGGTGCCCGGCCAGCACCGCGTTGACGAAGCCCACCACCACGCTCAGGAAGACCGGCCCGTACGGGTAGCCCACGATCAGATAGGCCCCGCACACCGCCGCGGCGCCCCAGCACACGGCGACCGGGAAGCGGTCGCGCAGCAGCAGCAGGGCCGGGCCCGCCAGCAGCAGCAGGTACCCGAGCTGGTCCAGGCTGTGCCGTCCCGGCTGCGAGTGCTGCGCCGCGTGGGTGCCGACGGCCTCGATCAGTGCGACGCCGACCGCGACCGCCACGATCCGTGGCCGATGCCGGCGGTCGGCGTCCCTGGGGTGGTCCATTCCTGCACGGTAGGCCATCCCGCGGGCCGCGGGCGTCCGCCGAGCGGGGACGGTCCGGGTACTCCCCGGGGAGTACCCGCCCCCGGCTACCTGCGGGTGAGCAGGTCGATGGTCTGCCGGCCGAGGCCGTGCTCGCGGGTGAGCCCGGCGAAGGTGGTGTGGCCCTGGACCACCCGGGCGAAGGCCTTCCAGGCCGGGCGCAGCCCGACCGCCGCGACGTGGAACGCCTGCGGGCGGTGCTCGAACGCGGTCATCAGCTTGCGCCCGGTGCGCATCTCCACGCCCAGGCCCGCCTTGATCGCGAAGGCGTAGTTGAGCGCCTGCCGGCGCACGTCCGTGGCGTCCTCGGCCGTGGCCACCCTGGCCGCCCACTCCCCGGCGAGCCGTCCGGAGCGCAGCGCGTAGGAGATGCCCTCGCGGGTCCACGGCTCCAGCAGCCCGGCGGCGTCCCCGGCGACCAGCACCCGGCCCTTGAACAGCGGCGATCCCTCGGCGCGGCAGCGGGTGAGGTGGCCGGACTCGATCGAGGGGGTGAAGCCGGACAGGCCGAGCCGGGCGATGAACTGCTTGAGGTAGGCGCGGGTCTCCGCGCCCTGGCCGCGGGCGGCGATGACGCCGACGGTGAGGCTGTCGCCCTTGGGGAAGACCCAGCCGTAGGAGCCGGGGATGCTGCCGCCCCAGTCCAGCAGGACGCGTCCGCTCCAGGCGGCGGCGACCGAGGGCGGCACCGGGATCTCGGCCTCCAGGCCCAGGTCGACCTGGTCGAAGCTGACGCCGACGTGCGCGCCGATCCGTCCGGCGCTGCCGTCCGCGCCGACCACCGCGCGGGCGGTGACGGTCCGTCCGTCCTGGAGCGAGAGCACGACGGTGTCGTCGTCGTTCGCCAGGACGCCGGTCACGGTGACACCGGTGGCCGGGACCGCGCCGGCCTTCTCGGCGCACTGGACCAGGCGCTGGTCGAACTCGTCCCGGTTGACCAGGCCGAACAGCATCCGCTTGGAGCGGCGGGTGCGCTGCAGCCGCCCGTCCAGGGAGAAGGTGATGGCGTGCACGCGGTCCCGGAGCGGCAGCACGAAGCCGGGCGGGAGCGCGTCCCGGGACGGGCCGATGATGCCGCCGCCGCAGGTCTTGTAGCGGGGCGGGGCGGCCTTGTCGAGCAGCAGCACCCGGGGGGCCGCGCCGGAGGCGGTGGTCGCGGACGCGGCGGCGTGGGCGGCCGAGGCGCCGGCCGGGCCCGCGCCGACGACCACCACGTCCCACACGCCGCTCAGTTCGTCGGCGCCGCTGTCGTCCGCGCTCGACTCGGTCAACTCACTGCTGGTCAGCTCGTCGCTCGACGGGGGCTGGTCGCCGCTGGGGCCCTGGATCTGCGTCACGCTGCCTCATCTTACGGGGCCGAGGTAAGACCGCTGTTCGGACGGCTCGTCAGCCGGGTGGCCGCGGCGTGCAGGGCGGCGCCGAGCAGCGCGCCCGTGCCCCCGCCGAAGGACACCACGGCGACCAGTTCGGAGCCGGTGGGCCGCCGTCCGGGGCCGGTCGGCAGGTCGCGCAGGCAGCGGTGGGCCGCTCCGGCGACCGCGCCCGCGGCGACCAGTGCGGCGCCGCGCCGCCGGGCCCGCCGGGTGAGCACGGTCCGGCGCGGCGGGACGTCGGTGCGACCGCGCAGGACCCGGCTCCCGGCGAGCGCGAGCGCGCCGAGGCCCACCGCGGAGGTGCCCCACTGCAGCGCCTGGTAGCCGGGCATTCCGGCGAAGTCCCGGTCCAGCACCGGGAGCAGCCGGACCCCGGCGCAGCCGCGGTGGGTGAAGGAGTCCCAGCCGATGTGGGTGGCCGCACCGAGCGCGGCGGAGCCGGCGAACCAGGCGGCGTCCTGCCAGGTGGGGCGGCTGCCGGGCTTGCGCAGCGGCGCGGTGGCGGCGTCGGCGCGGTCGGCCCAGGGGTCCGGCAGCAGGGCGGTCAGCGGCTCTCTGAGCAGTCCGTGCCAGCCCGCGACCAGCGCGGCGGCGACCGCGACGTCCAGGGTGGGGACGGCCCGGAGCCGGTGCAGGGTGCGGCCGGTGTCGTAGCTGCCGGGCAGCAGGCTGTCGGCGAAGAACATCGCGTCGGGCGCCAGCGAACCGGCGACCAGCGCGGACGCGACCAGTCGGCCGCGCCCGCGGCCTCCGGTGATCAGCGGGAGGACGGCGGCCGGGTGGCTGAAGGTGAAGGGCACAGCACGATCCTGCCGGGTCCGGGCGGCGTCGGCACCCCGACCGGCCCTAGGCTGGGGCGATGAGCGGGTTCAGCTATCCGGAGACCGGCGCCACCCGCGCGGACGGCCCGCTGCCCGAGGGCTACGCGCACCTGTACTACCGCACCCGGCTGGGCCAGGGCCCGGCGGTGTTCGCGGCGGCCGGCGACGCGGTGCTGTCCTGGCGGATGCACCGGGCCGTCGGGGTCCGCCCCGCCGCCGACGCGGACCGCGCCGCACCGGGGGTACGGGTGCGGGTGCTGCTGGGCGTCGGGCGGCTGGCGCTGAGCGCGCCCTGCGAGGTGGTCTGGGCGGTGGACGGGGAGGTCGAGGCCGGTTTCGGCTACGGCACCCTGGCCGGGCACCCGGAGTGCGGCGAGGAGGGCTTCCTGGTCCAGCGGGAGGGCGACGCGGTCTGGTTCACCGTCACCGCGTTCAGCCGCCCGGCCCGCTGGTACACCCGGGCGGGCGGGCCACTGGTCCCGCTGTTCCAGCAGCTGTACGCACGCC
This sequence comes from Streptacidiphilus cavernicola, assembly GCF_042510955.1. NCBI lineage: Bacteria > Bacillati > Actinomycetota > Actinomycetes > Kitasatosporales > Streptomycetaceae > Streptacidiphilus > Streptacidiphilus cavernicola. The sequence continues at coordinate 4,655 of NZ_JBHFAB010000025.1, forward strand.
GCTGCGGCCGGGTACTGCGCAGGCTCGCCCGCGCCTGAGTGTCAGCCGGCCTTCGCGCCCGCCTCCAGGTAGAGCGGGGCCCCCGCCGCGCGGGCCCGCAGCGCCGCGGCGAGCCGGTCGCGCTTGCTGTCCGGCAGCAGCGACGCCGACTCCGCCTCGCTGACGAAGCGCCAGGCGCGCAGCTCGGCGTCCGGCAGCACCAGCCGGGCCCGCTGGTCGTCCGTCAGCAGCCCGCCGTCGAAGACCAGCCGCATCCCGCCGGAGCGCGGGCCGCGGTGCGGCTCCCAGTCGGTGACCAGCAGCCGCAGCCGGGACGGGTCGAGCCGCAGCCCCAGCTCCTCGGACACCTCGCGGACGGCCGCGGCGGTGGGCGCCTCGCCGTCCTCGACCACGCCGCCGGGGAACTCCCAGCCGGGCTTGTAGACCGGGTCGACCAGCAGCACCCGGTCCTGCTCGTCGAAGAACAGCACCGCGGCGGCGAGGGTGTCCCGCCCGGAGACCGGGTCCTGGACGATGGGGCAGAGCGCGGCCCCGGAGCGGACGATCTCCACGATCCGCTCGGCGACCTGACGCGGCGTCGCCTCGGCGGTGTCGACGGTCACGCAGTCGCGCTCCAGCCAGCCCCGGGCCCGCCGGTAGGCGTCGAGGTGGTCCAGCCGCCACTGCCGGGCCGCGCGGGCCTCCTGGTCGTCCCCCTCGATCCGCTTTCGCAGGATCGTTTCTTCAGCGTGCAGCAGCAGATGGTGCACCGGGACCCGGCGCGCGGCCAGCGCGCCGAAGACCTCGTCCCGGTAGTCCTGCCGCAGCAGCGTCATCGGGACGATCAGGGTGCCCGGCAGCTGCGCCAGCAGCGCCGCGGCCGTGTCCGGGACCAGCCGGCGCCAGGCGGTCAGGTCCTGGAAGTCGGTGAGCCCGACGAGCTCCCCGGGCGGCAGGATCCAGCGCAGGTACGCACCGACCGACTCCGGGTCGAACACCGTGCTGCCGGGGATCAGCGCCTGCAACTCCCTTGCCGTGCTGGTCTTTCCCGCGCCGAATGTGCCGTTGACCCAGACGATCACACTGCCCCCTGTTCGACGGTTGCTCGCAGCATCGTACGCAGAGGGGACGGGCCGCCGTCGAGGGCGCGTCACCGGGCCGCCGCGCTGACGACGGCGGTCAGCTCCAGCCGTCGAGGCGCAGCGCCTGCGCCGCCGCGGCGGCGGCGCCGACCAGTCCGGCGTCGGTGCCGAGCCGGGCCGGGCGCAGCTCCAGCTGCCGGACGAAGGGCAGCACGGCGTAGCTGTGCAGGGCCTCCCGCAGCGGGTCGAACAGGATCTCCCCGGCCCCGGCCACCCCGCCGCCGACCACCGCCACGTCCAGCTCGACCAGGGTCGCGGTGGCGGCGATCCCGGCCGCCAGCGCCCGCGCCGCGCGGGCGAAGCCCGCCAGCGCGACCGGGTCGCCGGCCCGCGCGGCCTCGGCGACGGCGCCCGCGTCGGCCCGGTCCGGGTCGGCCGGGCGCCAGCCCTGCCGCAGCGCCCGCCGGGCGATGGCCGGGCCCGAGGCCAGCACCTCGACGCAGCCCCGGGAGCCGCAGGGGCAGGGCTCGCCGTCCAGGTCGACGCTGATGTGGCCGATGTGCCCGGCGTTGCCGCTGGGACCCGGGTAGAGCCGGCCGTCCAGGACCAGGCCGCCGCCGACGCCGGTGGAGACCACCATGCACAGCGCGTTGCGGAAGCCCCTGGCCGCCCCCTGCCAGTGCTCGGCGGCAGCCATCGCCGGGCCGTCCCCGGTCAGCACCACCGGACGTCCGCTCCCCGGCAGGCCCTCCAGATGCCGCTGGACCGCCTCGACCAGCGGGAAGTCGCGCCAGGCCGGGATGTTGACCGGGCTGACCGCGCCCTTGGCCACGTCCACCGGGCCCGCGCTGCCGATCCCCACCGCCCGCACCGCGGCCCAGCCGGGCCCGGCGGCCAGCCGGTCCAGCACCCCGGTCACCGCCGCCAGCACGCCCCCGGCGTCCCCGGCCGCCCGGGTGGGCAGCCGGCACGGGGCGGTGAGCCGGCCGCGCCGGTCCACCAGTGCGCCCGCGATCTTCGTTCCGCCGATGTCGACCGCGGCCACCGTCTCGTCCATGCCCGGAAGTCTCAGCGCCGCGCGGGCGGTCTGTCCAGTTCCTCCAGTTCAGCACTGCCGCAGCAGCGCCTGCTTGAGCACCTTCCCGAGCGCGTTGCGCGGCAGTTCGTCCACCAGGACCACCCGGCGGGGCCGCTTGTGCACCGACAGCCGCTCGGCCACGAAGGCGGTCAGCTGCTCCCCGGTGACCGGGCCCGCGGCGATCACGAAGGCGGTGACCGCCTGGCCCAGGTCGGCGTCGGGGGCGCCGACCACGGCGGCATCCAGCACCTCGGGGTGGTCCCGCAGCGCGGCCTCGACCTCGCCCGCGCCGACCCGGAAGCCGCCGGTCTTGATCAGGTCGACCGAGGCCCGGCCGACGATCCGGTGGAAGCCGTCCGGGCCGATCACCGCGACGTCCCCGGTCCTGAACCAGCCGTCGGCGGTCCGCGACTCGGCGTCGGCGTCCGGGCGTCCGAGGTAGCCGTCGCTCAGGGTGGGCCCGCTGACCTGCAGCTCGCCCAGGCTCTCGGCGTCGTGCGGGACCGGCTCGCCGGTCTCCGAGACCAGCCGGGTGCGCACCGCGCCGACCGGCAGGCCGACGCTCCCGGGGCGGCGCTCGCCGTCGGCGCGGGTGCTCAGCGTGATCAGGGTCTCGGTCATGCCGTAGCGCTCGATCGGCGCCTGCCCGGCCAGCTCGCGCAGCCGCTGGAACACCGGCACCGGCAGCGGCGCGCTCCCGGAGACCAGCAGCCGGGCCGAGGCCAGTGCCCTGGCGGCGGGCTCGTCGGCGGCGATCCGGGACCACACGGTCGGCACGCCGAAGTAGAGGCTGCCCCCGGCGGCGGCGTAGGCGGCCGGGGTCGGCCTGCCGGTGTGCACCAGCCGCCCGCCGGTCCGCAGCGGGCCGAGCGCGCCCAGGATCAGCCCGTGCACATGGAACAGCGGCAGCCCGTGCACCAGGGTGTCGTCCGGGGTCCAGGCCCAGGCCTCGGCCAGGCCGTCCAGACCGGCGGCGACCGCGCGGCGGCTGAGCAGCACGCCCTTGGGCGCGCCGGTGGTGCCGGAGGTGTAGAGGATGAACGCGGTGCCCTCGCCCGGCTCGGCCGGGACCTCGCCGCGCTCGGCCGGATCGACCGTCAGCAGCCGTGCCCCGTACGCCTCCGCACCGCGGTCGGCGGCGGAGACGGCGAGCAGCGGCGCGCCGGAGTCGCGCAGGATGTGCTCCCGCTCCTTGGGCCCGGCGTCCGGCGGCACCGGCACCACCGGCACCCCGGCGAGCAGCCCGCCGACGGTGGCCACCAGCGTCTCCAGCCCCGGCCGCGCCAGCACCGCGAGCGCGGGCGCCCCGGCGACCCGCGCCGCGACCGCCCCGGCCGCCGCGCGCAGCTGCTCCCGGGACAGCGCCGCCCCGGCCACGACCACCGCGTCAGCGGTGTCCCCGGAACCCTCAAGTGCCTTGAGCAACACAGCCGTTCACCCTCCCCGGAAGCCAAGCCAGGCAGAACCGCAAGGGGCGCGGGGAACTGCGCGCCCAGCCACGCACCCAGGTGCACCAGCCGAACCGAGCAGCCCCCCGCGCCCACCCCGAAAAGCGTCAGCCCTTGCGGGCCTTGACCTCCGCGGTCAGCTGCGGCAGCACGTTGAAGAGGTCGCCGACCACGCCGAAGTCGGCGAGCTCGAAGATCGGCGCCTCGGCGTCCTTGTTGACGGCGACGATGGTCTTCGAGGTCTGCATGCCGGCCCGGTGCTGGATCGCACCGGAGATCCCGTTGGCGACGTAGAGCTGCGGCGAGACCTGCTTGCCGGTCTGGCCGACCTGGTTGCTGTGCGGGTACCAGCCGGCGTCGACCGCGGCGCGGCTCGCGCCGACCGCCGCGCCGAGCGAGTCGGCCAGCTCCTCGACCACGCCGAAGCCCTCGGCCGCGCCGACGCCGCGACCGCCGGAGACCACGATCGCGGCCTCGGTCAGCTCGGGGCGGCCGGAAGCCACCTTGGCGGTGCGCGAGGTGACCTTGGTGCCGGTCGAGGCGGCGCCGAAGGTGACCGCGACGGTCTCCACCGCACCGGCCGCCGCGGCGGCCTCGGGGCTGGTCGCGTTGGGCTTGACGGTGATCACCGGCACCCCGCGGGAGACCCGCGACCGGGTGGTGAAGGAGGCAGCGAACGCCGACTGGGTGGCGACCGGGCCACCGTCGCCGGCGTTGACGTCCACCGCGTCGGTGATCACGCCGGAGCCGAGGCGCAGCGCCAGCCGGGCCGCGATCTCCTTGCCCTCGCCGGAGGAGGTGACCAGGACCGCGGCCGGGGCGGCGGCCTTGGCGATCTGCTCCAGCGCGTCCACCTTGGGGACCACCAGGTAGTCGGCGAACTCGGCGGCGTCGGCGGCGTACACCTTGGCCGCGCCGTACTCGCCGAGCTTGGCGGCGAGGTCGGCGGCGGCGGAACCGGCACCGAGGAGGACCGCCGAGGGCTCGCCGATCCGGCGGGCCAGCGTCAGCAGTTCGAGGGTCGGCTTGCGGACGGCACCGTCCACATGGTCGACGAGGACGAGGACTTCACCCATTGCTCAGCTCTCCAGAGTCATTCGTGGTCGTCAAGGTTGCGGTGAGCGCGAGGCTCTAGATGAACTTCTGCGAGGCCAGGAACTCCGCGAGCGCCTTGCCGCCCTCGCCCTCGTCCTTGACGATCGTGCCCGCGGTGCGGGCCGGACGCGCGGTGGCGCTGTCGACGGCCGTCCAGGCGCCGCCGAGGCCGACCTCGTCCGCCTCGATGCCGAGGTCGTCCAGGTCCAGGGACTCCACCGGCTTCTTCTTGGCGGCCATGATCCCCTTGAAGGAGGGGTAGCGGGCCTCGCCGGACTGGTCGGTGACCGAGACCACGGCCGGGAGGGAGGCCTCCAGCAGCTCGGTGGCAGTGTCGCCGTCACGGCGGCCGGTGACCTTGCCGTCGGCGACGGCAACCTCGGACAGCAGGGTGACCTGCGGGACGCCGAGCCGCTCGGCGAGCAGCGCCGGGACGATGCCCATGGTGCCGTCGGTCGAGGCCATGCCGCAGACCACCAGGTCGAAGCCGGTCTTCTCGATCGCCTTGGCCAGGATCGCCGAGGTGCCGATGGCGTCGGTGCCGTGGATGTCGTCGTCGTTCACGTGCACGGCCTTGTCGGCGCCCATGGACAGCGCCTTGCGCAGCGCGTCCTTGGCGTCGTCGGGGCCGACCGTGAGCACGGTGACCTCGGCGTCGCCGGACGCCTCGGCGATCTTCAGCGCCTGCTCGACGCCGTACTCGTCCAGCTCCGAGAGGAGTCCGTCGACGGAATCCCGGTCGGTGGTGTGGTCGTCGGCGAAACGGCGGTCACCCGTCGCGTCGGGCACGTACTTCACACAGACAACGATCCTCAAGCTCACGGCCTGTCTCCTGTACTGGTACTGGATCTCGTTCGGCAACTTCATGCTACTAGCGAGTAGCTTACGCTCCGACGCAGGTCATTCCACCGCCTCGGCGGGCGGTCCGACTACGGTCGCCCCAATACTCCCTCACGCAAGTGCATCGTGATGCACACCGCAACTCCGCGTCACTGTGACGTTGCACCTATTGACCGGCCGTGACGTCGAGCAGCGGTGGACCCGGGGTCAGGCGACGGCCGCGCCCAGCGCCGCGATGACGTCCGCGCGGCGCGGCTGGCCGACCGCGCGGCGCACCAGCGCGCCGTCCGCGTCCAGCACCAGCACGGTCGGGGTGCGCAGGATGTCCAGCCGGCGGACCAGGTCGAGCTGCGACTCGGCGTCGATCTCGACGTGGGCCACCCCCTCGACCATGCCCGCGACCTCGCCCAGCACCCGCTTGGTGGCCCGGCACGGCTGGCAGAACGCCGAGGAGAACTGCACCAGCGTCGCCCGCTCGCCCAGCGGCGCCCCCAACTCCCGTTCGCTCAGCCGCACTCCGCCGTCCCGCACCTTCAGCCTCCCGCCCCGGCGGGCGCGCAGCAGACCGTACCCACCGGAGAGCACCAGCACCGCCACGCACACCCACAGTCCTGTCATGACACCAAGCATGCCTGCTCGGCCCGGCGTGGCGCGCGTACCATGCGCGGTATGGACTCCTCCGGACCCGGCCAGCGGACCGCGCTCACCCGGCGCCTGGTCATCGACCTGTGCCGCGCCGCCGCCTCGCGCTGTCGCTGACCCGGCGCTTCGCCTCGCCCAGCAGAGATCGGCCCCCAGCCCGTTCCGGAACCCCTCGGAGTCCCCCGTGTCCACTCTGTCCACACCCCTGCCCGCGTCCGCGGGCGCCGTCGTCGATCCGCGCGGTCCGCGCTTCGCCGCGGCGCTGACCAGCGTCGTCCTCGTGGTGGTGCTGCTCACCGGCATCGGCTGGCTGCTCGCCGCCCAGGCCGTGGTGTTCGCCCTCGGCGCCTTCGGCGGCCTCGGCCGCTCGCCCTACGGCTGGCTGTTCCGCACCCTGGTCCGACCCCGGCTGGAGCCGCCGACCGAACTGGAGGCCGCCGCGCCGCCGCGGTTCGCCCAGGGGGTCGGCTTCGGCTTCACGGTGGTCGGCACGCTCGGTTACCTCACCGGCGCGACCTGGCTCGGTCTGGCCGCGACCGGCCTGGCGCTGGCGGCGGCGTTCCTGAACGCCGCGTTCGGCTACTGCCTCGGCTGCGAGGCGTATCTGCTGCTCCGCCGGGGCGAGGACCGGGTTCGTCCGTCCGGCCGGTAGGGAAGCACAGGTCCGAACAGTAGGGTGGAGTCCGGCGGTGTGACCGCGGTCTCTCGAATGCGGGTGCTACCTGGAGTGACAGGGCGCCGTCGAACGGGGGACGATACATCGACATACCGTCGAAGCGGGCGACCCAGCCTGGGAAGTAGGACTGACCGTGGCCGATCTCGTGTACCCGCCGATCATCGGGGCAGCACGGACGCTGTTCCGCGCCCTCGATCTGAAGATCGAGATCATCGGCGCGGACAACGTCCCGCGCACCGGCGGCGCCGTACTGGTCAGCAACCACGTCAGCTACCTCGACTTCATCTTCGCCGGCTGGGGCGCGCTCAAGGCCGGCAAGCGCAAGACCCGCTTCATGGCCAAGGACGACGTGTTCCGGCACCGGGTCTCCGGACCGCTGATGCGCGGCATGCGGCACATCCCGGTGGACCGCTCGGACGGCCAGCCCGCGTACGAGACCGCGGTCGCCGCGCTCAGGGCGGGCGAGGTGGTCGGGGTCTTCCCCGAGGCCACCATCAGCCGCTCGTTCGTGCTGAAGAAGTTCAAGACCGGCGCGGCCCGGATGGCCGCGGACGCCAAGGTGCCACTGCTGCCGGTGGCGCTGTGGGGCACCCAGCGGCTGTGGACCAAGGGCCGCCCCAAGACGCTGACCCGGCGTCACACCCCGATCACCATCATCATCGGCGAGCCGATCCACCTCAGCGCCGAGGACAAGCCAGTGATGGTCACCCGGCGGCTGCGGGCGGCGATGACCGAACTGCTGGACCGCGCGCAGACCACCTACCCGGAGTCCCCCAGCGGCCCGGACGACGCCTGGTGGCAGCCCGCGCACCTCGGCGGCAGCGCACCGACGCTGGAGGTCGCCGAGGCCGAGGACGAGAAGGAGTCCGCGGAGAAGGCGGCCCGCCGGGCGGCAGCGGCCGAGGCCAAGGCCGGGCAGGGCTGACGGTACGTCGGGGGCACGGCGGCAGGGGCTGCCGGCGTCACGCCAGCAGCCGCGCCGTATGCCGGCGGCTGGCGTGCTCGACCAGGGTGATCAGCACCTTCTTCCCGGACTCGCGGTCCCTGGCGTCGCAGAGCAGCACCGGCGTCCCGGCGTCCAGGTCCAGCGCCAGGGAGACCTTCTCGGCGGCGTGGCGGCGCGAGCCGTGGAAGCAGTTGACGGCGACCACGAACGGGATCGACCGCCGCTCGAAGTAGTCCACCGAGGGGAAGCAGTCCTCCAGCCTGCGGGTGTCGGCGAGCACCACCGCGCCCAGCGCGCCGTACGCCAACTCGTCCCAGAGAAACCAGAAGCGGTCCTGCCCGGGGGTGCCGAAGAGGTAGAGCGAGAGCCCGTCCCTGACCGTGATCCGGCCGAAGTCCATCGCCACCGTGGTGGTGGTCTTCTGCTCCACTCCCCCGGTGTCGTCCACCTCCCGGCCGGCCTCGGTCAGCCGCTCCTCGGTGCGCAGCGGACGGATCTCGCTGACGGTGCCGACCAGGGTGGTCTTGCCGACCCCGAAGCCGCCGGCCACCAGGATCTTGAGGTTGAGCCGGTCGGGGTTCTGGGGTTCTTGCTCAGAGTGCGCGGAGGCCATTGATCACTTCTCGGAGGATGCGCTCGTTGGGGAGCATGGCGGGCAGGATGGGCCGGTCGACCTGGATCAGGCCTGCGTCGTGCAGGTCGCCGAGCAGGACCCGGAGCACGCCGACCGGGAGGTCGCAGCCGGCGGCGATCTCGGCGACCGTCTGCGGCCGGGCCCGGCAGAGGTCGAGGATGGCCGCCGCCTCGGGGGCCAGACTGACGTCGGGCCCGTACGGGCTGTCCGCGCCGTACGGGGTGTTCGCGGAGATCAGCGCGATCAGGTCGAAGAACTCGCCGCTGCCCCTGGTGCGACCGCGGGTCAGCGCGTAGAGGCGGACCAGCGGGCCCGCCTCGTCGTCGTACCAGCGGGCGTCGGAGCCGTGCTGCACTGCCTCACCTTCCCGTCGGGGCGCCGGACGGGCCCGGAGCGGGCCCCCGGTCGCTGCGCGGCGGGCTGAACAGGTGCTCGCCCACCTGCTGGACCAGCCGGGCCATCTCATAGGCGATCAGGCCGACATCGGCCTCCACCTCGCTGAACACGGTCAGGCAGGTGCCGTCGCCCGCGGCGACCACGAAGAGGAAGCCGTCGTCGAGTTCGACCATGGTCTGCCGCACCTGGCCCGCGTCGAAGTAGTGCCCGACGCCCCGGGCCAGGCTGTGGAATCCGGAGGCCACGGCGGCGAGGTGCTCGGCGTCCTCCCGGCCGAGGGAGGCGGAGGCGCCCAGCGCCAAGCCGTCCCTGGAGAGCACCAGGGCGTGTCGGACCCGGATCACTCCGGAGACGAACTCGTTCAGCAGCCAGTTGAGTTCGCCGGTCTGGCGCAGCGCGGTGACCATCGGGGCTGTTCCCTTCTCATCTCTCACTGGGAGTCGTCGGTCGGAGGCACGGCGGCAACACCGCGCGCCGCGCGGGGGCCGGACGGCGCGGCCGGTTCCGGGGGCCAGGTCGGCGGTTCGGTGGGCCTGCGGCCGGGCGCCGCGGTGCGGCCCCTGGTCCAGCCGTCCGCCATCGCGGACATCGTGGCCCGGACGCTGTCCGGGCTGCGGTCCCGGCCCCGGGCTCCGGCTCCGCCGGGCGGGGTTCCGGCCCCGGTCCCCGGCGAGGCCATGGCATCCGGTGCCTCGCGCAGCCGCGCGGCCAGGTTGGCCTGCCGGACCCGGCGCGGAAGCTCGTCCTGCTCCGCCCCGGCCGTCGCGGCAGCGGCAGGGGACGGCACCGCCTCAAGCAGCCCACCGCCGGACGGCCCGTGCGGGCGGCGACGCGGCTCCCGCGAGGACGCGGTGGCGGGCGCAGGTTCTGCCGCGGGTTCAGGCGCGGTCCAGCCCGCCCGCCGCGGCTCCGACTCCGGCCCGGTTTCCGACCCGACCTCCGAACGGGAACCCCGACCGGGCTTCGCCAGAGGCACAGCCCGAGGCTCCCACCGGGGCTCGCCCCAGGGTTCAGCGCGGAGTTCCCCGCCGGTCCCGGCACCGCGCTCACCGCTGGGCACCCCGCTGGGCTCTGCCCGGACCCCGGTGTGGGGGTCGGCTGCCGATACGGGCTGCCGCTCCGGCCTCGGCACTGCCTTGGGCACCGTCTTCGCCCCCGGCTTCGACCTCGCCGCCCCTTCCGGCGACAGCATCGCTGTCGGCAGCAGCAGCACCGCCGTGGTCCCGCCGTACGGCGAGGTCCGCAGCGACACCCGGACCCCGAGCCGCCGGGCCAGCCGGCTGACCACGAACAGGCCGAGCTGGTTGCTGTCGAACAAGTCGGCCTGCTGGCCCTCGGCGATCCTGCGGTTGGCCTCGGCCAGAGCCGTGCCGCTCATCCCGAGGCCCCGGTCCTCGATGTCCAGCGCGTACCCGGTGCCCACCCGCTCCCCGGTGACCACCACCTTCGTGTGCGGCGGGGAGAAGGTCGCGGCGTTCTCGACCAGTTCGGCCACCAGGTGGGTGAGGTCGGCGACGGCCCCGCCCACGACCGAGACCCGCGGCAGCGGACGCACCTCCGCCCGGGAGAACTCCTCCACCTCGGCCACCGCGGAGCGGACCACGTCCAGCAGCGGCACCGAGCGCCGCCAGGCGCGTCCGGGTACCGCGCCGGAGAGGATGATCAGGCCCTCGGCGTGGCGGCGCATCCGGGTGGTCAGATGGTCCAGCCGGAACAGGTCCGCCAGCTCGCCCGGGTCCTCGGTGCGGCGCTCCATCGCGTCCAGCAGCGCGAGTTGACGGTGCACCAGGACCTGGCTGCGCCGGGCCAGGTTGACGAACACCCCGGAGACGCCGGAGAGCACCTCGGCCCGCTCCACCGCCGCCTGCAGCGCGGACCGCTGCACGGTGTTCAACGCCGCGCCCACCTGCCCGAGTTCGTCCTCGCCCGCCTCCAGCAGCGGCGCCTCGGCGTCCACGTCCACCTCCTCGCCCGCGCGCAGTCGGCGCATGGCCTCGGGCAGCCGGTGGTTCGCCAGATCCAGTGCGGAGCTGCGCAGGTCGACCAGTTCGACCACCAGGCGGCGGCCGATCCGGACCGAGATCAGCAGCGAGAGCAGCACCGCGAGCAGGCCGAACAGCACGGCCGCGCCGCTGCTGGTGAACACCCCGAGCCGGAACGCGTCGGCCCCGGCCCCGGCGCCCGCACCGGCCGCGGACTCCACGGCGGCGTAGCGGCTCTGCAGGTCGCCCGCGGTCCTGGCCCAGCCGGTCGCGGACACCCCGCGGACGGCCCGCCCGCCCGCACCGCCCGCGCGCACCGCGTTCTCCATGGCGAGCAGGGCCGCGGCCCCCGGGCTCCGCTCGACCGCGGCGTAGGCGGCGGCGTCAGCCGGTCGCAGGTCGGCCGCGGCGGGACCGGCCAGGGCCTGCCGGGCGAAGGCGGAGCCGGTGAACTCCTGGTACTGATCCCCCGTCATCCTCCCTGCTAACAAACCGGATTGGACCGCGGCATCCTCCCTGGCCAGCAGGTCGCGGGCGCGGGCCAGCTCCAGCAGGACCCGGGGATCGGAGCCGACAGCGGCGGTGGCCGTGCTGCCGCGCATCCCGCTCAGCGCGCTGTCGATGCCGAACACCGACGCCACCACGCCGTCGTAGTCCGCCATCGCCGCCGACCAGCCGACCGTGCCCGCGCCGACCTTGCCGCGCAGGGCGCCGAGCCCGGCCGCCGACGCCCTGAACGCGGCCAACCGGGACGGGAGTTCGGCCCCGAGACCGGCGCCGTCGGCCGCTCCGGCGGCGATGCCGTCGTTCAGCGCGGCCACCGCGGAGTCGGTGGCCCGGCCGCGGACGGCCAGCGCGTCGGCGCGGCCGGGCGTCGGCGCAGCCACATACACAGCGGCGGCGGTGCGTTCGGCCTGCAACGCGCTGACGGTCCGGTCGACCGGGGTCAGCAGCAGGGCGTCCACCTGCTTCAACCGGACCAGCCCGGTGACGTCCTGGGCGGTGGTGACGGTGGCGAAGCCCCACAGCGCCATCAACGACACCACCGGCACCATCAGCAGCGCCACCACCCGGGCCCGCACGGTGCGGGGCCGCAGCCGTCGCCAGAACGGCCCGGCCGGACCGGGCGGCTCCACCGGGGCGGCAGCGGTCGCGCTCGCGCTCGCGGTCGCGGGGGCGTCGGCGTCCGGTCCGCGCCGATCGGCGACGGCGAGGACCGTCGCGGAGTCGGCCGCCGGCACGGCCTGCTCCGCGGACGACCGGCCGTCCCGCTCGTCCGCGGGCGGACCGGCGTGGGCGGGGCGCGGACGGCTCGGACCGTCCGGGCGGTCCGGGCCGACGGGGGCGGATCCCCGGGGTTGACGCATCACAACCTCGTTCGCTGCTGGGGGACGGAGTGGGGCGTGGCGGTCTGCCGACCGGAGGTCACAGCCTGACGGCCGCGCCGGGTCACACCGGCCCCGCGGCGCGGGTGGACCCGGCCGCCCGGACCGGGACCGGCGGCTTCGGCTCGGCCCGCCCCGCCGCGGGCAGCTGCGCCGAGGGCGACAGCGCGACGAACGCCGAGGTCAGGAACAGCGCCGAGCCCAGCCCCACCGCGAGCGGGAAGATGAAGTCCATCACCGTCGCGCCCGGGAGCACCGCTCCCTGCACCGCCGGGCGCACCGTGATGACGGCCGCGTACATCCCGGTGTAGTGCATCGAACTGACGGCCAGTCCCATCACCAGCGCCGCCGCTCCGGCGGCCAGCGGTCCGCGTACGTTCAGCCCGGCCCAGAGCGCGGCCGTGGAGGCGACTGCCGCGATCGCGACCGAGACGCCGACGAGCACCGGGCGGTAGCCCACCGTGCCGTTCAGCCGCAGCGCGTACATGCCGAGGTAGTGCATCGCGGCCACGCCGGAGCCGGTGGTGAGCCCGCCGAGCAGCAGCGCGCGCCCGCGGTGCCGCCCGTACCCGACCGCGAACGCCCCGGCGCCGACGAAGAGGATCGCCACCAGCAGGCTGAGCAGGGTCAGCGGCACGTTGTAGCGGATCTCGGTGCCGACCACGGCGAAGCCCAGCATCCCGATGAAGTGCATGGTCCAGATGCCGACGCCGATCGAGGACGCTCCGGTGAGCAGCCAGTTGCGGCGCGAGCGGCCCTCCGCGGCGACCGCGCGGACCATGCAGCGCAGGCCGAGCGCGGAGCCGAAGACGGCCATGGCGTAGGAGAGTCCCGGGGTGAGCCAGCCGTAGCCCAGTTCAGTAGTACTCCCCATCCCAGTCATACCGACCATAGGTCCGCCTCACCGCTCCCACGCCGTAACCGGTGGGGCAGGTGTGCTCCCGCCGGGCGCAGCGGACACTACCGATCGCATTCACTCGATTACGCGGAGATCGGCTATTCGCGCCCGCCGGAGCGGCGACTGTGCTGCACTGGAGACGAGGTCTGTCGGCACCGCCGCGCGTGAAGTCCCTTTCTACTGCAGCACGTTGACCGCGCGGGCGATCACCAGGGCCAGGGTGACCAGGGAGACCACCGACTGCATGGTCATCAGCAGCTTCGCCCAACGGGACAACGGCATGGTGTCGGTGGGGCTGAAGGCGGTGGCGTTGGTGAAGGCGACATAGAGGTAGTCCGGGTACTGCGGCTCCCAGTCGGCGGGGGCCAGCCCCTGCTGCTGCATCTGCGGGAAGAGCAGGTCGGGATAGTCCCGGGTGCCCATCGCCCGCACGGCCGGGCCGCCGCGGTCCCACTCCCAGTACCAGAGGCTGAAGGCGATGATGTTGGTCAGCCACACCCCCGCCCCGGCCACCAGCAGCCCCTTGGCGGTGACCGCGGTGTCGCCGCGCAGCATCAGGTCGCGGACCAGCAGCACCGCCGAGCCGCCGTTGGCCACGCTGACCGCGCCCGCCAGCAGCAGGCCGAGCGTGCGCACCTGCGGCGTGTGCCGCTCCAGCCGCAGGTGCGGGTCCGCCACCAGCAGCGAGGCCATCAGCAGCAGCTCCAGCGCGGGCAGCAGCCAGTGCGGGCTGATGGTGAGCTGGACCGGCAGGGCCAGCTGCACGCAGACGGCGACCAGCAGGGCCAGCGTCACCGACCAGCGGCGCTCGCCCCGGGTCCGCCGCCGCCAGGCCGGGGGCTCGAACCGGCGCAGCTGTTCCGTCCAGCGCCCGCCGGGCGGCAGGCCCGGGGCGACCGGGCCGGGCGGGCCCGCCGGACCCGCCGACTCGTCGGGCGGCGGGGTGTTCTGATCGTCGGTCACGCGGTCATTGTGTACGGTCCCGGCGCGGATTCGGTAAGAGCCTCAGGAGGCGTCGACCCGGAACGGGTCGTGCTCGGCCAGGAGCTTGTCCAGGCGGGCCTGGTCCACCCGGGAGACCACCTGGTTCTCGTCCTGCCGGTCCCTGATCACCTTGGCGAGGGTGAACGCCGAGGTGACCACGTAGAGCAGCCCGAGCCCGAGGAAGGCGCGGACCCAGGGGCCGGTGGAGAGGTAGGCGATGCCGACACCCATGGCGAGCAGCGACACAGCGAAGGAGATGACGGCCTGCGCGTGGTAGGCGGCGGTGGTGCTGTGCTTGACAGGAGTGGCCATGTCGGTAGCATCCGCCCGCCCCGGCGGCCCGTCATGAGTACGCGTACCCATCGGGTACTCAAGCAGGCCGCGGGGGCGGCTAGGCTCGCTCAGGTGAACGATCCCTCTGCCCCCGCACCGGCCGCACCCGGGTCGGACCAGCCGCCGCGGCGCCGCGCGCGCGAGTTCCGCACCGCGGAGCTGGCCGCGGAGGCCGGCATCCCGGTGCGGACGCTGCGCTTCTACCGCGAGCGCCGGCTGCTGCCCCCGCCGCGGCGCGAGGGCCGGATCGCCTGGTACTCCGAGGACCACCTGGCCCGACTGCGGATCATCGCCGACCTGCTCGACCGGGGCCACACCCTCGGCGGCATCGCCGAGCTGCTCAGCGCCTGGGAGGACGGCCGGGACGTGGCCGAGCTGCTGGGCCTGGAGGGCGTCATCGCGGCGCCCTGGTCCGAGGAGGTCCCGGTGCCGATGACGCTGCAGGAGCTGGACGCCGCGTACGCGGGGCAGGCCGACGCCGCGACCCTGGAGACCGCCCGCGCGCTGGGCTACGTCCAGGTCGAGGGGGACAGGGTCAGCCATGTCAGCCGCAGGCTGCTGGACGCCTCGGCCGCGCTGGTCGCCGAGGGCATCCCGCTGGCCGCCGTACTGGAGACCGCGCACGGCGTCCGGGCCAGCGCGGACGCGCTGGCGGACCTCTTCGTCGAGCTGATCAACCGTCAGCTGCTGGACCGGCTCCAGCTGCTGGCGCCGCGCGGGGGTCGGATCGGCTCCGCCGAGACGGCCCGGCTGGCGGAGACCCTGGCCCGGCTCCGCCCGGTGGCGCGGACCGTGGTGGACGTGGAGTTCTCGCTGGCGATGGACCGCAGGGTGCACGAGGAGATCGGCGACGTGCTGGCCCGACACCGGGCCGAGCCCCGCCGATAGTTCTCGACCTGAACCTTTAACTTGACTACATCAACCTTTCGGGCCTACGGTTCTGCTATTGCTTGATGTCCTAAAGCATCAAGCTCATGAACCTTCCGAAGGACCGCTGACCCACATGAGCCACGCACTGACCCCGCCCGCCGCGTCCGCGCGCCGCGGCAGCACCCCGCTGATCCTCGCCCTCGGCCTCGCCGCCATGGTCGTCGCCATGGCGCAGACCCAGGTGGTGCCGATCCTGTCGCTGCTCGGCGCCGACCTGCACGCCGGCGCCGCCGGGGTCAGCTGGGTCACCACCGCCACCCTGCTCTCCGCCGCCGTGTTCACCCCGCTGCTGGGCCGGGTCGGCGACCAGTACGGCAAGAAGCGGACGCTGCTCGCGGTCCTGGTGGTCATGATCATCGGCTCGGTGCTGGCCGCGAGCACCACCTCGCTCGGCCTGCTGATCGTCGGCCGGGTGCTCCAGGGCTCCGCCACCGCGATCTTCCCACTGGCCCTGTCGGTGATCCGGGACGAGGTCCCGCAGGAGAAGCTGCACGGCGCGATGGCCCTGGTCAGCAGCACCCTCGCGTTCGGCAGCGGGCTCTCGCTGGTGGTCACCGGACTGCTGACGCAAGGTAACCACCCGGACTACCACTCGGTGTTCTGGTTCTCCACCGCGGTCTCCGCACTCGCGCTGCTGGCCGTCGCCTTCCTGGTCCCGGACGGCGGCAAGCGCACCGGCGGCCGGATCGACTTCCTCGGCGCGAGCACCCTGGCGGTGTTCCTGGTACTGCTGCTGCTCGGCATCTCGCAGGGCCACACCTGGGGCTGGTCCTCGGACCGGATCATCGGCTGCTTCCTCGGCGCGGTGGTGATGGCCGCGGTGTGGGTGCTGGTCGAGCTGCGGGTCAGGAACCCGCTGGTGGACATGCGGATGTTCAGCCACCGCCAGGTCGCCTTCACCAACGTGGCCGGACTGTTCGTCGGCTTCGCCTCCTTCGCCCAGTTCATCGGCATCTCCTACCTGGTGCAGATGCCGGAGCGGCTGGCCGGGTACGGCTTCACCGCGTCGGTGCTGCGCGCCTCGGTCGAGTACCTGCTGCCCAGCGCGCTGATCTCGCTGGTGGCCGCGCCGGTCGGCGGCCTGCTGGTGCGCCGGATCGGCGCCCGCTACACCCTGGCCCTCGGCGCCCTGGTCGGCGTGGCCGGCTTCGCCTGGCTGGCCTGGGGCCACGGCAGCACCCCCAACGTGATCGCCGCCGGGATGCTGGCCGGAATCGCCATCGCCTTCGGCTACGCCTCGATGCCGGCCCTGATCGCGGCCAGCGTCCCGCTGGAGCAGACCGGGATCGCCAACGGCATCAACTCCATCTCCCGGTCGGTCGGCAGCTCCATCGCCTCCGCGGTGGTGACCTCGCTGCTGGCCTCCAAGCTGATCGCCGGGCTCCCGGCGGGCGTCCCGCCGCTGCCCGCGGAGAGCCAGTTCACCGCGAGCTTCGCGATCGCCTCCGGCGCCCTGCTGCTGACCGTCGCGGTCGCCCTGTTCGGCCTCACCCGGGTCTCCCGCCCGGCGCTGGTCGCCGCCGCCTCGACGGTGAAGGCCGAGGCCGCGGCGGAGGCCGCGAGCGACGCCGAGGTCGAGCTGGACGCCCGGGTCTGACCCCCGCGCCCCCGTACCGGCCCTGCCGCTCCTGCCTCCCCCGAGCAGGATCGGCAGGGCCTTCCCGTCCCCCGCCGGAGCCCGCGGTGACGATCCCGCGGCCGGCAGTCGCGCTAGCCTGGCCGGTCATGGACGCGGACGGGTTGGTGCAGGACGTGCTCGCGCTGGTGGCCGGGGCCGGGCGGCGGGTGCTGCTCGGGGTGGCCGGGGCGCCGGGCGCGGGGAAGTCGACGCTGGCGCGGTTCCTGGTACGGGAGGTCGAACGGCGGCTCGGGGACGGGGTCGCGGCGTATGTGCCGATGGACGGGTTCCATCTGTCGAACGCCCAGCTGGCGCGGCTCGGGCTGACCGACCGGAAGGGCTCGGAGCCCAGCTTCGACGTCCGCGGCTACGTCGCGCTGCTCGGGCGGCTGCGCTCGGCGGACCCGTACCCGGTGTACGTGCCGGACTACGACCGGGAGCTGGACGAGCCGGTCGCGGCCCGGCACGTGGTGCCGCCGTCGGCGCGGCTGGTGGTGACCGAGGGGAACTACCTGGCCGCCTCGCGGCCCGGCTGGCCGCAGGCCCGGGAGTTGCTGGACGCGGTGTGGTACCTCGACACCCCGGACCCGGTACGGGAGCGGCGGCTGCTGGAGCGGCAGCGCGCCGGGGGACGGGACGAGGCCGCCGCGCGGGCCTGGGTGCGCGGCAACGACATGCCCAACGGGGAGCTGGTGAAGGCGACCAGGGACGGCTGCACCCGCGTGGTGACGGTGCGGTCCGAGCCCTGACCGCCGCCGCGGCGTCCGGAATGTCAGTGGTCGTTGTTACTGTCGTGGACCATGCGACTGCTGCACACCTCCGACTGGCATCTGGGGCGGACCCTCCACCGGGAGGACCTGCTTCCGGCGCAGCGCGCCTTCCTGGAGCACCTGGTCGACACCGTCCGCGCCGAGCGGGTGGACGCCGTGCTGGTCGCCGGGGACGTCTACGACCGGGCCATCCCGGGCCTGGGCGCGGTCGAGCTGTTCGACCGGGTGCTGCGGCAGCTCGCGGAGCTGCGGGTGCCGGTGGTGCTGATCGCCGGCAACCACGACTCGGCGCGGCGGCTGGGCATCGCCGCGCGGCTGATCGAGCAGGCCGGGGTGCACCTGCGGACCGAGGTGGCCCGCTGCGGCGAGCCGGTGCTGCTGGCGGACGAGCACGGCCCGGTCGCCGTGTACGGGGTGCCGTACCTGGAGCCGGCGCTGACCCGGGGCGAGCTGGGGGCCGCCGCGGTCAGCCACGCGGCGGTGCTGGAGGCGGCGATGGGGCGGGTCCGGGCGGATCTGGCGACCCGTCCGGCCGGGACCAGGTCGGTGGTGCTGGCGCATGCCTTCGTGGTCGGCGGCGAGGCCAGCGACAGCGAGCGGGACATCGCCGTGGGCGGCGTGCCGAGCGTCCCGGCCTCGGTGTTCGACGGGGTGGACTACGCGGCGCTGGGCCATCTGCACGGCAGCCAGGTGCTCCGCGAGCGGCTGCGGTACAGCGGCTCGCCGCTGGCCTACTCCTTCTCCGAGGCCGACCACCGCAAGAGCATGTGGCTGGTCGACCTGGTCCCGGAGCGGGAGTTGACGGCGCGTCGGATCGACTGCCCGGTGCCCCGGCCGCTGGCCCGGCTGCGCGGGACGCTGGCGGAGCTGCTCGCCGACCCGGCGCTGACCCGGCACCAGGACGCCTGGGTGCAGGCGGTGATCACCGACCCCGGCCGTCCGGAGCGGGCGATGGAGCAGCTCAGGGCCCGTTTCCCGCACTCGCTGCAGCTGGTCTTCGCACCGGAGGACGGGGGCGGCGACGGCCTGCCCTCCTACGCGGCACGGACCAGGGGCCGCAGCGACGCCGACATCGCGCTCGGCTTCGTCCGGCACGTCCGCGGCAGCGATCCGGACCCGGGCGAACGGCTGCTGCTGCGGGAAGCGGTGGAGGCCGCGGGCTCGCGCGGCGAGGGGGGCCGGGGCTGATGCGGCTGCACCGGCTCACCGTGACCGCGTTCGGCCCGTTCGCCGGAACGCAGGTGGTGGACTTCGACGCGCTCGCCTCCGGCGGGCTGTTCCTGCTGCGCGGGGCGACCGGGGCCGGGAAGTCCAGCGTGCTGGACGCCGTCTGCTACGCGCTCTACGGCGCGGTCCCCGGGCTGCGACCGCGGACCCGGCTGCGCAGCGACCACGCCGGGGCCGGGGTGCGGACCGAGGTCCGGCTCGAACTGACCCTCGGTGGAAGGCGGTTGGAGGTCACCCGCAGCCCGGAGCAGCCCCGGGCCAAGAAGCGCGGCAGCGGCGACACCGTCGACAAGGCCAGGACCCTGCTCCGTGAGTGGACCGGCGGGGACGCCGACGGCGGCTGGCGGGCAGCCAGCACCTCGCACCAGGAGGTCGGCGCCGAGATCCAGCAGCTGCTGGGGATGAGCCGGGAGCAGTTCTGCCAGGTGGTGCTGCTCCCCCAGGGCGAGTTCGCCCGGTTCCTGCACGCCGGGGCGCCGGACCGGGCCGAGCTGCTCGGGCGGCTGTTCGATACGGCCCGGTTCGGCGCGGTGGAGGACTGGCTGACGGAGCGTCGGCAGCGGACCGAGAAGGACTGCCAGGCGGTGCTGGGCGAGGTCGGCGCGAGCCTGGAGCGGCTGCGCCAGGCCGCGGGCCGGGCGGCGGACGCGGTGGACCCGCTGCCGCCGGTGACCACGCCGGCCGCGGCGACCGACGGTGCGGCGCTGGGCTGGGCGGCGCAGCTGCGGGCGCAGGCCAGGGAGGAGCTGACGGTGGCGCACTGCCGGCAGCAGGCCGTGGAGCAGCGCCGCGAGCTGGCCGAGCAACGGGCCCGCGAGGTCGAGGTGCTGGCCGACCGGCAGGCCCGGCACCGCCGCGCGGTCCGCCGCTCCGGCGAGCTGGCGCAGCAGGACGGGCAGCAGCGCGAAGCGCTGGACCGGTTGGAGCGGGCGCAGCGGGCCGAGGCGGTGCTGCCGCTGCTGCGGCTGCGGTACCGGGCCGCGCAGGCCCAGCAGCGCTGCGAGCAGCAGGAGCGGTTCCACCGGGCCGCCCTTCCCGCCGCCCACGCGGGCGCGGACGCCGAGGAGCTGACGGCCGCCGAGCGGCACTGGCGCGAGCAGCTGGGCGGTCTGCGGACCCTGCTCTCGGCCGAGCGGCGGTTCCTCGCCATTGAACGCGACCGGGCCGGGTTGGAGCGCGAGCGCGACGACGACGAGGCGGTGCGGGCCGAGGCCGAGGCCTGGCTGACCGACGAGTGGCCCGGTCAGCGGCAGCGCGCCGGCGCCGGGTTGGAGCAGGCCAGGGCGGCGGCCGGGCGCGCCGACCGGCTGGACGAGCAGGTGGCGGAGGCCCGCCGCCGGGCCGACGCCGCCGAGCAGGCCGGGACGCTGCGAGCGGGGCTGGCGCAGGCCGGGGAGCGCGGGCTGCGGCAGCGCGAGGACGCCGAGGCAGCCCGCGAGGGCTGGCTCGACCTGCGCGAGCGCCGGCTCGACGGGATGGCGGCCGAGCTGGCCGAACGGCTCGCCGACGGCGCGCCCTGCCCGGTCTGCGGCTCCGCCGAGCACCCGGCCCCGGCCCCGGCCGGACCGGGCCGGGTGACCCGGGAACAGGAGCAGCGGGCCGAGCAGCGCTACCGCGAGGCCGCCCGCGCCGCCGAGCAGACCGGCGAGGAGCTGCGGCGGCTGGAGCGGGACGCGGCGGCGCTGGCCGCCGTCGCCGGGGAGGGAACGCCGGGGGAACTGCGCGAGGCGGTCCAGCGGCTGGAGGCGGAGCAGCAGCGGGACCGCCGCACCGCGGCCGAGGGCCTGCGCGCCCAGGAGGAGCTGGACCGGCTGGAGCGTGAGCACGAGCGGCGCACCGCGGTGTCCGGGCAGGCGGCGGAGCTGGTCGCGGCCAGGACCGCCAGGTTGGAGGCGCTGGCGACCGAACAGCGGGAGCTGGCCGCCGAGTTGGCGCGGGGCCGGGCCGGGGCCGCGTCGGTGGCGGCCCGGGTCGCCGAGCTCGAACCGCTGGCGGACGGCCTGGCCGCGGCGGCGGCCGCGGTCCGGGAGGCCGCCGCGGGCGCGGAGACGCTGGCGCGGGCCGAGCGGGAGGCCCTGGCGGCGGCCGAGCGGGAGGGCTTCACCGACGCCGAGCAGGCCGGACGGGCCGCACTGCCCGATCCGGAGACCGCCCGGCTGCGCGCCGGGGTGCAGCAGTACCGGGACGACCTGGCCCAGGCCAACGCCGAATTGACGGACCCTCAACTCACCGCCGCGGCGGCGCTGGCAGCGGCCGATCCGGCCGCCGACCGGGCGGTGCTGGCGGCGGCCGAGGCCGAACTGCGGTCCGCCTACGCGGCGGTGCAGGCGGCCGGGGCGCGCTGCGCCGAGCTGGACCGGCTCAGCGCCGGCCTCGCGGCCGAACTGCGCCGGCTGGCGCCGCTGGCCGCCGACCACCGCACGGTCTCCGACCTGGCCTTCCTCGCCGCCGGCACCGGCACCGCCAACGCGCTGCGGATGTCGCTGGAGACCTACGTCCTGGCGGCCCGGCTGGAACAGGTCGCGGAGGCGGCCGGGGCCCGGCTCAAGGTGATGTCCCAGGGCCGCTACTCGCTGGCCCACAACGACGCCAGGAGCCGGGGCGCGGGCCGGTCCGGCCTCGGCCTCAGCGTGCTGGACGCGTGGACCGGGCAGAGCCGCGACACCTCCACCCTCTCCGGCGGGGAGAGCTTCTTCGCCTCGCTGGCACTGGCGCTCGGCCTGGCCGACGTGGTCACCGACGAGGCCGGCGGGATGCCGCTGGACACCCTGTTCATCGACGAGGGCTTCGGCTCGCTGGACGAGGACACCCTGGAGGACGTGCTGGACGAGCTCGACCGGCTACGGGCCAGGGACCGCGCCGTGGGTATTGTCAGCCATGTCGCGGACCTGCGCGGACGCATCCCCACCCAGTTGGAGGTCCGCAAGGGGCGCGGCGGATCGACGTTGCACCAGCACGGCGCTGGGTAGGGCGGTGGTGGGGCCGCCGTACCGGGCGCGTTCCCACCGGATTCCCCCGCAAACCGGAGGTACCAGCATGACCGACGACTCCCGGCCCTGGTGGCGCGGCGCGGCCCTGTACCAGGTGTACCCGCGCAGCTTCGCCGACGGCGACGGCGACGGCACCGGCGACATCGCCGGGATCCGCAGCCGGCTGCCCTACCTGGTGGACCTGGGCGTCGACGCGCTGTGGATCTCGCCCTGGTACGTCTCCCCGTTGGCGGACGGCGGCTACGACATCGCCGACTACCGCGACATCGACCCGCGCTTCGGCACCCTGGCCGAGGCCGGGCAGCTCATCGCCGAGTGCCACACGGCCGGGCTCCGGCTGATCGTCGACCTGGTCCCGAACCACTGCTCGGACCAGCACCCCTGGTTCCGCGCGGCGCTGGCCGCGGCCCCCGGCTCGCCCGAGCGGGAGCTGTTCCACTTCCGTCCCGGCCGCGGCGAGGACGGCGAACTGCCGCCCAACGACTGGCGTTCGCACTTCGGCGGCCCGGCCTGGCAGCGCACCGAGGGACCGGACGGCGAGTGGTTCCTGCACATGTTCGCGCCCGAGCAGCCGGATTGGAACTGGGAGAACCCGGCGGTCCGGGCCGAGTTCGAGTCGGTGCTGCGGTTCTGGCTGGACCTGGGCGCGGACGGCTTCCGGATCGACGTCACCGACCACCTGGTCAAGGAGGCCGGGCTGCCGGACTCGGCCGGCCACCACGGCAAGCCGGACCCCTGGCGGGACCAGGAGGGCGTCCATGAGATCTACCGCAGCTGGCGGCGCCTGGCCGACTCCTACCCCGGCGACCGGGTCTTCGTGGCCGAGCTGTGGGAGAACGACCCGGTCCGCTTCGCCCGCTACCTGCGCCCGGACGAGCTGCAGACCGCGTTCAACTTCCCGCTGCTGAAGTCGGCCTGGGACGCCAAGGCGCTGCGCACCGTGGTCGACGACATCCTCGCCGCGCACGCCCCGGTCGGCGCGCCGCCGACCTGGGTGCTGTCCAACCACGACACCACCCGCCACGTCACCCGCTACGGCCGGGCCGACACCACCTACGGCTTCGACCGCGGACGGCTGTTCGGCCGACCGGTCGACCTGGAGCTGGGCACCCGCCGGGCCCGCGCCGCGGCGATGCTGACCTTCGCGCTGCCCGGCGGCGTCTACGTCTACCAGGGCGACGAACTGGGCCTTGAGGAGATCGAGCAGATCCCGGACCAGCTGCGGCAGGACCCGGCCTGGCTGCGCTCCGGCTTCACCGACCCGGGCCGGGACGGCTGCCGGGTACCGGTCCCGTGGAGCGGGACGCACCCCCCGTTCGGCTTCAGCCCGGACGGCGCCGGGGCCGCGCCCTGGCTGGACGTGCAGCCGGCGCACTGGCGCGAGCTGACCGCCGAGGCCCAGTCCGGGGCGCACGGCTCGCACCTGGAGCTGTACCGGGAGGGGCTGCGGCTGCGGCGGTCCGAACCGGCCCTCGGCGACGGCCCGATGCGCTGGCTGCCGTCCGCCGAGGACGTGCTGGACTTCGCCCGCGGGGCCGACTTCCGCTGTGTGGTGAACCTGGGACCGACCCCGGTGGCGCTGCCGGACGGCGCCAGCGTGCTGCTGGCGAGCGGGCCGCTGGAGGGGACGCTGCTGCCGACCGACACCGCGGTCTGGCTGCGCTGGTCCGAGGACTGAACGAGAGAAGGAAGCCCCTTCCGCACGGGGGAGCGGGCGGGGCTTCCTTCGATCATCGTAGGAGGGTACGGGCGGGTGGCCGAACCAATCGGGCGACAGGATCCACTGTCCCATCCGCTGATGGCAGCGACACCACCGTCAGTGACGACAGCTCAGCGGGTCAGCCCGGCCCGGCGCAGCGCGTCCGCCATGGCGCTGTTGGAGCCGCTCCCGGCCGGGTTCTCGTTGCGCGGCCGGGGCGTCCGCTGCTGCTGCGACCGGCCGCCGCCGCCCTGGCCGCCGCCGCCTTGGCCGCCGCCGCGCTGGCCGCCCTGCGCCTGACCGCCCTGGCCGCCTTGGCCGCTGCCCTGACCGGCTCCGCCCTGGCGCGGGCCGCGCTCCTGCTTCGGCTGGGCCTCGTCGTCCAGACGGAGCGTCAGCGAGATCCGCTTGCGCGGGATGTCCACCTCCAGCACCTTCACCCGGACGATGTCGCCGGACTTGACCACCTCGCGCGGGTCCTTGACGAAGGTCCGGGACAGCGCCGAGACGTGCACCAGGCCGTCCTGGTGCACGCCGATGTCGACGAACGCGCCGAAGGCCGCCACATTGGTGACCGTGCCCTCCAGCAGCATCCCCGGCTCCAGGTCGGAGAGCTTCTCCACGCCCTCCTTGAACGCCGCGGTGCGGAAGGCCGGACGCGGGTCGCGGCCCGGCTTCTCCAGCTCGCGCAGGATGTCGGTGACCGTCGGCACACCGAACTGCTCGTCCGCGAAGTCGGTCGGACGCAGCCCGCGCAGCACCGAGCCGTTGCCGATCAGCGCCTTCAACTCGCCGCCGGTGGCCGCGATGATCTTCCGCACCACCGGGTAGGCCTCCGGGTGGACGCTGGAGGCGTCCAACGGGTCGTCACCGCCGGGGATCCGGAGGAAGCCCGCGCACTGCTCGAACGCCTTGGGGCCGAGCCGGGCCACGTCCTTGATCGCCCGGCGACTGCGGAACGGGCCGTTGGCGTCGCGGTGCGCCACGATGTTCTCGGCCAGGGTCGCGCCGATGCCCGACACCCGGGTCAGCAGCGGCGCGGAGGCGGTGTTGACGTCCACGCCGACGCCGTTGACGCAGTCCTCGACCACCGCGTCCAGCGAGCGGGACAGCTTGGCCTCGGAGAGGTCGTGCTGGTACTGGCCGACGCCGATCGACTTGGGGTCGATCTTCACCAGCTCGGCCAGCGGGTCCTGGAGCCGCCGGGCGATGGAGACCGCGCCGCGGATGGAGACGTTGAGGTCCGGCAGCTCCTGCGAGGCGAAGGCCGAGGCCGAGTAGACCGACGCGCCCGCCTCGGAGACCACGGCCTTGGTGAGCTTGAGGTCCGGGTGCAGCTTGATCAGGTCCCCGGCCAGCTTGTCGGTCTCCCGGGAGGCGGTGCCGTTGCCGATCGCGATCAGGTCGACCTTGTGCTTGGCGCAGAGCCTGGCCAGGGTCGCGATCGACTCGTCCCAACGGTTGGCCGGGACGTGCGGGTGGATGGTGTCATGGGCGACCACCTTGCCGGTGGCGTCCACCACGGCGACCTTGACGCCGGTGCGGAAGCCCGGGTCCAGGCCGAGCGTGGCGCGGGTCCCGGCCGGGGCGGCGAGCAGCAGGTCGCGCAGGTTGGCGGCGAACACCCGGACCGCCTCGTCCTCGGCCTCGGTGCGCAGCCGCAGCCGCAGGTCGATGCCGAGGTGCACCAGCAGCCGGGTGCGCCAGGCCCAGCGGACGGTGTCCAGCAGC
Organism: Streptacidiphilus cavernicola; assembly: GCF_042510955.1. NCBI lineage: Bacteria > Bacillati > Actinomycetota > Actinomycetes > Kitasatosporales > Streptomycetaceae > Streptacidiphilus > Streptacidiphilus cavernicola. The sequence continues at coordinate 30,018 of NZ_JBHFAB010000025.1, forward strand.
CAGCGGTCGGCGGCCCGGCCGCGGTCGGCGATCTCGAACCGCTGCGCGATCCGCGACTCGTAGCCACCGGGGGCCTCGGCGTCGGCCTCGTCGGCGTAGGGCTCCAGGGTGAGGTCGAGCACGTCCTCCTTCTCGCCGCGCAGCATCGCCAGGATGCGGTGCGAGGGGAGCTTGGTGAACGGCTCGGCGAAGTCGAAGTAGTCGGAGAACTTCGCCCCGGCCTCCTCCTTGCCGTCCCGCACCCTGGCGGAGAGCCGGCCCCGGCCCCACATCCGCTCGCGCAGCTCGCCGAGCAGGTCGGCGTCCTCGCCGAAGCGCTCGACCAGGATGGCGCGGGCGCCCTCCAGTGCGGCGGCGGCGGCGGCGACGTTCTCGCCCAGGTAGCCGGCCGCCTCGGCCTGCGGGTCCCGGGAAGGGTCGGCCAGCAGCAGGTCGGCCAGCGGCTGCAGGCCGTTCTCCCGGGCGATCTGGGCCTTGGTGCGGCGCTTGGGCTTGTAGGGGAGGTAGATGTCCTCCAGCCGGGCCTTGGAGTCGGCGGCGCGGATCTGCGCCTCCAGCGCGGCGTCCAGCTTGCCCTGGCTGCTGATCGACTCCAGGATCGCGGCCCGGCGCTCCTCCAGCTCGCGCAGGTAGCGCAGCCGCTCCTCCAGGGTGCGCAGCTGGGCGTCGTCCAGCTCGCCGGTGGCCTCCTTGCGGTAGCGGGCGATGAACGGCACGGTCGCGCCGCCGTCGAGCAGGTCCACCGCGGCCTGGACCTGGCCGCCGCGTACGCCGAGTTCCTCGGCAATGGTCTGCTGGATGGAAGCACTCTGAGGAGTCACGCTGAGTTACCGCCTTCTCGCTGGGATACCGCACTGCATTGTGCCGCTACCCGCCCGCCGGCGAAAACCTCTGGCCTCCCGGCGGGTCGCGGCGGAGACTGGTGATCATGCTGATCCGCGAAGCGACCGAAGCCGACTGGGCGGCGATCTGGCCGTTCCTGCACACCGTCGTCGCCGCAGGCGAGACCTACACCTACCCCCGCGACCTGGGTCCGGAGCAGGCCAGGGCGATGTGGATGCTGGAACCGCCGGGCCGCACCGTGGTCGCCGTGGACGAGGCCACCGGCGCCGTCCTCGGCAGCGCCAAGATGAACCCCAACCACATGGGCGGCGCCGCGCACATCGCCAGTGCCAGCTTCATGGTCGACCCGGCCCGTTCCGGGCAGGGCACCGGCCGGGCGCTGGGCGAGTACGTCCTGGCCTGGGCCCGCGCCGAGGGCTACCGGGCGATGCAGTTCAACGCGGTGGTGGAGTCCAACACCCGCGCGGTCGCGCTCTGGAAGTCCCTGGGCTTCGAGGTGCTGGCCACCCTCCCCGAGGGCTTCCTGCACCCGACCCTCGGCTACGTCGGACTCCACATCATGTACCGGCGCCTGTAACGCACATGGCGGCGCCGCCGGGCGGAGTTCCGTCCGGCGGCGCCGTGTTGCGGGGTGGGGTCAGGTGTTCCAGACCTGGAATTCGGAGAGTTGGCCGGCGGGCCAGCCGGTGTTGGCGGTGAAGGTGGCGCGGTAGTACTGGTCGGTGGTGGCGGGGAAGGTGAGGGTGACGGTGTTGTTGGTGGTGGGGTCGAAGGTGTAGGCGGCGGAGGCCTTGATGGTGGTGAAGGTGGTGCCGTTGGTGCTGCCGCTCAGGGTGAGGGTCTGGGTGCGGGCGCCCCAGCCGGAGGGCAGTTGCAGGACGACCCGGCTGGCGCTCTGGGCGGAGCCGAGGTTGACCTGGACCCACTGCGGGAAGGCGTTGTTGGCGCTTTCCCAGTAGCTGTTCTGGTTGCCGTCGGTGACGTTGGAGGACGGGTAGACGTCGGTGTGGCTGGACTCGCTGGTGGCCTTGCCGGCCGCCAGGTTGGTGCTCACCGTGCCGGCCCCGGTGCCGCTCAGCGCGACCGTGGCCGGGCTGTTGGAGGCGTTGCCCGCGATGCTCAGGCTCCCGGTACGGGCACCCGAGGCGGTCGGGGTGAACTTCACACTCACCGTGCAGGAGCCGTTGACCGCGATCGAGGAACCGCAGGTGTTGGTCTGCGAGAAGTCACCCGTGGTCGACACCCCGGTGACACTCGCCGCAGCCGTACCGGTGTTGGTCACCGTCACCGACTGCGCCGCACTCGCGGTGTTCAACGCCTGACTGGCGAACGTCAACGAACCCGGACTGGTCGACAGCGTCCCCACCGGAGTGGTCCCGCCGCCGCTGCCGCTCGGGAAGACCTCGAAGTCCGACAGCTGCGCCGCGCTCCAGCCGGTGTTGGCGGTGATGTTGACCCGCAGGTACCGCGCCGTGGTGGCCGGGTAGCTGATGGTCACCGAGTTGCCGTTGGCGCTCGGGTCGAAGGTGTAGCCGGCCGAGCCCACGATCGTGGAGAAGGTGGATCCGTCCGTGGACCCCTGCACCGACAGCGTCTCGGTACGGGTCGCCCAGGCCGCCGCCGGCGGCAGCTTCAGCACGATCTTGCCGGTGCTGTAGCTCTGGCCGAGGTCGACCTGCGCCCACTGCGGGAAGCTGGCGGCGCTCTCCCAGTAGGAGGAGGTGTCGGTGTCGGTCAGGTTCGTGGCGACGTAGGGGCTGTTGCTGGAGCTCGCCGTGGCCGGCTTCCCGGCCGCGATGTTGGTGGTGCTGTCGATGCCGCTGCCGGACAGGCCGACCGAGGTCGGGCTGTTGTTGGCGTTGCTGGTCACCGTCAGGCTGCCGCTGCGGGCGCCGCCCGCGGTGGGCTTGAAGGCGACGTTGACCGTGCAGGAGCCGCCGACCGCGATGGTGGTGCAGTTGTTGGTCTGCGAGAAGTCACCGCTCACCGCGACGCCGGAGACGGTCGCGGTGCTGGTGCCGGAGTTGGTCACGGTCACCGCCTGGGCCGCGGCGGTGCTGCCGACCACGGTGGAGGCGAAGGACAGACCCGCCGGGGAGGCGTTCAGCACCGGGCCGGGCGCGGTGCCGGTGCCGGAGAGGCTGACCGTGTTGGTGATCCCGCCCGCGTTGACGGTCAGGCTGCCGGTGCGGGCGCCGGTCGCGGTCGGGCTGAACTTCACGCTGACCGTGCAGGAGCCGTTCGCCGCGATGGACGAGCCGCAGGTGTTGGTCTGCGAGAAGTCACCACTGGCGGCGATCGAGGAGACCGACGCCGCGGCGTTGGTCGGGTTGGAGACGGTGACCGTCTGCGCCGCGCTGGTCGCCCCGGTCGCGACCGAACCGAAGTTCAGCGCACTGGGGTTGGCGGTGACGCCGGACGGCGGGTACGGCGGGAAGGTCGGGGTGGTCGGCTGCTGGCCGCAGAACGCCGTCCCGTCCAGGCCGGAGTTGCCGCCGCCGTCGGTGACGGCGAAATTGCCGCCCTCACAGCTGTAGACCGCCGCCGGGCCGAGCACTCCGGTCGCGGTGACGTTGGTGAACGTGGCCGCGCCGCCGGTCTGCTCCTGCAGCGCGAAGGTGCCGGTGCCGATGATGCTGACATTGTTCAGCGAGACGCCGCTGACCGTGCCCTCGACCCACTGCACCGCCTCGAACGGGCTCTGCTCGATCAGCGCGTTGGTCACGTTGATCGGGCCGGTGATCGCGCCCTGGCTGCCGTCGAACCACAGCGCGCCGACGCCGAACTGCCAGTTCGGGTCGAGGCTGCCGTCCCGGATCAGGGTGTTGTTCTTGATGGTGGTGGTGCCGACCGGGGTGGAGGTGAAGCGCTGGCCGACCTGGATGCCGCCGCCCTGGCTGAGCCCGGAGTCCTGCACCAGGTTGCCGCTGACGGTGTTGTCGTGGCCGCCGTAGATCGCGATGCCGTTGGCCAGGATCTGGTCCTGCACCGTGTTGTTGGAGATGGTGTCGTTGGCGTCGGCACCGAGGGCGGAGTCCGCCCAGGTCGCGATGCCGTCGTCACCGGTGTTCCGGATGTCGCTGTTGGTGACCGACGAGTTGGTGACGCCGCCGTGGAAGTTGATGCCGTCCGCGGTGGTGTCCCTGATCCGCATCCCGCTCAGCGCCAGGCCGTCCATCGGCCCGTCCATCCAGGCGCCGACCTTCAGGTGGTCGATCCAGATGTTCGACGCGGTGGAGTTGCTCATCGCGCCGCCGATGCCGTTGTCCTGGTCGCAGTCGACCCGCTCGGTGACCTGCCCGAAGATCGCGAAGTTGGACAGGTGGACGTTGCTGCTGACTCCCTTGTTGCCGCCGACGCCGCAGCTGTCGGGCTCACCGAGCCCGTAGAAGCCGGGGGCCGCGCCGGTGACGGTGGAGTACCACATGCCGGCGCCCGCGACCGTGACGTTGTTGACCGTGATGTGGCCCGGGATGTTGTACGTGCCCGGCGGGATCCACACCGTGCCGCCCGCGCCGGCCGCCGCGACCGCGGCGTTGAAGGCGCCGGTCGAGTCGGCGACGCCGCTCGCGTCGGCGCCCTCGCTGGTGACCGAGACCGAGTTGGCCGGCTGCGTCAGCGCCGCGCCGACCTGCTCGAAGTCGGCGAAGTCGATGGTGTACGCGGAGGCGTTGTCGCCCGCGTCGACCTGCAGGGTGAAGGTGGTCCCGGCCGGATAGGTGGTCGGGAACAGCCGGTGCACCTCGTCGTAGAAGTGGTGCGGGTTGCTGCCGGGGGTGTTGGTGAACGGGTAGCTGCCGTAGTACCAGCTGTACGCGTCGGTGAGGGTGAAGTCGCTCTGCTTGGCCCCGTTGACGTAGAACGACAGCGGCGCGGTGTAGGCCGCGCCGCCCGCGCCGTCCGGGATGCTGTAGCGGAAGTCGATCGAGTTGGTCGCCACCGGTGTGGTGAAGGTGACGTACTTGCCGGTGCCGGTCAGCGTCACCGCCTTGCGGTTGGACGCCTCGTCGGCCAGTTGGCCCTGGGTGTAACTCGGGCCGATGACAGTCCCGTTGGTGGCGGAGTTCTCCGCCTGTACCTCGACGTACGGCAGGCTCGCGCCGCTGCCGCCGGTGGCGGTGGCCGCGAAGGCCGGCGCTGCCGCCAGGCCGAGCACGCCCCCGGCGGCTATCACCGAGGTCGTCACCGCCAGGACGCACGCTCGTCTTACGTCTCGCATGGACCGGAACACCTACTGCTCCTTTCGACGCGCGGCGCCGGATCCGTACCGACGGCAGCGCATCAGGTGGGGTGGAGGAGCGGATAAGGGAGTTGACGCAGCGCGGCAGGGCACGGCGAAGCGCCCGCGACGCAAGGGGACCGTAACTCCTCTGACACCCCGTCGCAATATCCAGACACAACTCTGTTGAATCCATACTTTTGATCGCAAGATCAAACGTGATCCTCAAGTCGCCGCACCTCGACCAACATCGCCTGCTCCGGATCCAGGGTGGGCATCGGCAGCCCGGCCAGCGCCAGCACCGCCCCCGGCAGCACGGTCCAGCCCTGGAGCGCCTGGACGGTCCAGGCCGGCCCGGCGGTCTGGTGCAGCCGCGGCCGGCCCAACTCGGAGCGGATCCGCACCCGGTAGCGACCGGCCGGATCAAGCCCCGGCAGGCGCACCCTTCCTGACTGGGCGTCGGCCGACGTCGCCAGCCGGGCCCAGCAGAACAGGGCGTGCTCCGCGCCGTCCGCGACCACGCCGTGCAGCAGTACCGCGTCGTCCGCCAGGTCCGCGCGGACCACTCGGCCGCTGTGCAGCAGTGGCCGGAACTCCCGGTGCAGCCGCGACCAGGCGGTGATCGCGGCCAGCTCCTCGGGGGTGCAGCGGGTCAGGTCCTGCTCGATGCCCGCGTGCCCGAACAGCGCGGTGGCCAGGCGGAAGCCGTCAGCGGAGGCGCGCCCGGTGGTGTGGCTGGGCGAGCCGCCGACATGGCTGCCGACCAGCTCGGGCGGCAGCAGCTGCCCGGTCCAGCGCTGGATCGACTGGCGCTCCAGCGGGTCGTTGCAGTCCGAGGCCCAGACCCGGTCGGTCCGCTCCAGGATGCCCAGGTCGACCCGGCCGCCGCCGCTGGCGCAGCTCTCGATCTCCAGCCCGGGGTGCCGTTCCTTGAGCGCGTCGATCAGCCGGTACAGCGCCTCCACCTGCGCGTGTCCGCCCGGCCGGTCGCCGCCGGGGCCCGGCGCCACCGCCTCCAGCAGCTCCCGGTTGTGGTCCCACTTCAGGTAGTCGAGGGCGTAGGCCCGCACCAGCGCGTCGAGCGCCTCCAGCAGGTACCGCCAGGCGTCCGGGTGGGCCACGTTCAGCGTGTACTGGTGCCGCGAGGTGGGGCCGAGCCCGGACGAGGGGCCGAGGATCCAGTCGGGGTGGTTTCTGGCCAACTCCGAGTCGGGGTTCACCATCTCCGGCTCGACCCACAGCCCGAACTGCATCCCGAGCCCGCGGACGTGGTCGACCAGCGGTGACAGTCCGTCAGGCCACACCGCCGGGTCCACGGTCCAGTCGCCGAGCCCGGCGGTGGCGTCTCGGCGGCCGAGGAACCAGCCGTCGTCCAGCACGAAGCGCTCCACCCCGACCTCGGCGGCCCGGTCGGCCAGGCGCAGCAGCCGGTCCAGGTCGTGGTCGAAGTAGACCGCCTCCCAGCTGTTGAGCAGCAGCGGCCGCGGGCCGACCGGGTGGTTTGGCCGGGCCCGCAGCAGGGTGTGGAAGCGGTCCGCCAGACCGTCCAACCCCTGGCCGGACCAGGCGAAGTAGCAGACCGGGGTGCGGTGGGTCTCCCCCGGGCCGAGCCGGATCTCCCCGGCCCGCAGCAGGTCGCCCCCGCCGAGGGCCGAGCTGTGCGCGCCCGCGCCCTCCGGCAGCCGCTGCACCAGGTAGCGTTGGTCGCCGCTCCAGCCGACGTGCAGTCCCCACACCTCCCCCTCGCGGAAGCCGAACCCCGGCACGCCGACCGCGAGCAGGTACGGCGAGTCCGCCCCCGGCTTGCCCCGGCGCACCTCGCGCAACCGGCTGCCGTGCTGCAGCGGGGCGCGCTGCGGCACCCGTTCCCGGCTCCACTTCCCGGTGAAGTCCAGCACCTCGGCGGCCCGCGACGGCAGCGGCAGCAGCAGGGTGAGTTCGGCCAGGTCGTACGGCGCGGCGGGCCCGCCGTCCGCCGCTGCCCGACCGGTGACCTCGGCCTGCGCGGCGAGCACCCCGGAGGGTTCCAGCCGGTACCGCAGCACGATGTCCAGGTCGGCGTTTCCGTCGACCAGACGGATCGTCAGCTCACTTCCCCCGCACGGGAGTTCCTGCTGTTCGACGCCGACGGTGCGCAGCCGCGGGGCGGTCGCCACCCCGCCCCGGTGGCCCTGCTGGGCCGGGGTGCCGAGCCAGCCCTCGGCCTCGGTCGGCCAGACGGTGAAGCGGCGCGGCCGGTCCAGGGCGTTGTTGAGCACCGCGCCCTCGGCGGTCAGGCTCAGCGCGGCGGCGTCCGCGTCCGACAGCTCGCCGAGGTCCGGTCCCCAGTGCAGGATCCGGGGCACCGGTTCGGTGAGTTCCACGACGAGGGCGGCGCCGGCGGCGCGCAGGGTGATGATCCGTACCGGGGTGGAGGCGGAGGCCATGGAGGCTGGTGTCCTTCCAGGGGGGGGAGTTTCTTTCCGGAGTCAACATAGTCCTCCGGAACTATGCTGAGCCGGTGACCCTCGCCGACCAGCCGCCCGCCGCCGCCCTGGTGTTCCAGACCCTGCTGGCGCACGGACCGCTGACCCGGGCCGAGACCGGTCGCCGCACCGGGCTCTCCCCCGGCGCGGTCACCAAGGTCGTCACCCCGCTGCTCGCCGACGGCTGGATCATCGAACTCGACGAGCCCGCCCCCCGCCGCGCCACCGGCCGTCCGGCCACGCTGATCGCGGTACGCGGCGAACGCGCCCGCTTCATCGGGGTGAAGGCGACCGCGGACCAGCTGATCGGCGTGGTCACCGACCTCACCGCGAGGCCCCTGCTCACCCGACGCGCCGCCCTGCGCTCGCGGGAGGTCGGCACGGTCGTGCCCGCGATCGCCCGCCTGGTCCGCCGCCTGCGCACGGCGGTGGACGCGACGGCGCTCGGCGGTGGTTCAGGCGGCGACGGCTCGATCCACAGCATCGGTGTGACCGTCGCGGGGGACGTCGACGGCAGCGGCGGCGTCGTCCGCTACTCCCCGTTCCTGGACTGGCGGCAGGTGCCGCTGGCCCGGCTGCTGCGGGAGGCCGTCGGCACGCCCGTGGTGGTCGAGAACGACGTGCGCGCGCTGACCGTCGCCGAGCAGTGGTTCGGCGCGGGCGCGGGGCTGTCCTCGTTCGCCCTGGTCACCGTCGGGGCGGGGATCGGCTGCGGACTGTCCGTCGGCGGCCGGGTGGTCTCCGGTGCGTACGGGGTGTCCGGCGAGATCGGCCATCTGCCGCTGGGCGGCGGCGACCGGGTCTGCGGCTGCGGCAACACCGGCTGCGTGGAGGCCGTCGCCTCCACCCGGGCGATCACCGAGCAGGCCAGGGAGGCGACCGGCGACCCGGGGCTGACCATGGCCGAGGCGGTACGGCTCGCCCACGGCGGCGACCCTGCGGTCCGCGCGGTCTTCGCCCGCGCCGGGGAGGCGCTGGGGCTGGCCATCGCCTCGGTCGCCAATCTGATCGGCCCCGAACGCGTCATCATCTCCGGCGAGGGCGTGGCGAGTTACGACCTGTTCGCCGAGCAGGTCCGCACCGCCTTCACCGCCCAGGCCTTCGGCGCGGCGGCCGCATGCGACCTCCTGCTGCGCCCCCTCCCCTTCGAAGCCTGGGCCCGAGGCGGCGCGGCGGTCGCCGCGGAACGCCTCTTCGCCCCCACCCGCTGAACCCCGCCGCAAGCCCAGCCCGGACCCGCCGCAGGCCCAGCCCAGCCCGCCGGAGGTCCGAGCCCGCAGGTGCCGGAGGCCCAGTCGGGCGCGGACCTCGGATGTGTCGCAGGCCCCGGCAGGGCCGACCAGCCCCCGCCGCTACCGCCCGCTGCCCTCAGCGGCTCCCGCGGACCCCGCGCCCCGCGGGACTGCCGCGAGCTGGCGGGACTGCGCGACCAGGCGGCCGGACTCGTCCCAGACCTCGGCGTCCTCCTCCAGGAAGCCCCCCGCCAGGTTGCGGGTGGAGTGGGTCACCCGGAGCCATCCGGGCACCGGGCGCGCCCGGACGTGCGCGGTGAGTTCCAGCGTCGGCGTCCAGCCGGGCAGGCCGAGGTCGAAGGTGACCGGCGGCAGCACGTCCACGGCGAGCAGCAGCATCAGCGGGTCCGGCTGCCGCCCGTCGGCCAACCGCAGCCAGCCCTGGATCCGCCCGTTCCCGGACGGCTCCCCCAGCGCCCAGCCCACGCAGGCCGGGTCGAGCCGCAGGTCCAGCCGCCGCAGCAGGTCGGCCTGGCTGAGGAAGGCCGGAGGGGCGTGCTCGGTGCCGATGCACTGGTCCGGCGGCGGCATCTCCGGCGGCGTCGCACTGGTCCGCACGTCGCCCTCGGCCGCGGCCAGGTCTCCGTAGGAGGCCAGCGCCCGCAGCCGCTCCACCGCCGTGCCGTCCTCGGCGGTCTGCAGCAGGGTGGCCGCGCCGGTGCTGACGCTCCGCCCGCGCCGGACCGTCTCGGTCCGAACCTCGGCGGGCCCGGAGCGCGCGGCGGAGAGGTAGTAGGCGCTGATCGAGAACGGGTCGGCATGGCCGCCGTCCCGCCCCAGCTCGGCCCGCAGCGCGTTGCCGACCAGGGCCAGCAGCAGTCCGCCGTTGATGCCGCCGCCGATCCGCCAGCCGCCGTCCAGCTCCGCATCGTAGACGGACGCGGCACCCGGCCGGGCGGCCACCGCGATGCCGCGGTCGAACTCCGACGCCTGCTCTGTCCCTGCCGTCGCTGTGCTCACGACTGGCCGCCCCTCGCTAAGTTACTGGTCAGTACATACTGTACTACCGCTTCCCCCTTCAAGGTCACGCTGGTACCAGTGACTCCATGACGAACCGAGCAGATCCGTTCGACCTCAGCGGACGCGTCGCCGTGGTCACCGGCGCGGGCAGCGGCATCGGCCGCGGCACCGCCCAGCAGCTCGCCGCCGCCGGGGCCCACGTGGTCTGCGCGGACGTCAACGCCGCCGCCGCCGAGGCCACCGCCGACGGCATCGGCAAGGCCGCCAGCGCCGCCGCCCTGGACGTGACCGACCGCGCGGCGGTCTTCGCGCTGATCGGCAACACCGCCGAGGAGCACGGCCGGCTCGACATCCTGGTCAACGTGGCCGGGATCATCCGCACCGGCCGGGTGGTGGACGTGGAGGTCGCGGACCTGGACGCGGTGCTCGACGTCAACTTCAAGGGGACCTTCCACGGCTGCCAGGCCGCCGCCCGGATCATGTGCGCGGCCGGCGGCGGCAGCATCGTCAACACCGCCTCCGGCGCGGTGGACACCGGCCAGCCGGAGATCATGAGCTACTCGGTCTCCAAGGCCGCCGTGGTCCAGCTGACCCGGAACCTGGCCGCCGAGGTCGGCCGGTTCGGGGTCCGGGTCAACGCGGTGGCGCCGGGCCTGGTGCGCACCGCGATGACCGAGCGCCACTACCTGCTGCCCGACGGCGGCGTGGACGAGGCCGCCCGCGCCGCCGCCGAGAAACCGCTGCGCCGGATGTCCCCGCTGGGGATGATCGGCGAGCCGGAGGACATCGCCCACGCCGTCCGCTACCTGGTGAGCGATGCCGCCCGGTTTGTCACCGGCCAGATCATCAGGCCCAACGGCGGCGTGGCGATGCCCTGGTGACGCTCCGTCACAGCAAGCGTCAAAGCAAGCGTCGCAGCAGGAGCCGTCAGCGCCCGCGCAGCCCGCGGTAGCGGGTGGCCAGCGACGCAGTGGACGAGTCCAGCGCGTCCAGCCCCTCGCCCTCGACCAGTACCGGCTCGATCTTCTTGGCCAGCACCTTGCCCAGCTCCACGCCCCACTGGTCGAACGAGTCGATGTTCCAGACCGCGCCCTGGACGAACACCTTGTGCTCGTAGAGGGCGATCAGCTGGCCCAGCACCGAGGGGGTCAGCTCCTCGGCCAGGACGGTGGTGGTCGGGTGGTTGCCCTTGAAGGTCTTGTGCGGCACCAGCTCCTCGGCCACGCCCTCGGCGCGGACCTCGTCCGGGGTCTTGCCGAAGGCCAGCGCCTGGCCCTGGGCGAAGAGGTTGGCCATCAGCAGGTCGTGCTGGGCGACCAGCCCCGGCTGCAGGTCGGCGACCGGCCTGGCGAAGCCCAGCAGGTCGGCCGGGATCACCTTGGTGCCCTGGTGGATCAGCTGGTAGTAGGCGTGCTGGCCGTTGGTGCCGGGGGTGCCCCAGACCACCGGGCCGGTCTGCCAGCGCACCGGCTGCCCCTCCCGGTCCACCGACTTGCCGTTGGACTCCATGTCCAGCTGCTGCAGGTAGGCGGTGAACTTGGACAGGTAGTGCGAGTACGGCAGCACCGCGTGCGACTGGGCGTCGAAGAACGCCCCGTACCAGACCCCGAGCAGGCCGAGCAGCAGCGGGACGTTCTGCTCCGGCGGCGCGGTCCGGAAGTGCTCGTCGACCAGGTGGAATCCGGCCAGCATCTCCCGGAAGGCGTCCGGGCCGACGGCGATCATCAGCGACAGGCCGATCGCCGAGTCGTAGGAGTAGCGCCCGCCCACCCAGTCCCAGAACTCGAACATGTTGGCGACGTCGATGCCGAAGTCGGAGACCCCGGCGCCGTTGGTCGACAGGGCGACGAAGTGCTTGGCGACCGCGTCCTTGTCCGCGCGCAGCTCGGTGAGCAGCCAGTCGCGGGCCGAGGTGGCGTTGGTGATGGTCTCGATGGTGGTGAAGGTCTTCGAGGCGACGATGAACAGCGTCTCGGCGGCGTCCAGGTCGCGGACCGCCTCGTGCAGGTCGGCGCCGTCCACGTTGGAGACGAAGCGGACCGTCAGCTCGCGGTCGGTGAAGGCGCGCAGCGCCTCGTAGGCCATGGCCGGGCCCAGGTCCGAGCCGCCGATGCCGATGTTGACGATGTTGCGGATGCGCTTGCCGGTGTGCCCGGTCCACTCACCGGAGCGGATCCGGTCGGCGAAGGCCGCCATCTTGTCCAGCACCGCGTGCACCGCCGGGACCACGTTCTCGCCGTCCACCTCGATCACCGCGTCGCGCGGTGCGCGCAGCGCGGTGTGCAGGACGGCCCGGTGCTCGGTGATGTTGATCTTGTCGCCGCGGAACATCGCGTCCCGCAGCTCGGCGACCCCGCGCGCGGCGGCCAGCTGCCGCAGCAGGGCCAGCGTCTCGTCGGTGACCAGGTGCTTGGAGTAGTCCAGGTAGAGGTCGCCCACCTGCAGGGCGTAGCGCTCGCCGCGCTGCGGGTCGGCGGCGAACAGCTCGCGCAGGTGAACTTCCCCCAGCTGTGCCCGGTGCTTGCCCAGCTCCGCCCACTCCGGCGAGCGGTCGAGCGGCAGCCGGTCGGAACGGGTTCCCTCGGAGGACATCGCGTTGACTCCATTCCAGCTCACTGCGGATCCATCAGTACGGGTCCGAGCCTATCCCGCGGACCGTTCCTCGGCCGGGGCGGCCACCGGCAGGCTGAGCAGCACGCCGAAGCCGCCGTCCGCGGTCGGACCCGTCGTCAGGTCGCCGCCCAGCAGCGTCGCGCGCTCGCGCAGGCCGACGATGCCGTGGCCGCCGCCGGGGAGGTCGGAGAGGTCGGTCCAGGAGGAGCGGACCTCGCGCGGTGGGTGAGCGTTCACTACCGAGACCAGCAGCCGCTCGTCCTCGACCCGCAGCGAGACCTCGGTCCGAGCGCCGGGCGCGTGCTTGCGGACGTTGGTCAGCGCCTCCTGCACGGTCCGGTAGGCGGCCCGCTCCACCGGCTCGGGCAGCGGCGGCACCGCCGCCGACGTCCCCGGCTCCGGCATCCGCAGTACCGCCGCCACCTCGGACTCGGCCACCAGCCGGGCCAGGTCGGAGAGCCTGGGCTGCGGGGCCAGCTCGGTCGGCCCGGCCCCGGCCGCCCGCAGCACCAGGATCATGCTGCGCAGCTCCTCCAGGGTCGCCACCGCCAGCCCGCGCAGCGTCCCCGCGGTGGCCTTGACCTCCGGGTCGGCCGCGGTGACCTGCAACGCACCGGCCTGGACCGCGATCAGACCGGCCTGGTGCGAGACCACGTCGTGCATCTCCCTGGCGATCCTGGCCCGCTCTCTGGCCAGCACGGTCTCGGCGTGCAGCTCGCGCTCCTGGTCGCGCAGCAGGGCCAGTTCGGCGACCCGCTCGGACAGCGCCTCCCGGGTGCGGGCGAGCAGGCCGAGCGCGGCCGGGCCCGCCGCCAGCATCACCGCGTAGATCAGGTCCTGGGCCAGGTCGCTGCTGCTCTCCTTGGCGAAGTCGCCGAGCGGCCAGGGGATGAACATCCCTATCCCGACCAGCACCGCGGCGATCCAGACCTGGCCGACCGGACGGCGCGGGGAGCGGGCGACCGAGTAGAGCGCGGCCATCGCGGCGACCGCGGCGGTGCCCGCGTAGAGGCCGGGCAGGGCGATCAGCAGCACGGTCCGCGGCAGCCTGCGCCGCAGCAGCAGCGCCCCGGTCGCCACGATCGAGACGGTGAAGGTCCAGTCGCGCGGCGGAGGGAAGTTGAGCAGCGCGTCCACCGTGGACGCGGCGACCAGCAGCAGCGTGACCGCGCCCCGGCGCAACCACAGCGGCACCGCCGCGACCGCGTCCCTGATGCCCGCGAGCCGGCTCATTCGACCAGCCCGGCCCGCTCGGCCAGGACCGCGGCCTGGATCCGGTTGGCGACGCCGAGCTTGGTGAGCACGGCGCTGACGTAGTCCTTCACGGTGGCCGCGCCCAGGTGCATCCTGGCCCCGATCTCGATGTTGGACAGCCCCTGGCCGAGGAAGGCCAGCACCTCGCGCTCGCGCTCGCTCAGCGTGTCGATCGCCTCGGCGGTCCGGCCGGTCCGCCGCGGCGCGCTTTCCCGCAGCCGCCGCAGCACCGGCGCGGACAGGCAGCCGGCCCCGGTGGCGACCGCCCGGACCGAGCGGGCCAGCAACTCCGGTTCGGTGTCCTTGAGCAGGAAGCCGCCGGCTCCCAGGCTGATCGCCCGGTCCAGGTACTCGTCGGTGTCGAAGGTGGTCAGCATCGCGACGTAAGGCGCTGCGGGCAGCGCCCGGATCCGGCGCAGCAGGGTCAGTCCGTCCACGTCAGGCATCCGGACGTCCAGCAGCACCACCCGCGGGGCCAGCTCGCGGACCAGGTCCAGCGCCTCCTGCCCGGTGCAGGTGGCGACCACCTCGATGTCGGGGGCGGTGTCCAGGATCATCGCCAGGCCGGACCGGATCAGCGCCTCGTCGTCCACGATGACGACCCGGATCGGGGTCGTCACCGGGGCCGGCTCACGGTCCGGGGACCGTTCCTGCGCTGCTGGTGGAGCCACGGGGGTTTCCTGACGTCGGCCGGGGGAGAGTTCCGCGTGACCGTACCCCAGGCCGATTGCGTGCGCGAATCGGTGCTTACCCGCAGGTCACCCCCGGTCGGCGGGACGACGACCCCTGGTCGGGGGTGGCGGTCCCGTTCGGGTACGACCAGAATGGCCCGCGGTGCCCGAGGGCGCCTGGCGGCGGGCACTACGGGGGGGTGCCCGCCCCTTCTCCCCTTCTCCCCCTCATCCGCCCAGCGGGGAGCGGACCTCCAGCCAGACCGTCTTGTCGCTGCTCCGGATCTCCGTGCCCCAGTCCTGGGCCAGCCGGGAGACGATGTGCAGGCCGTGCCCGCCGGGACGGGTCGCCTGGTGCGGTGTCCGCGGCACCGGCGGCAGCGCGTTGTGGTCCGAGACCTCGACCCTGAGCCTGGTGTCGGTGCAGTGCAGCGCCAGCTCGGTGGGGCCCTCCGCGTGCAGGCAGGCGTTGGTGACCAGCTCGGACACCAGCAGCAGCACGTCCTCGGCCACCGCCTCCTGCTCGTCGTTGCGGGCCGGGAGCCAGTTCCAGTCGTGCAGGGCCGTCCGGGTGAAGTCGCGGCAGCGGCCGACCACGCCACGGGTGCCGGACAGGGCGAGCCGCCGGGTCTGGCCGCCGGGCGGGAGGCCGGCCCGCGCGCCGTCGGGCCCCTGGGACCGGGTCGTGCTCATCGCGTCTCCCCCCGACGGCCGTTCACGAGACCGCCAGCGCCGCGTCCACCGAGGGGTGCACGGTGAACACCGCGGACGCCCCGGTGATCGCGAAGATCCGGGCCACCGCCGACCGCAGCCCGGCCAGTTCGATCGCCCCGGTCCCGGACTCCGCCCGCAGCCGCGCCGCGAGCAGCACGTTCAGCCCGGTCGAGTCGCAGAAGTCGAGACCGGCGCAGTCGACCACGATCCGGCTGACCCCCGCGTCCAGGGCCAGGTCCAGCAGGGTGCGCAACGGCGGCGCGGTGTCCTGGTCGAGTTCGCCGCGCAGAGTGAGCACGGCGATGCCGTCCTGGGTGCGCATCTCCACCGCGAACCGGTCGCTGCCGGTCGCCCCGACGCCTGCATGGTCCATCTGTCCTCTTTCGTCCCATGGCCGGTCTACGAGCCGCTCCAGAGCGTCTCCACGGTATCCGAAACCCGGTGCGGACCGGTGAGCGCCCGGTAAATCCGCTGCCGCGGACCGGGACGCGACCACGGGACGTGACCACCGGGATCGCGGGTAGGCGCAGGATCCGGACAGCACCAACCGAAGGGGACTGGGAGATGGGCATCGGAGGCTGTATCGCCGTCTTCGCACTGGGCGCGATTCTGACGTTCGGGGTGGACTGGCACGTGTCGGGGATGAACCTCACCGTGGTCGGGGTGATCCTGATGGCCGCCGGACTGCTCGGCGTGGTCACCATCGCCGGGATGTACCGGCGCCGCCGGCCGCCGCTGGGCGGACCGGTCGAGGGCGAGGAGATCGTCCGCGAGCGCCGCTACTACGAATAACCGCACAGCGGTCGGCCCCGGTACGGAATCCGTACCGGGGCCGACCGCTGACCGGGCGTCAGAGCGCCAGCAGCTGGTTGACCAGTTGCCGGTACTCCTGCAGCGCGGTGCGCAGGTCCTCGGTGGCCACGCCGCCGTCGTACGCGACGCCGGCCTGGCCGCCGTCCTTCTGCCAGTTGCCGTGCAACTGCTGGCGGCGGCTCGCCACGGCCTCGGTGAGCTGGGTGGAGACCTGGTCGAGCAGGCTCTCGGCCCGCTCCACCGAGTTCCGGGGGTCGTCCACGAAGTCGATCTGGATGGCCTGCCAGCGGTCCCGCAGCTTGTCCGCGACGGACTCCTCGAAGAACCGCCGGTCGGTCTTCGCGGCGACGGCGGTCACCGACTGCCCGGCCTGGCCGTAGCCGTCGCTGCCGTAGTCGTCGGTGGGCCCGAACCCGCCGCCGACGGCCAGGTCGGCGTCGCCCTGCCGCTGGCCCGGCAGCACCGGGCGCTCATCCTGGGCCGCCGCGTCGGCGTCATCGACCGCGTCGGTGTCGTCGGTCTCGGCGGCGTCCGCCTCGGCGGCGGCTTCCACCACCGCCGGGGCGCGCAGGTCCTTGTCCACCTCCCGGCCCTCGGCCCGGTCCTCGTCGCGCCAGGCCTCGTCGCGCTGCTCGCTGTCGCCCTGCTCGCTGTCGTCGTCGTGGTAGCTCGGGTCCGGCAGCGCGTCGTGCTCGCGCTCGGCGAACGTGCGGTCGTCGCTCATCAGTTGGTCCTCTCCGTGGTGGTGCCGGTGCCTTCCGTGACCAGTTCGTCGAAGGTCTCGCGGGCGCGTACGAAGGCGTCGCGCAGGTCCTCGGTGGTGGCCGAGCCCGCCGCCGCACGGTCGGCCGCGCTGCGGGAGACCCGGTAGCCGTCCAGGGAGCCGGCGTGGTGCACGGACAGCGCGAACTCCTGGTCGTCCTCCGGGTAGCCGCGCTCGCGCAGCAGCTCGGTCAGCAGCCGGTCCGCGTCGATCACGGCCTTGCCCGGCGCATCCACGAACTGCTCCTGCAGCGCGGTCCACCGGGCCAGGTAGCGTTCCCGCTGGGCCGGGTCGAGCGGGTGCAGCTCCAGCTCACCGGTGCGCTTCACCCGTTCCGACAGCTCGCGCTCGGCTTCCTTGGCGTCCCCGTCGTGCTGAGCGACCGCCCGCTCGTACTCCGGGCCGAACTGCTGCTGCAACCGCCTGCTGCGCAGCTGGGGCATCGCCACCGCGACGCCGATCAGGGCGACCACGACGACGGCGACCACCACGATCACGATGATCAAACCTGTGGACATGCCGTTCCTCTCCTGTGGTTCGCGGCAGGCCCGGTACGGCGTGCCGCCTCGTCAGGCGACTTACCGGATTCACCGGATTCATGTCCCCGGGCATGCCGAAGGGCCCCGTACCGGTCGCGGTACGGGGCCCTTCGGACAGGGGATCTGCCGGTGCGTCAGCCGGTGCGCGGTCAGGCCGCGCGGGTCGGCCGCGCGCCGCCCGAGGAGGGACGCCGCGGACGGCGGCTGCGGTTGCCGCCACCGCCGTTGGAGCCGCCGCCGCGCGGGCCGCGCGGGCTCTGCGACGGGACGGCCGGGGCCGGCGCGGCGATGACCACGGGGACGCCGCTGGGCTTGCGGGCGCCGGTGATCCGGGACAGCTCGGCGTCGCCGCCGGCCCGGACCCGGTCGTTGTTGGGGGTGATCCCGGCGTCGGCCATCAGCCGCGCCATCTCCCGGCGCTGGTTGGCCAGCACCAGGGTGACCACGGTGCCGGACTCCCCCGCGCGGGCGGTACGGCCGCCGCGGTGCAGGTAGTCCTTGTGGTCGGTCGGCGGGTCGACGTTGACGACCAGGTCGAGGTTGTCGACGTGGATGCCGCGGGCCGCGACGTTGGTCGCCACCAGCGCGGTGATCTGGCCGTCCTTGAACTGCTCCAGCACCCGGTTGCGCTGCGGCTGCGACTTGCCGCCGTGCAGCGAGGCCGCGCGGACGCCGTTGGCGAGCAGTTCCTTGGCCAGCTTGTCGGTGGCGTGCTTGGTGTCCATGAACATGATCACCCGGCCGTCGCGGGCGGCGATCTCCACCGCCACGGCGCGCTTCTCGGTGTCCGAGACGTAGAGCACGTGGTGCTCCATGGTGGTCACCGCACCGGCCGAGGGGTCCACCGAGTGGGTCACCGGGTCGGTCAGGAAGCGGCGGACCAGGCGGTCCACGTTGCGGTCCAGGGTGGCCGAGAACAGCATCGTCTGGCCGTCCGGGCGGACCTGCTCCAGCAGTGCGGTGACCTGGGGCAGGAAGCCCATGTCGGCCATCTGGTCGGCCTCGTCCAGGACGGTGATGCCGACCCGGTCGAGCCGGGCGTCGCCGCGGTCGATCAGGTCCTTGAGCCGGCCGGGGGTGGCGATCAGCACCTCGGCGCCGCGGCGCAGCGCACCGGCCTGGCGGCCGATGGACATGCCGCCGACGACCGTGGTGATCCGCAGGTTCACCGCGGTGGCGTAGGGGGTGAGCGCGTCGTTGACCTGCTGGGCCAGCTCGCGGGTCGGGACCAGCACCAGCGCCAGCGGGCACTTGGGCTCGGCCCGGCGACCGGCGGTGCGGGCCAGCAGCGCCAGGCCGAAGGCCAGCGTCTTGCCGGAGCCGGTCCGGCCGCGGCCGAGCACGTCGCGCCCGGCCAGGGTGTTGGGGAGGGTCGCGCCCTGGATCGGGAACGGCTCGGTGACGCCCTCACGGGCGAGCGTGGCGAGCAGGCCGTTGGGCATGTCCAGCTCGGCGAAGGTCGCCACGGCGGGCAGCGCCGGGGTGGTGCTGACCGGCATCTCGAACTCGCCCTGCGGCGGGGTGTTGGTACGGCGGCGCGGCGCGCCCTGGGCCGGACGGCCCCGGAACTGCCCGCCAGCGCTGCCGGAGCCGCTGCGGCCGCCCGTCCCCACGGGACGGCCGAAGCGGGTGCCGGAGCGCTGGTCACTGGTACGGCTGGTGCGATGGTTCACAGAGAACCTTCCTCGTAGCGGCACGCTTCGAGGAGAGCTCCGCTGCGCTGGGCGCGGAGGATCGCAAGAACGAGCCAGGGGGCGGCGGAGAGTCGTTCTCCGCAGGGAGTGAGCGGACTCACACGCAAAACTCTGTAGGCCCAGCGAGAACGCCGGGCCTACAGAGTTCAAGTAGCGGGGACAGGATTTGAACCTGCGACCTCTGGGTTATGAGCCCAGCGAGCTACCGAGCTGCTCCACCCCGCGTCGGTGAACCCAACTGTACCAGAGCGCCGTGATCAGCCCGCCGGGATTTCCCCCGGCCAGGATCCTGCGCCCGCCGCCGGGCCGGGCTAGGGTCCGGCGGGTGTTCTCCCTCCTGGAACCCCCGATGTTCAGCCGGCTGCGCGACGCGCGCCGGATCCTGGTGGCCGGCGCGGGCGGCGGCTTCGACGTCTACGCGGGCCTCCCGCTGGCGCTGGCGCTGCGCGGGTCGGGACGGGAGGTGCACCTGGCGAACCTCTCCTTCGCCGACCTGTACGGGCTGGACCAGGAGGTCTGGGCCGCCCCCGACGTGGCCGCGGTCCGCCCGGACACCCGGGCCCGCGGCGACTACTTCCCGGAGCGCACCCTGGCCCGCTGGCTGGAGCTGCAGGGCCTGCCCAGCACCGTGTACGCGCTGAACCGGACCGGGGTGGAGCCGCTCCGCGCCGCCTACCGGGAGCTGGTCGCGCGACTGGGCGGGGTGGACGCGATCGTGCTGGTGGACGGGGGCACGGACATCCTGATGCGCGGCGACGAGGCCGGCCTCGGCACCCCCGAGGAGGACATGGCCAGCCTGGCCGCGGTGAACGGGATGCCGGAGGTCCCGCAGCGGCTGGTGGCCAGCCTGGGCTTCGGCGTCGACGCCTTCCACGGCGTGAACCACGTGCAGGTGCTGGAGAACCTGGCCGCGCTGGAGCGGGACGGCGCCTACCTGGGCGCCCTGTCGATCCCCCGCGCCAGCAGGGAGGGCGCGCTCTACCTGGACGCGGTGGCGCACGCCCAGGCGGCCACGCCGACGCACCCCAGCATCGTCAACGGCTCGATCGCCGCGGCGCTGCGCGGGGAGGTCGGCGACGTCCGCTTCACCAGCCGCACCAGCGGCAGCGAACTGTTCGTCAATCCGCTGATGGCGGTGTACTTCACGGTGGATCTGCCGGGTCTGGCCGGACGGCACCTGTACCTGGACCGACTTGAGCACACCGTGTTGACCAGGCAGATCAGTTCGGTGATCGCGAGGTTCCGGGACGAACTGCCGAACTGGCGGCCGCCGCGGACGTTTCCGCACTGACCCCGGTGGGTAGGGCCGGGCCTCCGTCCGACTAGAATGACCTTGAACTGTGACGTCCGAACCGGCGTCCCGCGGTGGCGACAGCAGGAGGTGAGCGGTGGAAAGCAGTAGTCCGGGTCGAAGTCGGACCCGCCCCCGGCCCCCGTTCCCCCTTTCCGGCACCCGGACCCCGTACCGCCGCGTGCCCCGCCTCCGCCCCGGTCGTCGCTAGCGTCGTCGCCGCACCGCGGAGCGGGTCCCTGTTTATCGCGCGCAGCGGTGCGAACACGGGTTTCCGGCCGTTCCCCGGAGGTACCCAGTCATGTCGGAATGGCGTGTACGAGCTGTGCGTGCGAGCATGCGGCCCTTCAGCCGACCGGTCAGCGATCCGGCCGCGTCCGGCGCCGTCGAGCCGGTCCCGGCCCCCGAGCACTCCATGGACCCGCGTCCCGAGCACCGCTCCGACCCGGTGTCGCTGGAGCGCTCCATCGTCGACGCCGCGGTCTACCGCGACGGGGTCAGGGTGGCCACGCCGACCAGCCTCTCCGAGATCTACCAGCAGGTGCCGGGGAAGCCCGGCAGCATGGCCTGGATCGGCCTGTTCCGCCCGGCCGAGGCACAGCTGCTGCAGGCCGCCGAGCGCTTCGGACTGCACGAACTCGCGGTCGAGGACGCCATCGTGGCGCATCAGCGGCCCAAGCTGGAGCGCTACGGCGACACCCTGTTCGTGGTGCTGCGCGCCGCCCGCTACCTGGACGACGTGGAGGAGGTCGACTTCGGCGAGATCCACCTCTTCGTCGGCCCGGACTTCGTGCTCACCGTCCGGCACTCGCAGTCGCCCGACCTGTCCGCGGTGCGCCGCCGGCTCGAAGCCGACCCGGAACTGCTGGCGCTCGGCCCCGAGGCGGTCCTCTACGCGGTGCTGGACGCCGTGGTGGACGGCTACGCGCCGGTGATCGCCGGGCTGCAGCACGACATCGACGAGATCGAGACCGAGGTGTTCCGCGGCGACAAGCAGGTCTCCCGGCGCATCTACGAGCTGTCCCGCGAGGTGATCGAGTTCCAGCGGGCGACCCGGCCGCTGCTGGAGATCCTCCGCAACCTGGAGGCCGGCTTCCTCAAGTACGGCACGGACGAGGAGCTGCAGCGCTACCTCCGCGACGTCGCCGACCACGCCACCACGGCGGCGGAGCGGGTGGACGGCTTCCGGCAGATGCTGCAGAACATCCTCACCGTGAACGCGACCCTGGTCTCCCAGGCGCAGAACGAGGAGATGAAGCTGCTGGCGGAGGCCGGGCACGCGCAGAACGACGAGATCAAGAAGATCTCCTCCTGGGCCGCCATCCTGTTCGCGCCGACGCTGATCGGCACGGTCTACGGGATGAACTTCACCAGGATGCCGGAGCTGAAGTGGGCCTTCGGCTACCCCTTCGCGATCGCGCTGATGGCCGTGGTCTGCGCCACCCTCTACGTCGTCTTCAAGCGGCGGGACTGGCTCTGACGCCCGTCCGTCAGCCCAGCTGTCAGCCCGTCAGCAGGCCGCGCAGGAAGCCGTTGCGGAACTTCCCCTCCGGGTCGTGGGCCTGGGCCAGCTTCCGGAAGTCGTCGGCCCGCGGGTAGAGCGCCGCCGCACGGGCCGGGGTCGCCGTGAACAGCTTGCCCCAGTGCGGGCGGGCGCCCAGCGGCAGCAACGCCGCCTCCAGCGCCGCCAGTACCGGGGCCACCGCCGCCGGGTCCTTCCGCCAGGTGAAGTGCAGCGCGACCGAGTCCCGGCCGTACCCGGGGCTGAGCCAGATCCGGTCGGCCGCGACCGTGCGGATCTCGGAGACCTGCAGCAGCGGGGCGATCCGCGGGCCGAGCGCGCGCAGCGCGGTGAACGCCGCCGGGGCCGCCCCGGCCGGGACCAGGTACTCGGACTGCAGCTCCTCGCCCGCGCTCGGGGTGAAGTCGGGGCGGAAGTGCGGCAGCCGCTCGTGCCAGGGGCCGGGGACGCCGAACTGGGCGGTGCAGTGGGCGGCCGGGAGGCCGGGCAGCGGGTGCTGCGCGGTGTCGGCCGGGAGAGCGCCGAGCAGGGTGGCCGGCGCCGGGGCCTGGTCCAGCCGGCGCTTGAGCCAGACCCGGGCCGTCGGGGCGTGCCAGTCGGTGAAGACGCTGACGCTGTAGCCCGCGCCGGTGACCGCGGCCGGGTCGGCGGTGAGGGCGTCCAGGTCGAGGCCGGTGTAGACGTGCTGGGCGACCTGGTAGGCCGGTTCGACGTCCAGGGTGACGGCGGTGACCACGCCGAGCGCGCCGAGGTGGACCGGGACGCCGTCGAAGCCGTCCGAGCCGCGGTCGAGCCGGACCAGGTCGCCGTCCGGGCCCACCAGTTCGAGCCCGGCCACGGCCGAGGCCAGGCCCTGGTTGCCCGCGCCCGAGCCGTGGGTGCCGGTGGCGACCGCCCCGGCGACGGAGATGTGCGGGAGCGAGGCCAGGTTCGCCAGCGCCAGGCCGTCCGCCTGCAGCCGCTCGGCGACCTGGGCGTAGCGCAGGCCCGCGGCGACGGTGACGGTGCCGCGCCCGGGGTCGACCTGGTAGCGGGGCGGCAGCCCGGCCACCGAGAGCAGGGTCCCTCCGGCGTCCGGGTCGGCGATCAGGTTGAAGGAGTGGCCGGATCCGAGCACCCGGACCGAGGCCGCCGCGGCCACGGTGCGGCGGAGCCCGTCCAGGTCGGCGGGCCGGTGCAGCGGGCCCGCGAAGGCGACGTTCCCGGCCCAGTTGGTCACGCCGTCGCTGCTCGCCATGTGTCCGCTCCCCTGCCAGGTCCGTTGTCGGCGGTCACCACCCTAGGCCCTGGGCCGGGCTTGACAGTCCCAGCTCGGGCGCTATGGTTAACACAGAAGTTAATTAACAAGGTGGTTAAGTAGATGGAGCGCGACCAGGCCGGCGACGACCGGCTCAGCACCGTCTTCGCCGCCCTCGCCGACCCGACCCGGCGGGCGATCCTCGCCCGGCTGGCCGCCGGGGAGGCGACGGTCACCGAGCTGGCGGAGCCCTTCGCGATGAGCCTCCCGGCGATCTCCCGGCACCTGAAGGTGCTGGAGCGGGCCGGGCTGATCACCAGGGGCCGGACCGCCCAGTGGCGGCCCTGCCGACTGGAGGCGGCGCCGCTCGGCGAGGCCTCCGACTGGCTGGACCACTACCGGCGGTTCTGGGAGGACAGCTTCGCCGCCCTCGCCGACCACCTCCGCGACCTGCAGCAGCAGGCACAGCAGGACACCCAGGAAACCCGGGACACCGGGCAGGAAGAAGGACCGACGCCATGAGCGACACCGCCGCCCCCACCGAGGGCTTCACCCTCACCCGCGTCTTCGACGCCCCGCGCGAGCTGGTCTTCCGCGCCTGGACCGACCCGGCCCAGTTCGCCGCCTGGTTCGGCGCGACCAGCCGCGTCCCGCTGGAGACGCTGAGCATGGACGTCCGCCCCGGCGGCGCCTGGCGCGCGATCATGCACGTGGACCAGCCCGAGCCGATGGAGCTGCTGTTCCACGGCGACTTCCGCGAGGTGGTGGAGCCGGAGCGGCTGGTGCTCACCCTGAAGAACCCGGCCGATGCCGACGACCCCAAGGTCGAGCTGGTCACCGTGGTGCTCAAGGACCTCGGCGACGGCCGGACCGAGATGCAGTTCGAGCAGCTCGGCCACCTGGGCGCGGAGGAGTACGTGCGGACCAGGCACGGCTGGTCCGCGTTCTTCGACGTGCTCGCGGAGGGCCTGCCGACCGCGGGGTAGCCGCGGCGGCAAGGGGACGGCACCGCTCCGGATGCCGTCCCCGAACGTTCACCGGACCGATCGTCCCAGCACATGGACTAGACCACTGTGGTCTAGACCAAAACGGTTAGCGTGCCCGTAGAAGCTGTCATCACTCCAGCTCGGGGGCCGTCTTGACGATCCATCACCTTCCCTCCCCTCCGGACGATCAGGAGCTCTACTGGTATTTCGGGCCGCAGCGGCGCTGGGTCCTGCTGTGCAGCTCGCTGGCCTTCTCGCTGACCGCGGCGAGCATGTTCGCCTTCTCGCTGCGCACCCCGGCGCTCTGGGCCTTCCTCGGCGTCCTCGGCCTCAACCTGGTCGCGCTGTGCCTCTCCTCGGTCAACAGCCTGCGCCCGCGCCGGATCACCCTGCACGCGCACCGGCTGCTGCTCCGCGGCTGGCAGCCCGCCGCCCACCCGGCCGTCGACCTCTACCTCCCCACCTGCGGCGAGCCGTTGGCGGTGCTGGCCAACGCCTACCGCGCCGCCGCACGGGTCGAGTGGCCGGGCCCGCTCACGGTCTGGGTGCTGGACGACGCCGACCGGGCCGAGGTCGCCCGGCTCGCCGCCGACCACGGCTTCCGCTACGTGGTCCGCCCCGACCGGGGGCGGCTCAAGAAGGCCGGGAACCTCAACCACGCGCTGACGCTCAGTCAGGGCGCCTTCGTGGCCATCCTGGACGCCGACTTCGCGCCCCGCGCGGACCTGCTCCAGCATCTGCTCCCCTACTTCGCCGACCCCGCGGTCGGCATCGTGCAGAGCCCGCAGTGCTTCGACACCACCGCCGGCATGGGCTGGATCCAGCGGGCCGCCGGATCGGCGCAGGAGTGGTTCTTCCGCTGGATCCAGCCCTCGCGGGACGCCAGCGACGCCGCCATCTGCTGCGGCAGCAACGCGGTCTACCGCCGCGAGGCGCTCGACGCCGCGGGCGGCTTCGCCCGGCTCGACCACAGCGAGGACCTGTACACCGGCCTCGGCCTGTACGCGCACGGCTACCGCACCCTCTACGTCCCGGTGCTGGTCGCCAAGGGCACCTCGCCGGACGGCCTGGCCCCGTTCGTCAACCAGCAGTACCGCTGGGCCATGGGCAACCTGCACCTGCTGCGCGGCGACGAGCTGCGCCGGGCCCGCGCGCCCTGGCGGATGCGGCTGTGCTTCTACGAGGGCGTGGTCGGCTACCTGACCTTGGTGGTCAACACCTTCGCCGCCCCGCTGCCGCCGCTGGTGATGATGTTCTGCTACCCGGAGCGGATCCGGCCCTGGCACGTGCTGCCGCTGCTCGCGCCGCTCTGGCTGTGGCACGTGCTGCTGCCGCGGGTCAGCAGGACCCGCTGGCGGCTGGAAGTGGTCCGGGCCAACCTGCTGATGGGCGTCGCGGCCGGCGCCGCCTGCTGGCACGTGCTGCGCGGACGCAGCGCCGCCTGGGTGCCGACCGGCGCGGGCGGGGCCCGACCCGGCGGGCTGGCCCGACGGGTCGTCATCGTCTCCGCCTGCTGGGTGGCCGGCTCCAACGGCGCTGCGGCGGCCGGGATCGCGCTGGACGTGGCCCGCTACGGCTGGGAGCCCAACTGGGGGCTCGCGCTCTACCTGCTGGTGCAGTGCCAGCTCGGCCTGCCGCTGCTGCGCGACCTGCTCCGGGAGCTGCGCCCGCGGCGCGCGCCGCGCCGCGGGGCCGGGGGCGGGACCGGGGCGCTGGCCAGGGCCGGGGCCGACGGCGGTGCCCGAGGCCTGCTGCCGCGCCGCTGGCCCGAGGGGCTGGCGGTCAGCGCCTCGCTCGTCCTGATCGCCCTCCTGGCCTCCGGCCGGGTCAACCCGATGCTGCCCTGACCGGGACAGGAAGGTCACCGCTTCCCATGCCGCACACCGCCGCCCAGGCCCCGCCGGTACCGGCGCGGCCCACCACCGCGACGCCGCCCCGGCCCGGGGCCGGCTTCCGCCCCGACATCGAGGGGCTGCGCGCCGTCGCTCTGCTCGCCGTCCTCGGCTTCCACGCCTCCGTGCCGCACCTGGCCGGCGGCTACGTGGGCGTGGACGTCTTCTTCGTCGTCTCCGGCTACCTGATCACCTCGCTGCTGCTCCGCGAGGCCCTGGCCACCGGGCGGATCGCGCTCGGCGAGTTCTTCGCCCGGCGGGCCCGGCGGCTGCTGCCGTCGGCCGCGCTGGTGCTGGTCGCGGTGGTGCCGCTGGGCCTGTGGCTGGTCGCGCCACTGCGGCGGACCGACCTGGACCACGATGTGCTGGCCGCCGCGCTCAGCGTCTCCAACTGGCGCTTCGTCGACGAGCAGACCGACTACCTGGCGGCCGGACGCGACCCCAGCCCGCTGCTGCACTTCTGGTCGCTGGCGGTGGAGGAGCAGTTCTACCTGGTCTGGGCCCCGCTGGTGGCCCTGGTGGTGCTGGTCGCGGCGCGGCGTCCGCGCCCGGCCCGGCTGGTGCTGCTGGCCATGACCGCCGCCGCGACCGCGGGCTCGTTCCTGCTCTGCCTGTCCTGGAGCCGCAGCTCGGTCTCGCTGGCCTACCTCGGCACCCCGTCCCGCGCCTGGCAGTTCGGGGTGGGCGCGCTGCTGGCGCTGCTGCCCTGGCGCAGGCTGAAGGGGCCGGGCCCGCTGCGCGCGCTCTGCGGCTGGGCGGGCGCGGCGGCGATCGGCTGGGCCTGCCTGCGCTACGACGCGGCGACGCCCTACCCGGGGACCGCCGCGCTGCTGCCGACCCTCGGCACGGCGGCGGTGATCCTGGCCGGTGCGCCGGACCGGGACGGCACCCCGCACGGACCCCGCTACGGGGTCGGCCGGCTGCTGGCGCGGCGCGGGCCGCGCGCGGTCGGCCGGCTCTCCTACAACCTCTACCTGTGGCACTGGCCGGTGCTGGTCCTCGCCGAGGCCCGGTTCGGCCCGCTCGGCTGGCCGGTGAAGGCCGCGCTGACGCTGGCCGCGGCGCTGCCCGCGGCGGCGGCGACCCGCTGGGTCGAACGCCCGCTGCGCAACTCGGCGGTGGTCACCGAGCTGCCCCGGCGCGGGCTCTCACTCGGCGTCAGCTCGATCGTCATCCCGGTGGTGCTGGCCCTGGTGGCCGGCACCGGGACGCTGCACCTGCTCGGCACCGGCGGCCCGGTCAGCCTGGCCGGGCTGCCGCCGGGCGCGACCACGGGGACGGCGCTGCTGCGGCACGACCCGGGCGCCCCGCTCAGCGGCCCGGTGGTCCCCGACCCGGTGCAGGCCCGGAACAGCTTCCCGCCGGACCGGGACTGCGAGACCGCCCCGGCGGCCACGGTCAGCCCGGCGGACTGCGTGTTCGGCGACACCGCCGGCGCACACCGGATCGTGCTGCTCGGCGACTCGCACGCGGGCCAGTGGTTCTCCACCCTGCTCGGCGTCGCCGCGCAGCGGCACTGGGCGCTGCAGGAACTGGTCAAGCAAGGCTGCCCGCTGCCCCGACTGACGGTCACCAACCCGCAGTTGGGCCGTACCTACACCGAGTGCGACAGCTGGCGGGCGAGTACCCTGGCCGCGCTGCGGTCCGGCCCACGGCCCGAACTGATCGTCATCGCCTCGCTGAACGACTACACCGCCGACCGGACCGCGCTGGCCGCCGCCTGGGAGCAGACGCTCGCGCCGCTGCGGGCGACCGGAGCGCCGATCGTCTACGTCAAGGACACCCCGGTGCCCGGCGCCGACATCCCGGCCTGCGTCTCCGCCCACCCCGCCGACCCGGGCGCCTGCGCCTTCCCCCGGGCGAAGGCGCTGCTGCCCGACCCGCTGGCGGACGCCGTCGCCGCCGGGCGGGAGCCGGGCGTCCGGATGATCGACCTGGATCCGGTGCTCTGCCCCGGCACCGGCCCCGACTGCCCGGCGGTGCGGGACCGGATCCTGCTCTATCGGGACGGCGCGCACCTCACCGACGTGGCCGCGGTGGTGCTCACCGCCCGGGTCGGCCGGCTGCTCGCCGCCGTCCTCGACCCGGCCCCGGCCCCGGCCGCGGCCGCCACGCCTGCCGCGCCGACCGCGCCCGCCGCGGGCCGGGGCTGGACGGTCCTGTTCCGGGACGACTTCGACGGCCCGGCCGGGGCGAAGCCGTCCGCCGCGCTGTGGCGGGAGGACACCGGCACCTGCTACCCCGGCTGCCCGGCCGCCGCCTGGGGCACCGGCGAGGTGGAGACGATGACCGGCTCCACCGCCAACGTCCGGCTGGACGGCCGGGGTTCGCTGGAGATCCGGCCGACCAGGTCCGCCGACGGCGCCTGGAGCTCGGGCCGGATCGAGTCCCGGCGGGCCGACCTGGCCGCGCCGCCCGGCGGGGTGCTGCGGATCGAGGCCTCGATCCAGCTGCCCGACCTCACCGGGCCGGCCGCGGCCGGGTACTGGCCCGCCTTCTGGGCCCTGGGCGGCGCGCTGCGGGACGGCTGGACCGGCTGGCCGGGGGTCGGCGAGTGGGACGTGATGGAGTCGGCGAACGGCCGCCCCTCGGTGTTCGGGACGCTGCACTGCGGGGTCGCCCGGGGCGGCCCGTGCCGGGAGCCGCAGGGCCTGGGCTCGGGCGAGCAGCCGTGCCCCGGCTGCGGGCAGGGCTTCCACAGCTACGCGGTGGAGGTCGACCGCTCGGTCAGCCCGGAGCAGGTGCGCTGGTACCTGGACGGCCGCGAGTACCACCGGGTGACCGCGGCCGGGATCGACCCGGCGGTCTGGAGCCGGGCGGTGGACCACGGGATGTTCCTGGTGCTGGACCTGGCCGTCGGCGGCGGCCTGCCGGAGGCCCTCGGCGGCTCGCCGGGCCCGGCGACGCTGCCCGGACACCCGCTCCGGGTCGGCTGGGTGACGGCGGAGCAGCGCGGCGGCTGACCCGCCGTCAGCCCCGCGGGGCCCCCGCCTCGCGTACCGCGCGGTCCGCGGGGACGTCCCCGGCGATCAGCTCCAGGGTGAGCCCGGCCGTCGCCGGGGCGCCCAGCAGCGCGGCGATCACCGCGGCGACGTCCGCCCGCGGCACGCTGCCGCGGCCGGTCCGCGGCGCGAGGAACACCCGGTCGGCGGCCGGGTCGTCGGTGAGCCGGCCCGGCCGCAGGATGGTCCAGTCGAGGCCGTCGCGGGCGGTGACGTCCGCGTCGGCGGCGCCCTTGGCACGGAGGTAGGCGGCGAAGACCGGGTCGGTGCCGATCGGCGGCTCACGGTCGGCGCCCATCGAGGAGACCACCACGAAGCGCCGCACCCCGGCCCGTTCCGCGGCGTCGGCGAAGAGGACCGCGGCGGCCCGGTCCACGGTGTCCTTGCGGTCGGCGCCGCTGCCGGAACCGGCCCCGGCCGCGAACACCGCCGCGTCCGCGCCCTCCAGCACCGCGGCGACCTGCTCGACCGTCGCCGACTCCAGGTCGCACAGC
Source organism: Streptacidiphilus cavernicola (assembly GCF_042510955.1). Classification (NCBI taxonomy): domain Bacteria; kingdom Bacillati; phylum Actinomycetota; class Actinomycetes; order Kitasatosporales; family Streptomycetaceae; genus Streptacidiphilus; species Streptacidiphilus cavernicola. Next base: position 59,282 of record NZ_JBHFAB010000025.1, read on the forward strand.
ACCGGCTCGGCGCCGGCCGCGCGCAGGTCCGCCTCCTGCTGCCCGGATCTGCGGATCAGCCCGACCGGGGTGTCGCCGCGCGCGGCGAGCAGGCGTTCCAGGTGCAGGGCGATCTGGCCGTGTCCTCCGGCGATGACGGTACGCATGCCTCCGATCCTAGGAGCGGACTAGCGGACGTGCAGGCCAAGCGCGGTGGCGAGCTGGGCGGCCTGGGGCAGGTCGATGACCGCCCCGCGGATCTCCGCGGTCCGCGGGTCCAGCGCGGAGAGGTCGCTGCCGCGCAGGTCCGCGCCGGACAGCCGGCAGCCGGTCAGCACCGCCCCGGACAGGTCGCAGCTGGTCACCGCGGCCTTCTCCAGCCGGGCGCCGCCGAGGTCGCACTCGCGCATCCGGACGTCCTCGAACGACGCCTGGCGCAGGTCCGCGCCGGGCAGCCCGACGAAGGACCAGTCGCCGCCGCTCACCTGGAACAGGGTGAACTCCGAGCGCTGGAACTGACTGCCGACCAGTTTGCAGTCGGTGAAACGGGTGTCGAAGAAGGTGCAGCCGCGGAAGGTGCAGTTGGTGAAGGCCGCGCCGGTGTGCCGGGAGGCGTTGAACTTCACCCCGGCGAAGGTGCACCCGTCGAACACCGCGCCCCGGGCGCTGACCTCGGTCCAGTCCGTGTCCAGGAAGCGGTAGCCGGTGTAGCTGCCCCCGTCGAGCTCGCGGCCGTACCAGTCCTCGGCCCGGACCACCGGGGAGGAGTCGTTGTCTGCCATGCCGTCATTGAACACCCGGGGTCCGACAGTCCGGCTGGGCGAAGGTGCGCCGGTAGTCCATCGGGGTCACCCCGACCACGCGCCGGAAGTGGTGCCGCAGCAGCGCCGCCGTGCCGAAGCCGCAGACCCGGGCGATCTCGTCGACGCCCAGCGCGGACTGCTCCAGCAGTTCCCTGGCGTGCGCCACCCGCTGCGAGGCCAGCCAGCGCTGCGGGGTGGTGCCGGTCTCCGCGGCGAAGCGCCGGGCCAGCGTCCGGGTGGACAGCCGGGCCCGGCGGGCCAGCGAGGCGACCGTGTGGTCCTGGTCCAGCGTCTGCTGCAGCCAGGCCAGCAGCGGCTCCAGGCTGTCGGCCTCCCGCTCCGGGATCGGGACGGCGATGTACTGGCGCTGGCCGCCGTCCCGCTGCGGGGGGACGACCATCCGGCGGGCGATCGCGGTGGCCGCGGCGGAGCCCAGCTCGCGGCGGACCAGGTGCAGGCAGGCGTCGATCCCCGCGGCGGTGCCGGCGCTGGTGATGATGTCGCCCTCGTCCACGAACAGCACGTCGGCGTCCAGCTTGGCCAGCGGGAAGCGGGCGGCGAACTCCTCGGCGTGCCGCCAGTGGGTGGTGCAGCGGCGGCCGTCCAGCAGTCCGGCCGCGCCGACCAGGAACGCCCCGCTGCAGACGGTCAGCACGGTCGCGCCGCGGGCCGCGGCGGCGCGGACCGCGTCGAGCACGGCGGGCGGGTACTCGCCCCGGATCAGCGAGGCGGGCACGGCCACCAGGTCGGCGTCCAGCAGCGCGTCCAGGCCGTGCTCCGGGATGATCTGCGCGCCGACGCTGAGCCGCAGCGGCTCCCCCGGGCGCTCGGCGCAGACCCGGAAGTCGAACGGCGGCACCCCGTCCTCGGTGCGGTCGATCCCGAAGACCTCGCAGACCACGCCGAACTCGAACGGGGCGGTCATGTCGATCAGCACCACGGCGACAGTTCTGAGCATGCGCCCAGAGTAGCTGGCGGGATTTTGTCGGTACAGGGCACGCCTGCCACTTCTGGCAGGAATCAGTTGAGAGAACAATTACTGCCATGACCACAGCAGTCGTCGCATTCATCCTTCTGGCCCTCCTCGTCCTCGCCCTCGAACGCAACCACCGCCGCCAGTCCGGACCCCGCCCGCCGCTGTCCGGCAGCAGCGACCTCCCCGACCGTGACGCCCAGCGGGTGCTGGCCGAACTGGCGCAACGCGAGCACTGACCGAAACCTCCCGGAAACCGCGCACCGCACAGCCGCCCTACTCTCGAAGGAGCAGGAGGAGGTGTGCCGATGTCCGTCACCCCCAGCCACCGCCCGCTCCGCGCGGGACGGCTGCGCAGCGTCGCCGACGGCGACGTGGAACTGCGCCACCACGTCGTGCACGGCTACCGCAGGGCCTACCGGATCGCCGGGTCGGGCCCGGCGGTGCTGCTGATCCACGGGATCGGCGACTCCTCCGCCACCTGGGCCGACCTGATCCCCGGGCTGGCCCGGAACTTCACCGTGATCGCCCCGGACCTGCTCGGCCACGGCGACTCCGACAAGCCGCGGGCCGACTACTCGGTGGCCGCCTACGCCAACGGGATGCGGGACCTGCTCGGGGTGCTCGGCGTCGAACGCGCCACCCTGGTCGGGCACTCGCTGGGCGGCGGGGTGGCGATGCAGTTCGCGTACCAGTTCCCGGAGCGCACCGAGCGGCTGGTGCTGGTCAGCACCGGCGGCGTGGGCCGCGAGGTGAACCCGGTACTGCGGGCGGCGTCACTGCCCGGCGCCGACCTGATGCTCTCCTCGCTGCGGCTGCCCACCGCACGGCTGCAGAGCCGCCTCTTCGTCCAGCTGATGCGGCTGTTCGACACCGACCTCGGCCGGGACGCCCCCGACCTGCTCAACCTGGTGGACGCGCTGCCGGACGCGACCGCCCGCAGCGCCTTCATCAGGACCCTGCGCGCCGTGGTCGACTGGCGCGGCCAGGTGGTCACCATGCTCGACCGCTGCTACCTGGTCCGCGGGATGCCGACCATGCTGCTCTGGGGCTCGCGCGACAGCGTGCTCCCGGTCGGCCACGCGCACACCGCACACCTGGCGATGCCGGGCAGCCGGCTGGAGGTCTTCGAGGGCGCGGGGCACTTCCCGTTCCACAGCGACCCGCACCGGTTCCTGGCGCTGCTGGAGGACTTCATCGCGACCACCAGGCCGAGCGACTGGAGCGCCGAGCAGTGGCGCCGACTGCTGCGCGGCGCGACCTGACCCGGCGGCAGACCCCCCCCCCGAGCGACCCGGCCCGCGGCCCCCGGGCGTCCCAGCATCCGGACGAAGGGCCGCGAATAGGGCGCGATTTCGGCCTAGTTGACCATACTGTTGCCTGCTCACCGTAGCCAGGCGAACGCATATCCGATACCTTTCCCGGCAGCAGTCGTGGTTCCGAAGTCTCACGTGCCCGCGGTCTCCGGCCGTGGGCGTTGTGCTGTGCACCAGTCGGAGGACCAGGGCGATCACCTCAACCCTGAGGGCGGGCACCAGGCACGCCCCCAACTCCTGACAGGGAGCAGCATGGCTACCGGCACCGTGAAGTGGTTCAACTCGGAGAAGGGCTTCGGCTTCATCGCCCAGGACGGCGGCGGCGCCGACGTCTTCGCCCACTACTCCAACATCAACGCGCAGGGCTACCGCGAGCTCCTCGAGGGCCAGCAGGTGGAGTTCGAGATAGCGCAGGGCCAGAAGGGCCCGCAGGCCGAGAACATCCGCGTCATCTGACCCGGACCCGGCGGCAGTACCCGTAGTACAGCGCCAACGCAGTCGTGCCCCGTACCGGTTCGCCCTGTCCGGGGCACGACTGCGTCCTGGCGTATAGCGTGACCGCATGGTCCACGAAGACGAAGTCGCCCGGGCCGCCGCCGAGCTGAGCGTGCTGACCGGGCAGTTGATGCGCCGGATGCGCGCCGCCCACGAGGGCGCCGCGCTGACCCTGTCCCAGGCGGCCGTGCTGAGCCGGCTCGCGTTCGAGGGCCCGGACACCCCGGCGGCACTGGCACGGGCGGAGCGGGTGCGCCCGCAGTCCATGGGCGCGACCCTGGCCGCACTGGAGGAGCAGGGCCTGGTCGGCCGCCGCCCGCACGCCACCGACGGCCGCCAGGTGGTGATGGCCGCGACCGGGACCGGGCTGGCCCTGCTCGCCGAGATCAGGACCGCCAAGGAGAGCTGGCTGCTCGAAGCGGTGCGGACCCGGCTCGACCCGGACGAGCAGCGCACCCTGGTCGAGGCGGTCGCGCTGCTCCGCCGCCTGGTCGAGTCCTGACCGCTCGGCCAACCGGGTGACACCGGGGTTCCCCTGGGATTTTTCGGGTCTGACGTGCTGTCAGGCTGTCGTGGCCGGGCTGCCAGCACCTACGATCCGGCCATGGCAGCGCGCCACCGCGCGCCCCAGGTCCGACCCTGAAAGGCCCGGGAATCACGAGATGAGCACACCCCCACCGTCAGCTCCCCGCTCCGGCGCCTCCCCCGCGTCCGACGTCCGCAGCGGCTCCGGGTCGGGTGAGAAGGGCCTCAAGGGCAACGCCCTCGGCCTGTTCTCCTCGATCGCCATCGGCATCGCCTCCACCGCCCCCGCCTACAGCCTGGCGGCGACCCTGGGCTTCATCGTGGTGGCGGTCGGACTGCAGGCCCCGATCATCACCATCCTGGCCTTCATCCCGATGCTGCTGATCGCCTACGCCTACAAGGAACTCAACCAGATCGACCCGGACTGCGGCACCACCTTCACCTGGGCCGCCCGCGCGTTCGGGCCCCGCACCGGCTGGATGGGCGGCTGGGGCATCATCATCGCGGACATCATCGTGATGGCGAACCTGGCCCAGATCGCCGGCTCCTACGGCTTCCAGCTGCTCGGCTTCCCCGGGCTGGCGAGCAGCACCACCTGGACCACGGTGGCCGGGGTGGTGTGGATCGTGGTGATGACCCTGATCTGCTACATCGGCATCGAGATCTCGGCGGCGCTGCAACGCTGGCTGCTCTGCGTCGAGGTGCTGATGCTGGTGGTCTTCTCGATCACCGCACTGGTCAAGACCTACTCGAACCACGCGCCGGCCGGCTCGCTGCACCTCTCCTGGTCCTGGTTCAACCCCTTCGACGTGCCCAGCACCAGCGCGCTCACCTCGGGCATCCTGCTCGCCGTGTTCATCTACTGGGGCTGGGACACCGCCGTCTCGGTCAACGAGGAGACCGCCGACAAGGAGCGCACCCCAGGGCGCGCGGCGGTGATCTCCACCGTGCTGCTGCTGGGCATCTACGCCCTGGTGGCCACCTCGGCGCAGGCCTTCGCGGGCGTCGGTGACAAGGGCAACGGCCTCGCCAACCCGGACAACGCCGGGGACGTGCTGTCCGGGCTCGGCAGCGCCGTCTTCGGCGACAAGGGCTTCGGCTGGTTCATGGCCAAGCTGCTGATCTTCATGGTGCTGACCTCCTCGGCCGCGTCCACCCAGACCACGATCCTGCCGACCGCCCGCACCAGCTTCTCGATGGCCGCCCACAAGGCCATCCCCTCGCACTTCGCCCGGGTGCACCGCAGGTTCCTCACCCCCACCTGGTCCACCCTGGGCATGGGCCTGGCCTCGATCGCCTTCTACGTGCTGCTGGTGGTCATCAGCGGCAACGTGCTCTCCGACTCGATCTCCTCGGTCGGCCTGGGCATCGCCTTCTACTACGGGCTCACCGGCTTCGCCTCGGTCTGGTACTTCCGCAAGGTGCTCACCCGCAGCGTCGGCGACTTCGTCTTCAAGGGCCTGCTGCCGGGCCTGGGCGGCCTGCTGCTGCTGTACTTCTTCTGCTACGCGGCCTTCGACGTCTACGCCGCCCCCGACTACGGCGAGACCTCGATCAAGCTGCCCTTCTTCGGCGACACCGGCGGGGTGACCGTGATCGGCATCGGCTCGCTGCTGCTCGGCGTGGTGCTGATGCTGATCCAGTGGGCGGTGCAGGGCTCCTGGTTCCGCAACCCGGACGTCCCGGTCAGCGCGGCCGGGACGCACGCGGACAAGGGCGTGGTCGTGGAGTGACGACGGCGGTGACGGCCGCCGTGGCGACGTCCGCCCCGGTCCGACGCGGGGTGCGTCGGACCGGGGCGGCGCGCTCGGAGCGACGGCGACTCAGCTCGCGGTGCAGCTGAGGGTGGGGGCGCCGTTGCTGCCGGTCCAGGTCCCCTGGAAGCCGAAGCTGGTGCTCGCGGCCGGGGCGATGGCGCTGTTGTAGGAGAGGCCGGACGCGGTGACCGCGCTGCCGGACTGGCTCAGGGTCGCGTTCCAGGAGCCGGTGACCTGCTGCCCGTTGGGCCAGGTCCAGCCCACCGTCCAGCCCTTGGTGGGCGCGCTGCCGGTGTTGGTGACGGTCACCGTGTCGGTGAAGCCGCTGTTCCACTGGTTGTCGGTGTTCAGCGCGGCGGTGCAGCCGGCGCTGCCGCCGGTCCCGCCACCGCCGGTCCCGCCGCCGCCACCGCCGCCGGAGTTGCTGCCCGCGGTCGCGTCGAAGGAGAAGCTGCTGGTGCCGAGCCCCTGGCCGCCCTGCCAGACCTCGAAGCCGGCCTCCGCGTCGATCAGGTAGTGCGCCGGGTTGACCGAGCCCCGGGACACCGCGTCGTTGATCAGGGCCTTGACGTCCAGGTTGCTGAACGAGGTCCCGCCGCCCTGCAGCACATAGGAGATGATCTTCCAGGAGGTCTGCTGCCCGGTCCACACGTTCCAGTTGTGCCCGGCCGCGGTCGAGGTGCCGGTCTGCGACCCGAAGGGCTGGACCCCGCCCCGGCTGTTCAGCCAGATCATGATCTCGGTGCCGTCCGGCTGGCCGCTGGTGGTCGGGGTGGAGTTGATCCACAGGTCGTAGGCGACGTCGTACGCGCCGGAGGCGGGCTGCACCGTGCTCCAGGAACTGGTCGCGCTGCCCAGGTTGCTGATCTGGATCGGGAGGTTGCTGCCGGTGGTGCAGGCGCCCCAGTGGCAGCCCTTGTAGAGGGAGGGGTAGGTGGCGGGCGCGCCGCTGGTGCCGAGGTTGAAGTTCGCGGTGCTGACCGACCAGGCGGTGCCGCCGCTGGAGGTGATGCACTGCTGGGCGCTGGAGTTCCACTCGTTGGCCTGCAGGGTGTACTCGCCGTTGTCGACCGGCAGGGTGCCCTGCGGGGCGCAGGTGGTGGTGTCGGCGGCCTGCGCGCCGGTGGCTCCCGCGAACGGGATCAGCAGGGCGGCGAGCAGGGCGGCGACGGCGGTCGCGGCCCTGGTCCGACGGAACGGGCGGTGGGGGTGACGCATGGTCGGTCTCCTTCGCACAGTGGGGGTGGCCGGGTGCGCGGACTGCTCGGCCGGATCAGCCGGAGCAGCGGGTGCCGTTCAGGGTGAAGCCGGTGGGGGCGGCGTCACTGGACTGCCAGGTGCCCTGGAAGCCGAAACTGACGTCGGCTCCGGGCGCGATGGCGCCGTTGTAGGCGGCGTTGACGGCGGTGACGCCGCTGCCGCTCTGGGTGAGGGTGGCGTTGTAGGAGTTGGTGATGCTCTGGTCGCCGCCGAAGCCGAACCGCACGGTCCAACCGTTGACGGCGGCGGTGCCGGTGTTCTTGACGTCCACCACGCCGGAGAAGCCGCCGGGCCACTCGCTCTGCAGGGTGTAGCTGATCGCGCAGGCGCCGGACGGGGTCGCCGTCGCGGTGGGGGTCGGCGTGGGGGTGACCGTCGGCGTCGGGGTGGGCGTCGGCGTGGACGTGCCGGTGGGCGTGGGCGTCGACGTACTGCCGCCGCCCGCGCCCGGCAGCGGGAACTCGATCGCTGCCAGCGCCGCCTGCTTCGCGGCCAGCGCGGGCGTCAGGTCGTACTGGTTGTCCAGCAGGCCGTACGCGTCCTCGCCGTTCAGGGCCCAGTAGGTCCAGCTGAGGTGGTTGCCGCCGATGTAGGAGAGCAGGCTGGAGAACCACTGCCCCTGCGAGCCCGCCGTCGGGTCGGAGACCGAGGCGGCGGTGTTGCCGGTGCCGAACTCGCCGACCCAGACCGGCGCGATGTTCTGCTTGGCGATGTAGCCCCAGTGCGCGTCCCAGACCGCGTCCAGCGAGGCCGCGGTGGTGCCGGAGTTGAACCAGGTCTGCTGGAACTCCTGCGGGCCGTAGTCGTGGGCCGAGTAGACCACGTGGTTCGGCGAGTCGAGCGTGACCGGGTACTGGGCCACCCCGTCCAGGTTGCCGCCCCACCAGTCGTCGTCATAGCCCCCGGAGGCGGTGGCCGAGGGGTAGTTGCTGATGCCCTCGACGAAGACCAGTGCGCCCGGGTCGTCGGCGATGACCGCGTTCCCGGCTCGTTCGGCGGCGAGCCGCCAGTCGGTGGCCGGGTCGCCGCTGCCCCAGGTCGCACCCTGGGCGTAGGCGACGCCGGTCGGCGTGTGCGGCTCGTTGCGCAGGTCGAAGCCGATCACCGTGGAGTTGCCCGCGTAGCGCTTGGCGATGGTGTTCCAGTCGTTCAGCCAGTCCTGGTCGGTGTAGCTGCTGGTGTACCAGAGGCCGTTCTGCTCGGCGCTGTTGCCCGCCTCGGAGCGGTGGTCGTCCAGGATCACCTTGAGGCCGTCGGCGCCGGCCCGGTCGATGATCTTGTCCAGGATCTGCAGCGAGTTCAGGCCGGTGAGGTCGGTGTTGATCGGCCCGCCGTTGGCGTAGTGGCCGATGTTGGCGGGGACGGTGGGCGACTCCACCATCTGGTTGGAGAACGGGATCCGGATGGTGTTGTAGCCGAGGCTCTTGATGTCGTCGACCACGGTCTTGTAGTCGGCGCTCCAGAGGCCGTGGGCCACCGCGTCCGGGGTCTCGAAGCCGTACCAGTTGATCCCGGCGATGCGCACCGGAGTGTTGTCCGCGTCCAGGATCGTGCTCCCGGACGTGTGCCAGTAGCCGGCCCCCGCGCCGGTGGACGCGGCGTGCGCGCCGGGGGCGAGCACGGCCACCGTGCCGGCCGCCACCAGTAGGGCCCCGGCCAGCGCGAGGCGTAGTTGTGGGAGCGCTTCCATAGAAGAGAACACCAAACCTTTCAGGTCTTGGCGATTTAGCCGCCGGATGACGCTGGAAAACATGAAGCCAGCGGACCGACACACCGTCAAGAGAGGTTGCAGTGTTCACTTCTTGAACTTGTCATGGCCAGGTTCCGGGAGCGCTCCCACCTCCGCAAAGAGAAAAAGGGGTCGGAAGCACCCGGCTTCCGACCCCTTCCCCGCGCGTGACGGTCAGCCGTCACCGGAGGTTCGCAGCGCCTGGCGGACGTCCGCGGCGGAGACCGGCTCGTCGCCGACCGCCGGGGTCGGCTCCACCAGTTCCTCCAGCTCCTCGGAGCCGGCCGTGGTGACCTTCACCGGCTTGACGCCCCCGGTGACGGCCGAGGCGACGGCGGCGATCAGGCAGGCGCCCAGCGCGAACCAGAAGGCCACCGCCAGGCCGTCCTGGAACGGACCGGTGATCAGGTGCGGGAAGAAGCTGCGGCCGGTCAGGTAGTCCGCCTTGCCCGCCGGAAGCTGGTGCAGCACCTGCGGACCGAGCAGCTGCTGCATCGGGTTGTAGCCCAGGAAGGCGGCGAACAGCACGGCCAGCGGCGGCAGTTGGGAGACCTGGTGGGCGGTCGCGTCGGGCACGCCCTGGGTCGCGAGCCCGCTGTACATGGCGCTGGGCAGGTGCGTCGACAGGCCGACCACGATCAGGCTGAAGAAGACGCCGATGGAGAGCACCATCGCGGAGTTCTGGAAGGTCGCGGTCATCCCGGCGCCGACGCCGCGCCGGTTGGCCGGGACCGAGTTCATGATCTCGGCCCGGTTCGGCGAGGCGAACAGGCCGGCGCCCAGCCCGTTCAGCATCAGGATCAGCGCGAAGACCGGGTAGGAGAAGTTCACCGGGAGGACCATCAGCAGGCCGAAGCTCAGCGCATTGAGCAGCGCCCCCGCGACCGTGAACAGCCGGGAGCCGAAGCGGTCCGAGAGCAGCCCGGAGATCGGCGCGGCGATCAGCAGGCCGATCGTCATCGGGATCATGTAGATGCCGGCCCAGAGCGGGGTCCGGCTGAAGCTGTAGCCGTGCAGCGGCAGCCAGATCCCCTGCAGCCAGATGATCAGGATGAACTGCAGGCCGCCTCGGCCCAGCGCGGTCAGCAGGCTGGCCAGGTTGCCCGCGACGAAGGCGCGGATCCGGAACAGCGACAGGTTGAACAGCGGCTCGGCGACCCTGGTCTCGATCCAGCCGAAGAGGATCAGCACGACCACGCCGCCGATCATGGAGCTGAGCACCCACGGGTTGCTCCAGCCGGTGCTGGCGCCGTGGTAGGGCTGGATGCCGTAGGTGATGCCGACCAGGATCGCGATCAGGCCGACCGCGAAGGTGAGGTTGCCCCACCAGTCCATCTTGGCCGGGTTGCGGTGTCCGGTGTCCTTGAGCTTGAGGTAGGCCCAGATGGTGCCGAAGATGCCGACCGGGACCGACACCAGGAAGATCCAGCGCCAGCCGACCGGGCCCAGCACGCCGCCCAGCATCAGGCCGATGAAGCCGCCGGAGATGCCGGCGATGACGTTGATGCCCAGTGCGGTGCCGCGCTGGTTGACCGGGAACGCGTCGGTGATGATCGCGGTGGAGTTGGCGAAGATCAGCGCGCCGCCGATGCCCTGGACCACCCGCCAGCCGATCAGCCACAGCGCGGCCTGGCTGCCGCTGCCCCAGGTGAGGGAGAGCAGGATGGAGCAGACCGTGAACAGGGCGAAGCCCAGGTTGTACATCCTGACCCGGCCGAACATGTCGCCGAGCCGTCCGAAGGAGACCACCAGCACGGCGGTGACCACCATGAAGCCCATCATCATCCACAACAGGTAGCTGGTGTTGTGGGGGTCCAGCGGGTTGAGCTTGATGCCCTTGAAGATGTCGGGGAGCGCGATCAGCACGATCGACTGGTTGATCATCACCATCAGCATGCCGAGGGTGGTGTTGGAGAGTGCGATCCACTTGTAGCGCGGACCGTGCTCGGCATGCGGATCCGCGGCGGGCAGGGTGGGCGGTGTGTCGCCGACCATGGGGTTGTCCTCATTTCACTGGTTGCTACCTACAACCTTCTCAAAGACTAGATGCATTTGTCATCTATTCCCATGAGCGCACCGGTGCCCGTCGAGGGCGCACGGGAGCGCGAAAGGAAATACGGTCGATCCCAAGAGCCGTGCACAGGCATGTAGAGAACCGGCGTCCGGCCCCGACTCATGGATGAGGGCGCCGCACCGGCGCACCGGAACCTGACAAGGAGCACACCGTGAAGTACATGCTGTTGATGCAGTTCAGCCAGGAGTCCGCCGGTTTCCCGCCGATCACCGAGTGGAGCCAGGACGAGCTCAAGGCGCACATCGGGTTCATGGGCGGGGTCATCGAGCGGATCGGCACGCTGGGCAAGCTGATCGACGCCCAGGGCCTGGACATGCCGAACACCGCACGGATCGTCCGGGCCGGGGGCGGCGGCGAGACCCTGGTGACCGACGGCCCGTTCCCGGAGAGCAAGGAGTTCCTGGCCGGCTACTGGGTGGTCGACCTGCCCTCCGCGGAGACCGCCTACGACCTGGCCGCCTACATCTCCACCGCCCCCGGCCCCGGCGGACGGCCGCTGAACATGCCGATCCACGTCCAGCCGGTGATCTCGGCGCCCGACCTCGACGCGTGACGCCCCGCGGCGGCCGGAACCCCCGGCCGCCGCGGCGTCGGCGGATCCGGGGCCGGTCAGCCCCGGGCGTCCGACCCGGCGGTCAGGTCGAGCACATAGCTGGCGATCGAGCCGTCCGTGGCCCGGCCGATCGCCTGGCGGCCCACCCGGGCCCGGGTGAGGACGCCGACCAGATCGGCGCCCGTGGCCGGGTCCGGCAGGACCTGCCAGCCCTTGCGGAAGGCGCCGGGCGCGGCGGCGGTGTCGGGCGCGGCGGCGAGGGCCTTGTCGAAGAGCGCCCCGACCCCCGGCTCGGGCAGCCCGCGGCGGTGGATCTCCGGACGGGCCAGCGCCAGCAGCCGCAGCCGGGTGCGCGGGTCGGCCTCCACCGGGCCCAGGCAGAGCAGCCCGGACCGGATCGGGCAGGCCGTCCGCGCGTTCGTGGCCCAGCGCACCGGCGTCCCGTGGCCGAAGGGGACGACCGCCAGCACCACCTGCGGGTCGCCCTGCGCGTTCGGCTCGACCCGGAGCCAGACCGGGTGGCGGCCCGGCGGCAGCCCCACGGTCGCGTGCAGTTCGGCGCCGAGGTCGAGGTAGGCGGGGGCGGCCGGGTGGGCCGGGTCGGCGGGGAACAGCATGCCGTCGCCGCGCAGCACCGTCTCCCCGGCCCGGAACGCGGTGAACGGCTGCTCGCGCCGCAGTCCGGCCGCGTCGAGGTAGGACGCGAACAGCCCGCGCGGGTCCCCGTCGTTGAGGTCGTTGTCGTTCACGGCTTCAAGTTCCATCACCAGTCAGCCCTGCCTCTCCGTCGCCCCCATGCCGACACGGGTAGGGTCCCACACCGGTTCCCCTAGCACCACTCCGAGTGGGGACAGTTGAGAAACCGTTGACCCTCCGCTGCATCCGCGTGAAGAAACGGGGCTTGACGTTCCGTCAGCCGCAGGTCGGGACGGGTGTCAGGTAAGCGACACCCCGTGCTGGGCGAGCCAGCCGAGCGGGTTGATGTCGGAGCCGTAGGACTCGGTGGTGTCGACCTCGAAGTGCAGGTGCGGTCCGGTGACATTGCCGGTCGCCCCGGACAGGCCGAGGGTCGTGCCCGCGGAGACGGCCTCGCCCACGTGCACGTCGATCCGGGAGAGGTGGGCGTACAGGCTGTAGCGGCCGTCGGCGTGCCTGACCTCGACCATCTTTCCGTAGTCGCCGCCCCATTGGGCCTTGACCACGGTCCCCGCGCCGACCGCGTGCACGGTGGTGCCGACCGGGACGGCGAGGTCCACGCCGGTGTGGTGCCCGGCCTGCCAGGGGCCGGGGACGCCGTAGCCCTCGGAGATCCAGAACGAGGCGCTGATCGGCCGCACGAAGTGGCTCGACGCGGCGGCTGCCTTGGCCGGCTTGGGCTTGGCCGGGGCGGGCTTCGGCGGAGCGGGCTTGGGCTTGGCGGGCGCGGGGGTGGCGGTCTTGGGCGCGGTGGCGGCCTTGGCCGGGGGCGCGGCCTTGGCCGGAGTGGTCTTCGTGGCGGGGGCGGCGGTCGTGGCCGCGGCGTGCCAGGTCAGGTGCTCACCGGGCAGGATCAGGTCCGGGTCGGCGCCGACCACGGCGCGATTGGCGGCGTAGAGCGGCTGCCAGCCGCCGGGTATCCGCAGCTGCTCGGCGATCGCCCAGAGGGTGTCGCCGTGCCGGACGGTGTGCTCGACGGTGTGCCCGGTACCGGCCTTGGCCGGGGTCTTCCCTGCCGGGGCCCTGACCGGCTGTTCGGCGGAGGCCTCAACCACGGCAGGCTTCCGGACCGCGTCGCCCGCGGCGGCGGGCCGGACCGCCGGGCCGCCGCTCGCGCCGTTGCCACGGGTCAGCCCCGCGCGCACCGAGCACACCGGCCAGGCACCCGGCCCCTGGCCCTTCAGCACCCGCTGGGCCACGGTGACCTGCTCGGCCTCGGTCGCCCCGGCCGCGGTGGCGGAGTACCGCGTCCCCCCGTACGCCGCCCAGGTGGAGGCGCTGAACTGGAGGCCGCCGTAGTACCCGTTGCCGGTGTTCACATGCCAGTCGCCGCTGGACTCGCAGGCGGCGACCTTGTCCCAGACCGAGGACGTGGCGGCGTGCGCCTGACCCGCCGCCAGGACCGGCAGCGCGGCGGCTCCGGCCGCGGTCACACCCGCCGCCCTGGCCAGGGTGGTCCCGGCGGCGCCGGGGGGTTGGGGTCGGCGGTGGCGTCCGTTGGCGAGGCTCATCTCGGTGCTCCTTCTCCCCTGCCGACCGGGTCTCGGTCAGCTGCGGCGGCTTGAGATCATGCTGAACAGCTGGAGGGTCTCCGGTTCGTAGTCGAGGCAGCCCAGCGCGTCGTTGACCTGGGCGAGCCGGGTGATGGACGCCGCAACCTGGTCGCGGTGCCCGGCGGTGGCGTAGAGCCGGATCAGTCCCCGGTGCAGGATCTCGGCCTCGGGGACGGCGGCCAGGCCGCGGTGCAGCGCCGCCTCGCAGCCGGGCAGGTCGCCCGCGGTGAAGCAGCGCTTGGCCAGTTCGTAGGAGGCGTCGATGACGGCCGAGATCATGTCCTGGCGGAAGGGCTCGGCCCAGGGGTAGAGGTGGTGCGCCCCCAGGAACGGACCGCCGCGGACCAGGTCGAGGGCGCGGCGCAGAGCGGCGTCCTCGGCCGGGCCACGGGCGTTCATGCCGAGCCGGTACAGCTCCTGGAAGTCGGTCCAGTCGCAGCTGACCGCCTGGTGCAGCCGCCAGGCAGTGGCCGCCGTCCATGACGTCCCGTCAGGACCGTTGCCCAGCCAGTCGCGCAGCCGTGCCAGCGCCTCGAACCGGGCCTGCGGCGCGCTGCGGGCGGCCATCAACCGGTCCGCGGCGTAGGGGACCGGGTCGAGCACGGCGTCCAGCAGCCGCGGATCCGGCTCCGGATGCGTGGCCAACAGGGCGGCCACCGCGGTCAGTCTGCTGAGGTCGGCGAACGTGACCGGGGTGGGTCCGGCCGCGCCGATCACCCGCACCGGGCCGAGCAGCAGGATCCGCGGTGGGAAGGCCGCGTCCGGCGATGCCGTGGCGCGGGCCGGGGGCCGGGTCGGCCCGAAAGTAGCGTCGGACGCGGACAGCGCGGCGGCTTCGACGGCGCGGTAGCCGGAGCCGAGCACCGGGAGCAGGCTGTGCCGACCGGCCGTCCGACCGCTGCCCGCGCTGCCCGGCAGGTCGAAGTCGAGCAGCGGGACGGACGTCGCCGAGGCGGCGACGGCGCCGCCGGTGGCTCGGGCGTGCGATGCCAGTACCGGGATGACGAAGGGGTCGTCGTCCCGGTCGTCGTCCCGGTCCGGGTCGGGCTCCTGCTCCGACTCCCCCGCCATGTCGGGCAGCGGAGCGTCCGGCAGCGCCGCGTCGGCGTCCGGGTGGAGGCCGGTCCAGGCGGGTTCGGGCAGGTCGGAGGGCTGCTGGGTGGCGGCGAGCACGGCCAGGGCGGCGGCGAACTCCTCCTCGCCGAGGCGTTGCAGCTCGACCGCGAAGGGCAGGCTGTCCGCCACCGGGTGGTGTCCGGGGCGGGCGTCCAGCCGCCAGCCGGGCGCACCGGGGACGACGGGGGTGACCGCGGCGACGCAGCGGTGCTCGGGCCCGGACAGGACCCGTCCTAACCGGTCAAATTGATGGGACGTCAGTTCGTGGTCGGTGCAGAGCAGCGCCGGGGCCCAGGCGTCCACGGCGACCCCCTGTGAGCGGGCCGAACGCGGGCTGGCGACCTGACAGGCCGTCAAGGTCCGCTCCAGTTCTGACCGGTGTTGCTCCAGCTGGGACAGCGCCGCCTCCGGATCGGCGCAGCTGACCAGCCGTTCGCCGTCGGTGTCGTGGACCAGTCGGCCGACCAGCGGGGCGGCGCTGCCGAGCGGGATCAGCCGCAGCCGGTCGGCGAGCGGGCTGGCCGCCAACTCGGCGACCAGGGCCCGTCCGACCGCGGCGACCTCCTCGGCCGTCCCGTCAAGGTGCAGGTGCCGTACGGTCTCCAGGTCCGCGAGGATGTGCACGCCGTCCACCGTCCGGCCGAGGGTGACCAGCGCCGGGTAGGGGGCCGGGACGTCCCGGGCGCGCTCGACCGTGAGCAGGTCGGCGTCGGGGGCGTGGCAGCGCCACAGCCGTCCGTCGGTCGAGCCGGTGAACGGGGCGACGGCGGGCGCGGGCTCGGCCAGGTGCAGGTCCACCGTCCCGCCGGGCCGCAGCGCGACGGCGGCGAGGAGCGGCAGTTCGGTGTCGGTGTCCAGGCAGTTCATGCCGAGGGTGCGCAGCGTGCGGTCGAGCAGGTCCAGCCCGGCCGGGTCGGCCATGGCCCGGAGGAAGGTCTCGTACAGCTGCTCCTCGACGCTGGGCATCGCCACCCGGCGGCGCGGCGGGCGGCGGCGCTGCTGCAGCATCCGACGGCGGGTCAGCAGCCCGACCAGCCCCGCTGCGAGCAGCGCGCCCGCGCCGATCGCCACGGTGGCAGTCCCGGCCGGGAGCCGCAGCGGGGCCGACGCCTCGGCCCGGGGGGCGGCAGCCTGCGCCGGGGCCTCGACGGGGGGCCGGTCCGGGGCAGCCGTCGCTCCGGTGCGGTCGGGGGCGGCCGGGTCCGCCGTCGACGCCCCCGTCCCCGGCCCCGTCCCGGCCTGCGCCGGAGCGGGTGCCGGTGCGGGTGCGGGTGCCGTAGCCGGTGAGGCTGCCGCGGCAGTGCCCGTCCCCGGCAGGCGCAGCCGCTCGCCGGGCAGGATCATGTCCGGATCCGGGCCCACCACCGTCCGGTTGGCGGCGTAGACCGACTCCCAACCGCCGTGCACCCGGTGCTCCGCGGCGATGCTGCTGAGCGTGTCGCCCCGGTGCACGGTGACCGTCTCCACCGGCGCGGACACCGGCACCGACGCCGACGCCGCGGGCATCCGCAGGGTCCACCCGGGGCTGAGCGCCAGGTCCGC
The DNA here is from genome assembly GCF_042510955.1 of Streptacidiphilus cavernicola. Taxonomy (NCBI): domain Bacteria; kingdom Bacillati; phylum Actinomycetota; class Actinomycetes; order Kitasatosporales; family Streptomycetaceae; genus Streptacidiphilus; species Streptacidiphilus cavernicola. The sequence goes on from NZ_JBHFAB010000025.1 coordinate 75,653, forward strand.
GTGGAAGACCGTGCCGGAGGCGTCCATCACCCGGCCCTCGTTGAGCGCGGCGATGTCGTTCCACCGTGCGCCGCTGCCGAGTTGGGACTGCGCGATGGTCCACAGCGTCTCGGCCGGACGCGCCGCGGGCACGGTGTATCCGGTGGCGGACGCGGCGCTCGCCGCAGCCGCACCCGACGCCGTCCCGGCGTCCGTCCCACCGTTCGCCCCTGCGCTCGCCCCGGCGCCGACCGCGACCGGCGCGGTGATCCCCGGCGGTGCGGCCACCGACGGCGCCGCGAACGCCCCGGCCGCGGGGACCAGCGCGAACACCGCCCCCAGCAGCACCGCGGCGGCCCGCTGCGACCAGCCGAGGGCGGGCAGCCGCCGGGCGACCCGGCCGCGCAGCCGTGCCGCGAGCTCGACCAGCGTGCCCAGGGCGAACATCGCCCAGGCCACCCAGCCCAGCGCGGTCAGCGCCCAGACGAACCCCTGCCCCCGGTCCGCGTCGGTGAACAGCTCGGAGAGGTGGGCCGGGAGCGGCGCCCCGCCCGGCCCGGCCAGCGCCAGCGTCCCGTACAGCAGGGCGACCGGGAGCGCCAGCAGCAGCGCCGCCAGCAGCACCAGGCTCGCCAGCGCGCGCACCAGCGAGGCGGCGGTGCGCGGCTCGCGGTTCACAGGCGCTCCCCTCCGTCGGATGAGCTGACGTCATGTGTGCTGAAAGTGTGCTCGCATGTGTGCCTCGTGAACAGGGTGACGGTTTGTCACATGATTCGGTAGATGCCCCGGGGAAACCGTCACGCGAACGCCGACGGCTCACGCAGTCCGAGGCCCAGCGCCAGGGCCACCACCGGGACCCCGCACAGCACGGTGAACACCGCCTGCGGACCGTACGCGTCGGCGATCAGCCCCAGCAGCGGGGAGAGCAGCCCGCCGATGCTCACGGCCAGGCCGAGGGTGACCCCGGCCGCGGTGCCGGGACGGGTCGGCAGGTAGTCCTGCCCGAGTTTCACCAGCACCGCGAACGGGATGTTCAGCGCGATCCCGGCCAGCACCGCGAACAGCAGCGGCAGCGCCGCCGCCGGGAAGCCGCCGCCGGGGGCCAGCCGCAGCCCGGCCAGCATCGGCACGGCCAGGAGGGCGCCGAGTTGGACCGTGCGGACCATGCCGATCCGGTCCGCGATCCGGCCGCCGAGCAGCGTCCCGGCGACGCCGCCGCCGAGGAAGCAGGCCAGCGCGGTACCGGCGACGGCGCGCGAAGCGTGCAGGTCGCGGAGCCAGTACAGCTCGATGAAGGTGTTCACCCCGAAGAAGGCCACCGAGCGGACCACCTCGACCCCGGTCAGCACCAGGAACGGCCGCCACCGGTCGGTCCCGTCCGGCGCCGCGGCGCGGGCCCCGGCCGCGGCGGCGGTGCGGCGCTGGTGCCGCAGCAGCACGAAGGCGATCAGCAGCGCGGGCGGGACGAACAGCACCGTGGCGCCGACGTCCCAGGCCACCAGCGCCGGTGTGGCCAGCACCGGGGCGAGGAAGAAGCCGACACTGCCACCGGCCGCGAAGACGCTCATCGCCCCGGCGCTGTCACCGGCGGCCTCGCGGGCCGACCGCCCGGCCGCCGGGTGGAACATCGCCACGCCGAGCCCGGAGAGCAGGATCAGGGTCCACACGGCGGCATAGGAGGGGAGCAGCCCGGACAGGCCGAGCGCGGTGCCCGCGAGCGCCACGCCCGCAGCCGCCAGCCAGGGCAGCCGACGCCGGTCGACCAGCACCCCGACGAACGGCTGCGGGATCGAACTCCCCAGCGTGGCGGCCATGGTGAGCCCGGCGGCGGCGACGTAGCCGTAGTGCCGGTCCAGCACGAAGTAGGGGACGCAGGCGGGCACCAGGCCCTGGTAGAGGTCGTCCACGGCATGCGCGGCCCCCCAGAGCCGCATCCGCTTCCAGGAGGAGGCGGCCGAGCCGTCGGACGGCAGCGGCGCGGGGCTGAACGGGGCGGTGGCGGCGGGTGTGGTCATGCGTCCAGGCTCCCGAGCCGCGGTGGCTGCGTGCTACCGGTATGCTGCCTCATTGTGTCGACAGCCCGCCAACATCTGGACGGACCGACCCAGGTCGCGCTGAACCACCGCGAGCGGGTCGACTGGCACCACCACGCCGAGCACCAGCTGGTCTACCCCAGCGCGGGCGTGCTCCAGGTCTCCACCGACGTCGGCGCATGGGTGGTCCCGCCGTTCCGGGCGGTCTGGCTGCCCGCCGGGGTGCCGCACGCGCACCGGGCGCACGGGCCGACCCGGATGCTGTCACTGGTCTTCGAGGTGGCGGTGAACCCGCTGCGGCTGGACCGGCCGACGGTGCTGGCGGTGACCCCGCTGCTGCGCGAGGTGATCACCGCCCTGGTCGAGGACCGGGAACTGACCGGGTCTCAGCGGGGCCACCTGGAGCAGGTCGCCCTGGACCAGCTGCGCCGGGTGGAGGAACTGCCGCTGTGGCTGCCCACCCCGGCCGACCCCCGGCTGCGGGACGTCACCGAGCTGCTGCGCGAGGATCCCGCCGATCCGCGCAGCCTGGCCGAGCTGGGCGCGGCGGTGGGCGCCAGCGAGCGGACGCTCAGTCGGCTGTTCCGGGCGCAGACCACGATGTCGTTCCCGCAGTGGCGGGCGCAGAACCGGCTGCACCACGCGCTCACCCTGCTGGCCGGCGGCGGCTCGGTCACCGCCGTGGCGACCGCCTGCGGCTACAGCACCACCAGCGCCTTCATCGAGGCGTTCCGGCACGCCTTCGGCACCACCCCGGGCCAGTACCGGCTCCCCGGCTGAGCCGGTGCCGCCGGGCCGTCGCCGAGCCGGTGTCCTCACGTCCCCGAGCAGGTGTCCACGGTACGGTCGTCACGGCGGGTGACCGGCGCTTTCTGCTAAATTGGTCTATACCACGAACGCTCATCCGGCGTGCTCAGGACGAACCAGAACGAATGGGACCAGCATGGAAATTGTGATCGTTCCCGACGCCGCCGCCGGCGGTGCGCTCATCGCGGCGGCGATCGCCGACCTGCTGACCCGCAAGCCCGACGCGCTGCTCGGTGTGGCCACCGGATCCACCCCGCTGCCGATCTACCAGGCCCTGGCCGAACGGGTCCGCGACACCGGGCTGGACGTCGCCCGCGCCCGGATCTGCCAGCTGGACGAGTACGTCGGCCTGCCGAAGGGCCACCCGGAGTCGTACCGCTCGGTGGTGCTGCGCGAGGTGGTCGAGCCGCTGGGGCTGACCGAGTCCTCCTTCATGGGCCCGGACGGCAGCGCCGACGACATCGCCGCCGCCTGCGAGGCCTACGACCAGGCACTGGCCCAGGCCGGCGGCGTGGACCTGCAGTTGCTGGGCATCGGCACGGACGGTCACATCGGCTTCAACGAGCCCTGCTCCTCGCTCGCCTCGCGCACCCGGATCAAGACGCTGACCGAGCGCACCCGGGTGGACAACGCCCGCTTCTTCGACAGCCTGGACGAAGTCCCGCACCACGTCATCACCCAGGGCATCGGCACCATCCTGGACGCCCGGCACCTGGTGCTGCTGGCCACCGGCGAGGGCAAGGCCGACGCGGTCGCCGCGACGGTCGAGGGCCCGCTCTCGGCGCTGGTCCCGGCGTCCGCGCTGCAGCTGCACCGGCACGCAACCGTGGTCGTCGACGAGGCCGCCGCGTCCGGGCTGAAGCTCGCCGACTACTTCCGGGCGACCTACGCGGCGAAGCCGAGCTGGCAGTCGATCTGACGCACAGTCAAACTGATGCGCGATCGAACTGACACCTGATCAAAACCTGCGGCGGCTCCCCCGGAGCCGCCGCAGGCGTTTCAGGGGCGGCCCCTCACGAGCAGTCGTACAGCCGGGTGCCGGCCACTCCCCCGCCGTAGCTGCCCGGCGGGACGGCGGCGCAGCTGGCGCTGACCCAGCGCGAGGCCTGCGCGGCGGCGGTGGTGGCGGAGCCGCCCGCCCCGCCGCCCCAGGGGAGCGCCGACGTCCCATCGCTGAGCAGGACGTAGCGCAGCGCCCCCGAGCCGACGTCGCCCTGCAGCGCGGCCAGGCTGGGGGACGGGGCCTGGCCGCCGAAGCCGCCGATGGGGAGGACCGGGGCGCCCGTCGCCAGGATGTAGGGCGAGGCGAGCGTCCAACTCGTGGTCGCGAACAGGAAGCGGGCCGTCCCGCGGTGGGCCCGGGTGTAGTCGTACAGCGCGGTCTGACTGGGCGTCAGCGTCCCCGACGAGCGCATCGCGGCGGCGAACCCGGCCGCGGCCCCGCCGGCGGCCCTGGCCGCGGCAGTGCCGGTACCGGCACCGGCTTCGGGTGACCCCATGGCCAGGGCCGACGCCGGCTTCCCTTGGTGCTGCGGAAGTTGAAAGCCCATCAGATTGCGGACGGCGGGCGGTCCCACCGCGCCCATCGCCGACTCGTAGGCGGGGTCGAGGACGGAGGCGGTCCACACCGCCGGGGCGGCCAGCATCGCCGCCAGACCCACCACCAGACCCGCCCGTCCGGGCGACAGCCGTCCCGGCGACAGTCGTTCCGGCCGCGAACGGCGCAGCAGCGGGACGCTGAGCAGCAGCACCGCGACCAGCCCGAGCAGCAGCACCGCCGGGACCAGCGGCGGCAGGAACGAGGGGTAGCCGTCGGCCAGTACCGCCCCCCACGCCGCCGTCGCCGCGACCGTCCCCGGCAGCACCCAGGCGGCGGGGCCGCCGGCCCGGTAGGCCCGCCACAGCAGTACCGTCCCGGCACCGGCCAGCGCGGCCAGCGGGGCCGCGATGACGCCCAGGTAGTAGGTGTGCCCGCCGACGCTGCCCGCGCTCAGGACCAGGAAGAACACCCCGAGCCAGCAGCCCCAGAGCAGCAGCCCGGCCCGCAGCGGGTCGGTGCGGGGCATGCGCCTGCGGCGGACCAGGCCGAGGCCGAGTCCGGCCAGGGCGAGCGGGTAGAACCAGCCGGTCTCCGCCGCCATCGGCCCGCTGAGCAGCTTCCCCCACCCGCTGTCGCCGCCACCGAACCCACCGTGGCGCCCCCCACCCGCGTGCGCGCCCACCCCACCCGACCCGACAGCAGCGCCCGCCGCCCCTGCCGAGCCCGCTACGTCTGCCGCGCCCGCCGTACCCGCCGCCCCTGCTGCACCCGTCACACCCACCGAGCCTGCTGTACCCGCCGTACCCGCCGAGCCCGCCGCACCTGCCCCGCCCGCCGAGCCCGCCGCCCCCGCCGTCCCGTGCAAGCCCGGTCGCCCCGCCCCGGTCACCCCCGCTGCCCCGGCCCCCGCCGCGCCCCCCGCGGCCCCGTGCTCGGCACGGCCCGCGCCCATCGCCGGGACACTGCCGGTGTCAGCGGCGTTGACTCCCAGCGACGAGAAGCGGGTGAGGAAGTTGTAGCCGACCACCATGCTCACCGCGGAGTTGTTCGTACTGCCGTCCACATACGGCCGCTCCCCCGCCGGGGTGAGCGTGACCAGCAGCATCCACGACGCGGAGACCCCGAGCGCGACCGCGCCCGCCACCGCCAGGTGCCCCGCCCGGCGCCGCAGCGGCGCAGGCGCCGACACCGCGTAGACCAGCGCCAGCGCGGGCAGCACCGCGAACGCCTCCAGCATCTTCGCCTGGAAGGCCAGCCCGACCCAGACCCCGGACAGCACCAGCGTCCGCAGCCGCGCCTCCCGGGCCGCCCGCTGCGCGGCGTCCGCGGCGAGCAGCAGCAGCAGGGTGAACGCCGGGTCCTCGACCGCCGTCCGGAACAGTCCGGCGACGACCGGGGTCAGCGCCAGGAACCCGGCCGCGAGCAGCCCCGCGTTCACCCCGGCCCAGCGCCGCACCGCCCGGTACAGCACCAGGACGCTCAGCACCCCCTCGATCACCTGCGGCAGCGTCAGCGCCCAGGCGTGGAAGCCGAAGACCCGCGCGGACAGCGCCTGCGGCCAGAGGAATCCGGGCAGTTTGTCCAGGGTGATGGTGTTGCCCGGGTCGAACGAGCCGTAGACGAAGGCCTTCCAGCTCCCGGTCATGCTGCGGACCGCGTCGGCGTAGAAGGGGTGGTACTGGCTCCGCCCGATCCCCCAGGCGTAGAGCACGGCGGCGACGGCGGTGACCAGTATCAGCGCGGGACGGGCGTAGCGGGGCTCGGCCAGGGTCCGGGGACGGGGAAGCGCGGGGGCGAGGGTCGCGGTCGTTGCCATGGATCCGAGACTGCCCCGGGAAAATAGCTCTGACTGGGAGCGAAACGCCCTGTTTGCCGGATTCACAGGAACTGATCAGGCTTCCTGCCGTCGCGCGGTGGATGGCAGACTCCGCCCATGACCTCAGAAACGATCACCGCGGCGGCGTCCGGCACCTGGCGGCTCGGCGACCTGACGGTGCGCCGGATGGGCTTCGGCGCGATGCGGCTGACCGGCAGCGGCCCCTTCGACCTGGGGACGCCCAGCGACCGCGACCGGGTGCTCGGCGTGCTGCGCCGGGCGGTCGAGCTCGGAGTGAACCACATCGACACCGCCGCGTTCTACTTCTCCTCGCTGCGCTCCGCCAACGAGCTGATCAACCGGGCGCTCGGCCCCTACCCGGACGATCTGGTGATCACCACCAAGGTCGGTCCCGGCCGCGACGCCTCCGGCGACTGGTCCTGGGCCGCCCCGGAGCAGCTGCGCGGGCAGGTCGAGGAGAACCTGCGCCAGCTCGGCCGGGACTGCCTGGACGTGGTGAACCTGCGGGTCAAGGGCGGCGGCTCGATCGCCGAGCACTTCGGCGCCCTGGCCGAGCTGCGCCGGGCCGGGCTGATCCGCCACCTCGGCGTCTCCAATGTCTCCGCCGCGCAGTTGGCCGAGGCGCGGGCGGTGGCCCCGGTGGTCTGCGTGCAGAACCGCTACGGCGTGGACTCCCGGCGGGCGGGCTCCGACGGCCTGCTCCGGCTCTGCGGCGAGGCGGGCATCGCCTTCGTGCCGTTCTTCGCCATCGCCGGGGCGGGCAAGGAGGCGGGTGCCGGCCCGGTCGAGAACCCGGTGGTCACCGCCGTGGCCGAGGCGCACGGGGCGACCGCGGCCCAGGTCAGGCTGGCCTGGACGCTGCGGCAGGGACCGCATGTGCTGGCCATCCCCGGCACCGGGAACCCGGACCACCTGCTCGCCAACCTGGCCGCGGGCGCGCTGCGGCTGACCGACCAGGAGTGCGCCGCCCTCGACGCGCTCGGCGACGACCCGGAGCAGCCGAACCGGAGCAGCCGACGGGAGTGACCGGGGGGACCGGGTCCCGAATTCTGTGGGTTGCGCCAAGTATCCGACCGTAGGAGGCTTTTACTAGCCATGCGCGCTCCCGGAACCCGGAAAGGTCCAGCCATGACGCGACCGAAGTGGGTGCCCGCAGGGACGGATCTGGACAAGCCGAACGCGGCCCGGGTCTACGACTACTACCTCGGCGGATCCCACAACTTCGCGGTCGACCGGGAGATGGCCCGGCAGGCCATCGCGCTCTGGCCGGACCTGCCGATGATCATGCGGGCCAACCGCGCCTTCCTCCGCCGCGCCGTCCAGTACGTCGCCGAGCAGGGCGTCTCCCGGTTCCTCGACATCGGCTCGGGCATCCCGACCTTCGGCGCGGTGCACGAGATCGCCCGGGAGACCATCCCGGACGCGCGCGTGGTCTACGTGGACCGGGACCCGGTCGCGGTGGCGCACAGCCGGCTGCTGCTCAAGGACGACCCGCTCAGCGCGGTGGTCGAGGCCGACATGCGGGACGTCCCCGGCCTGCTCGCCCAGCCCGCCGTGGCGGAGCTGCTGGCGCCGGGGGAGCCGGTCGCGGTGCTGATGGTCGCGGTGCTGCACTTCATCAGCGACGAGGAGGACCCGGAGCGGATCGTCCGGCAGCTGCACCAGGCCGTGCCGCCGGGCAGCATGCTGGCGCTCTCGCACGCCGGTCTTGAGGGACGTCCGGACCAGGCGGGCCCGCACCAGGACCTCTATGCCCGGACGCCGACCCCGCTGACCATGCGCAGCAAGGACCGCATCGTCAGCCTCTTCAACGGCTTCGAGCTGGTCGAACCGGGTGTCGTGTACTTCTCGGAGTGGCACCCGGAGAACCCGGCCGCGGTCGAGCCCCACCCGGAGCGACTGGTGGGCATGGTGGGTGTGGGGCGCCGCTCGTGACCGCTCCACCCGGCGATACCGGGGCCGCCACCGACGCCTTCTGCCAGGCCTGGGCGGAAGTGCTGCACGCGGGGCACGGCGGCACGCTCACCCCGGGGACCAGGCGCCGGCTGGTGGCCAGGACCACCCAGCTGCTGAACCGGGCCAGGAACGACCACCCGTTCGACCCCGCCTCGGCCGAGCAGGTCGGCGCCCTGCTGGTGCACGCCCACTACACCGACCCGGCCATGCTGGCCAGCGCGGTGCAGCTGGTTCAGGAGCCGCCGCTGCCGGACGGCCGCGGCCCGGAGCTGGCCGGGGCCTTCGCGGCCGGCTGGGCGGTGGCGCTGCGTGAGCAGACCCTGCACGAGCAGGAGAGCATCCGGCTGGCCGCGGACAGCGCCAGGGAGGACGCGGAACGGGCACTGTCCGCCTCCGAGGCCCGGTTCCGGGCGCTGTTCGAGAGCGCCGCCATCGGCATCGGCATCGGCGACACCGAGGGCCGGATCCTGGAGGTCAACCCGGCGCTCGGGGAGCTGTTCGGCGCCCGGGTCGAGGACCTGGAGGGGAACCGGGTGGACGACCTGGTGCACCCGGAGGACACCCCCGGGGTGTGGGAGGCCTACGGCGACCTGATCAGCGGGAAGCGCAACCGGTTCCAGTGCGACAAGCCCTACTACCGGCAGGACGGCGAGGTGGTCTGGACCCACCTGACCGTCTCGCTGATCCGGGACGAGCAGGGCGACCCCAAGTACCAGGTGGCCATGCTGGAGGACATCACCGACCGCTACCGGCTGCAGGAGCGGCTGCGGCACCAGGCCACCCACGACCCGCTCACCGGCCTGCCCAACCGCGCGGCCTTCTTCGAGCGGCTGGAGGGCCTGTTCGAGGACCCGGCCCCGGGCGCCAGGATCGGGCTCTGCTACATCGACCTCGACGGCTTCAAGGTGATCAACGACAGCCTCGGCCACGAGGCCGGGGACCAGCTGCTGGTCGCGGTGGCCGACCGGCTGGGGGCGGCCCTCGCGCCGACCGGCCACCTGCTGGCCCGGCTCGGCGGGGACGAGTTCGTGGTGCTGCTGGAGCACTGCCGCGGCGAGCAGCAGGCGGTCTCGGTGGCCAAGACGGTGCTGCACGCGCTCGGCCACCCGCTCCCGGTCGGCGACCACCAGCTCTCGGTGGGCGCCAGCGTCGGGGTGCTGGAGCGGACGGTGGCCACCACCACGCCGATGGCCGCGGTGCGGGCCGCGGATCTGACGCTCTACCGGGCGAAGGAGGAGGGGCGCGGTCGCTGGACCCTGTTCGACCCGGGGCGCAACGCCCGCGCGGTCAACCGCTACGCGGTGTCCGTGCGGATGCCGGCCGCCCTGGACCGGGGCGAGTTCTACGTCGACTACCAGCCGCTGTGCGCGCTCCCCGACGGCGCCCTGGTCGCGGTCGAGGCGCTGGTCCGCTGGCGGCACCCGCAGCTGGGAGTGCTGGGCCCGGACGAGTTCGTGGCCACCGCGGAGGAGACCGGCGTGATCATGCCGCTGGGCCGCTGGGTGCTGGAGCAGGCCTGCGGTCAGGCGGCCGAGTGGGTGCGCCGGTTCGGCGACGCGGCGCCGCAGGTGAACGTGAACGTGGCGGGCCGGCAGACCCGCAACCCCGGCCTGGTGTCGGACGTCGCCCGGATCCTGCACAGCACCGGCCTCGATCCGCGGCGGCTGCAGCTGGAGATCACCGAGAGCGCGGTGGTGGGGCGCGACGACCAGTCGCTGAAGGCGCTGCACGCGCTGGTCGACATGGGCGTGACGCTGGCCGTGGACGACTTCGGCACCGGCTGGTCCAACCTCTCCTACCTGCGCGACCTGCCGGTGGCCGGGCTGAAGATCGCCGGCTCGTTCGTCTCCGACCTGCACGACCCGGCCAAGGACGAGGCGCTCGGCTGGCGGATCGTCGGCGGCGTGGTCTCGCTGGCGCACACGCTGGGTCTGACCGTCACCGCCGAGGAGGTGGAGACCGAGGCGCACGCCGAGCGGCTGCGGGCGATGGGCTGCGACTGGGCCCAGGGGTGGCACTACGGCAGGCCGGTGCGTCCGGGCGAGATCTCGCAGCGGATCGCCGCTGGCAATTCCGCCCATAACCGATAAAAGCGTCTGAAACCACTTGACTTGGCGTCGGCGCCCGCCGATGATGGTGCCCTGGCACAGAACATTGGCCAGTAGACCAGTTGGCGCTTCGGCGTCCGAGGCCGAGCGGCGTCCTTGGCGGCGTCCGTGGCAGACCGCCCGTCTCCGGGCCCGCTGCCCCAGTCGACCGTTCACCTTCCCGCGAGGAAGCCCGGCCCGCCCCGTGACGGCCCCCGACCACCGTCACCGCGCCGCGGCCGACCGGCCCGCTCCTGCGGTCGTTCCGCGACCGCCCGTCCTGGGCCGCTCCTCGCTCCGTTGACGCACGGAGAGGCCGTCCGCCATGAGCACCACCCTGCCCAGGATCGAACGCAGGACCGGCACCCGCGGCAACCGCCGCGCCGACGAGGCCCCCCGGGGCCGCCGCGCCACCGACCGCGGCCCACGGCCGCACCCGCTGCGGCGCCAGGACGACCTCCCCGCGCCCCGACACACCGTCAGCCTGGTGGTCCCGGCCCACAACGAGGCCCGCAACATCCCCTGGGTCTTCGAGCAGATCCCGCGCTGCGTGGACGAGGTGATCCTGGTCGACGGCGACTCCAGCGACGCGACCCTGCGGATGGCGGCGCAGATCCTGCCGACCGTGCGCAGCGTCCCGCAGCAGGGCGCCGGCAAGGGCAACGCGCTGCGCACCGGCTTCCGGGCGGCGACCGGCGAGTACGTGGTGATGCTGGACGCCGACGGCAGCATGTGGCCCGGCGAGATCCCGCACTACCTGCACTTCCTGGACAACGGCTACGACTTCGTCAAGGGCTCCCGGTTCGTGGCCGGCGGCGGCTCGCTGGACCTCACCCCGTTCCGCTCGCTCGGCAACAAGGCCCTGCTGGCGGTCGTCAACCGGCTCTACGACACCCTGCTGACCGACCTCTGCTACGGCTACTGCGCCTTCCGGCGCAGCTTCCTGGAGGAACTGGACCTGCGCTCCACCGGCTTCGAGATCGAGGCCGAGATGGTCGCCCACGCGCTCCGCTCGGGACTGCGCATCGCCGAGGTCCCGAGCCTCGAACTCCCCCGCCGCAACGGGCGCTCGCACCTGCACGCCGTCTCCGACGGCCGCCGGGTGCTGCGGACCCTGCTCGCCGAGCGCCCCGGCGCCCGGTCCGCGGCCACCGTTGCCGCGGCGGGACGATGAACGGCTACGACCGGCGCACCGACGCGGCCTGCCCCTGCCTTGCCGCCCGCGAATCGCCTTACACCGCCGTCCGGGTCGTCGACCTGGACCTGGACGAACCGGACGGGCTGCGCTCGCCCGGGGGGACCGGGCCCGCCGACCCGCGCGGGCGCGTGCTGGCGTTGGCGCGACTGCACGGGCACCCGCTAGGAGTGGTCACCGTGACCGGCCCGCCCGACGACGCCGCCGGGTCGCGCCAGGCGCTGGTCGCCGCCGTCCACCGGGAGCTGGCCGACGCGGTCGCCGCGCACCGCGCCGCCGACGCCCGAGCCCTCGCCGTGCTGGAGACCGACGACGACGAACTGCCCGGCGGCGACGCGGCCGGCGCCCGCCCGTGCCGGCTGCCCCGGGCCCTGGTGCTCAGGGACCCGCCCGCGATCAGCGTCGTGGTGGCCACCCGGAACCGGGTCCGGCCGCTGCGCCAGTGCCTGGACTCGCTGCTGCGGACCGGCTATCCGCGGCTGGAGGTGCTGGTCGTGGACAACGCGCCGGACGACGGCGAGGCCGAGGCGATGGTCCGCGGCCGCTACCACGGGCAGATCCGCTACCTACGTGAACCGGTGGCCGGACTGGCCAGGGCGCACAACCGGGCGCTGGCCGAGGTCGGCGGCGACATCACCGCCTTCACCGACGACGACACCCTGGTCGACCGGGACTGGCCGGCCGCCCTCGCCGAGGGCTTCGCCGGCTCCGCCCGGATCGGCTGCGTGACCGGGCTGATCCTGCCCGCCGAACTGGAGACCAGGACCCAGTCCGACCTGCAGCGGCACGGCGGCTACGACAAGGGCTTCACCGCCCGCACCTGGTCGCTCGCCGAGCCGCCCGGCGACCCGCTGTTCCCGTTCACCGCGGGCCGGTTCGGCTCCGGGGCCAACATGGCGTTCCGGACCGGGCTGCTGCGCGCGATCGGCGGCTTCGACCCGGCGACCGGCACCGGCACCGCCGCCCGCGGCGGCGACGACCTGCTCGGCTTCTTCCGCGCCATCGTCGCCGGGGCCACCCTCGCCTACCGTCCGGACGCCATCGTCTGGCACCGGCCCAGCCGGGACCTGGACGCGCTCCCGGCGCAGGCGTTCGGCTACGGCGCCGGGTTCGGCGCCTTCCTGGCCGCCGCGGTCGCCAACGAGCCGCGGATGCTGCCCGCGCTGGCCCGGCGGCTGCCGCGCGGCGTCCACTACGCCGCCACCCGCCGCCGGGGCGCCGCGACCGCGCCGGACGGCGGCTGGTCCCGGCGGCTCTCGCTGCTGGAGGTCCAGGGGATGCTGTACGGGCCGCTGGGCTATCTGCGCAGCCTGCGCCAGACGCACCGGCTCGCGGACCGGGGCTGAGCGGCCATGACCACCCGGGTGGAGACTCCGGCGGCGCTGGCCGGGCCGCGCGGCCCGGCCCCGCTCAGGGCGCGCTTCGGCAAGGTCCTGGACGGTGAGCCGCTGCTCCGCAACGGGCATGTGCTGACCCTGAGTTCACTGCTCACCGCCGCGCTCGGGGCGGCCTTCTGGGTGCTCGCCACCTCCTGGTACGACACCGCCGAGGTCGGCCGCAGCTACGCCGCGCTGTCGGCGGTGATGCTGCTGTCCGGGATCGGCCAGCTCAACCTGGCCGACGTGCTGGTGCGCTTCGTCCCGGCCTCGGGGCCGCACGCCGGGCGGCTGGCCCGGTGCTGCTACCTGGCCGGGGCGGTCTGCACCACCGTGGTCGCGGCGCTGTTCCTGCTGCTGGTCCCGGTGGTCGCGCCCGGCCTCGGCCATCTGCGCCACCCGGCGACGGCGGTCTGCTTCATCGCCGGGGCGGCCGGCTACTCCATCTTCGTGCTGCAGGACGGCGCGCTCACCGGGCTGCGCCGCACCGGCTGGGTGCTCGGCGAGAACGCGCTGTTCGCCGCGGTCAAGGCCGGGCTGCTGGCGCTCTGCGGCATCCTGGCGCTGGGCGCCGGCATCCTCGCCGCCTGGACCGGGGCGCTGCTGATCGCCCTGGTGGTCACCAATGTCTTCCTGTTCCGCAGCGCCGTGCCGGCCCACCGGCGGGCGCAGCGCGAGGCCGCGCCGCCGCAGCGGCTGCTCGGCTACGCGGCGGCGGACTACGTCGGCGCGCAGTTCCGGATGGCCGCGTACAACGTGGTGCCGCTGCTGGTGCTGAACCGGCTCGGCCCGGACGGCAGCGCCTACTTCTCGCTGGCCTGGGTGATCGCCTACACGCTCTACATGGTGGCCTACAACATGGGCAGTTCACTGATCGTCGAGGCCGCGCGGGCGCCCGAGCGGCTGGTCGAGCAGGCCCGCCGGGTGCTGCGGCACAACGCGGTGCTGCTGGCCGCCGCCGTCGCGGTGCTGCTGCTGGCCGCGCCCTGGCTGCTGGCGCTGTTCGGGCCGCAGTACTCCGCGCACGGCACCGCGCTGCTGCGGCTGCTGGCCCTGTCCGCGCTGCCCAACCTGGTGCTGAGCGTGGCCGTCGACGTGGCCAGGGCGCGCCGCAGGCTCGGCTGGGTGGTGCTGCTCCAGGCCGTGCTGTGCGTGCTGGTGCTGGGCCTCAGCGTGCTGCTGATCCCCCGGCTCGGGGTCACCGGGGTCGGCGTGGCGTGGCTGGCGGCGGAGTGCGCGCTCGGCCTGCCGCTGCTGGTCACCCTGCGGCGCTGGCTGCCGGTCGAGCCGAGGAGGACGTGATGGACCAGCAGATGCCACTGTCCGTCGTGGTCTGCGCCTACACGCTGGACCGCTGGCAGGACCTGTCCGCCGCGATCCGCTCGGTCCAGGCCCAGCGCACCCCGGTCGGCGAGTTGCTGCTGGTGGTGGACCACTGCCCGGAGCTGGCCGCCCGCGCCCGCGCCCGCTTCACCGGCGTACGGGTGGTCGGCAACCGGGAGCGGCAGGGCCTGTCCGGCGCCCGCAACACCGGGGTGGCCGAGGCCGGGGGCGCGGTGGTCGCCTTCCTGGACGACGACGCCGTGGCCGAGCCGGACTGGAGCGGCCGGCTGCTGGACGGCTACCGCGACCCCCGGGTGCTCGGCGTCGGCGGCCTGGTGCTGCCCTGGTGGGAGACCGGCCGCCCGGACTGGTTCCCGCCCGAGTTCGACTGGGTGGTCGGCTGCTGCTACCGCGGCATGGCCGAACAGCGGTCGCCGGTGCGGAACTTCATCGGCGCCAACATGTCCTTCCGACGCGCGGCGGTGCTCGCCGCCGGCGGCTTCCGCACCGACCTCGGCCGGGTCGGCACCCGTCCGCTGGGCTGCGAGGAGACCGAGCTGTGCCTGCGGATGACGGCCCGCGACCCCGGCGGCGTGCTGCTCTACGAGCCGGCCGCGGTGGTCCGGCACCACGTCCCCGCGGCCCGTACCCGCTGGTCGTACTTCCGCTCGCGCTGCTACGCGGAGGGGCTGTCCAAGGCCGCGGTGGCCCGGCACGCCGGATCAGGACCCGGCCTGGCCAGCGAGCGCGCCTACCTGCGCTCGGCCCTCCCCCGGGCGCTGGCCCGCGGGCTGCGGCCCGGCTCGGGCAGCTCCCCCGGCACCGCGGCGGCGGTGGCCGCCGGGGCCGGCGCCACCCTGCTCGGCTACGCCGAGGGCCGGCTGCGCGCGGCGTACCGTGCCCCGGCCGCCCCGGTACGCCCCATCGGCGGAGGTGCGACATGACCAGCTCGGGCAACGCCGTCCCGGTCTTCCTGTACCACTCGGTATCGGACGACCCTCCCCCCTGGATCGCGCCGTTCACGGTCAGCCCGCGGGTGTTCGCCGAGCAGCTCGACCGGATCGCCGACGCCGGGCTCACCGTGGTGCCGCTGCGCCGCCTGGTCGCCGCGCTGCGCGGCGGCCCGGTGCTGCCGCCCCGCTCCGCGGTGCTGACCTTCGACGACGGCTTCGCCGACTTCTACTGGACGGTCACCCCGCTGCTGACCGACCGCGACCTGCCGGCCACCCTGTACGTCACCACCGGGGCGGTCCACCCGCCCGGCGGCACCGCCCGGGGCAGTCTGCTGCCCCCGGCCCCGATGCTGAACTGGCGTCAGATCGCCACCCTGGACGCCTGCGGCATCGAGATCGGCGGCCACACCAGGACCCATCCGCAGCTGGACACGCTCCCCGGGCGCAAGCTGTGCGACGAGGTGTTCGGCTGCAAACGGGACCTGGAGGAGCTGCTGTCGCACCCGGTGGAGTCGTTCGCCCACCCGCACGGCTACTCCAACGCCTCGGTGCGCCGCAAGGTGCAGAAGGCCGGCTGGTCCTCGGCGACCTCGGTCGGCTACGCGTTCAGCTCCCCCGCCGACAACGCGCTGCGGATCTCCCGGCTGATGG
Source organism: Streptacidiphilus cavernicola (assembly GCF_042510955.1). Taxonomy (NCBI): domain Bacteria; kingdom Bacillati; phylum Actinomycetota; class Actinomycetes; order Kitasatosporales; family Streptomycetaceae; genus Streptacidiphilus; species Streptacidiphilus cavernicola. Next base: position 91,390 of record NZ_JBHFAB010000025.1, read on the forward strand.
TCCGCGCGGACACCCCGGCGGAGCAGTTCCAGGCCTGGACCGAGGGCTGGGGCGCCCCGGTGGCCCCGTACCCGGAACGGCTGCGGACCAGGGGCTGGCGTGCCTACCGCAGGGTCAGCGCCGGCCTCGGCCGCCCGGTCGGCGGGCCACCCACCGACTGACCGGGTCAGTGCTGCCAGATCCGCACCCAGTCGGTCCGCATCACCGCGGAGTCGGCCGAGGCGGGCGGCGCGGAGGGGAAGCCCACGGCGAGCGTGAGCAGCACCTCCATCGGCACGTGCGGGACGTGCTCGGTCAGCGAGAGCCGGGCGACCCCGTCGATGTACCAGGTCAGCGAGTTCTTCTCCCAGTCCAGCGCGAAGACGTGGTAGCCGGCCGAGTAGTCGGCCGCGCCGACGTAGTGCTTGCCCTCGTGCAGGTCCTTGCCGCCGGGGCCGACCCAGTGCACGGTCATCACCGCGGTCCTGGTGCCCCCGATGAACTCGATCACGTCGAGTTCGGGCGGGGTGGTGCGGGAGGCCGGCATCAGCCAGAACGCCGGGAAGAAGCCGGCCCCCGCGGGCACCTTGATCCGGGCGGCGAAGTAGCCGTAGGTGAAGGTGTGCCGCGGGTTCGCGTACCAGGAGTCCCGGCCGGTGGAGACCATCCCGGAGCGCCAGGGGTAGTGCACGCCGTCGCTGCCGGTGGTGCTCAGCCGCTGCGCGGTGAGGTTGAGCAGGCCGCCGCCGACGGTCACCTGGCTGGGCAGGTACCACTCGGTCTCGTGGTTCCCGGCGTTGGTGCAGCCGTTGACGTTCCAGTCGTAGCAGGTGGCCCAGTGGGAGGTGTCCAGGCTGGTGCCGCTGAACTCGTCGTCGAAGACCTGGTGCCACGGTCCCGGCGCGGCGGGCGCCGGAGGCGGGCCTGCGGACCCCCCGGAGGGGGACGACGGGGCGGCGGACGGGCTGGACGGGGACAGCTGCGGGACGGCCGCGCCGCCGCCGCAGCCCGCGGCGGTCAGCGCCAGCGCCACGGCCAGGGCGAGCGCGGGCGTCACCCGCCGGGTCCGGCGCAGCGGGCCGGGGCGGGGCCGGGCCGGGTCCGACGGCGCACGGTCCGGCCGGGCGGGGTCCGGCGGCGCACCGTCCGGCGCGGGGTTCGGCGGGACGACCGGGCCGCCATCGTCCGTCGTCCGCGCGCGGCGGCGGCGCAGGCGGCGGGTGAGCACCAGCAGGGTGGTGACCGCGGCCAGCGTGGCCAACGCCCGTGCGGCGGTGAAGCTGCGGCTGAGGAAGAACGCCTCGGCGACCAGCGCCCCGATCGCCAGACTGAGCGCGACGGTGAGCACCGCGGCCTCCAGCCGCGCCGACTCCCGCTCCCGGCCGTCCGACCCGGGCCTGGCCCCGGGCCGGGAAACGGGCGTCCCCGCCCGCACCGCGGCGGCGCCGGGGCAGAGCACCAGGAAGACCACCACCAGCAGTACCCGGACCGGCTCCGCCGCCGGCAGCAGGGTCGCCACCAGCGCCGCCCAGCCGGACAGGGCGAGCACCGGATCGGCCAAGCCGCGGTTCATCCTCGCTCCCCTCATCCGCCGACCCCCGTCGGTCCGAACCGGTAGACCACCGCGTCCGGGTCGCGGTAGACCTCGGTGAAGCCGGGCGCCCCGGCGACCGCGGCCTGCAGCCGCGCCATGGTGTCGGCCGGGAGCACCCCGGTCAGGTAGCACTCGGCGGCCTGCCCCCGGGAGAGCAGCAGGTAGCCGGTGCGCACCTGGTCGCCGACCGCCAGTTCGAGCCCCGCCAGCGGGTCCCGGACCAGCAGCGTGGTGACGTCGTCGGACTCCTGGCTCAGCTGGATCAGCACGTGCCGGTCGTAGTCCTGGTAGAAGCCGGGGACGTTGCCGGTGAGCGCGACCACCGTGGAGCCCGCCGGCGCGGTGGCGGTGACGTAGCCGGCCGCGGACACCTCGCCCGGGGTGAAGCGGTTCATCAGCTCCTTGCCGTAGTAGCCGAAGAACAGCCCGCCGAGCAGCGCCAGCGCCAGCACGAACGCGCCCGCCTCGCGCAGCCGCGCCCGGGGTCCCGGCTGCAGGATCAGGGCGGCGATCAGGAAGGCGCTGCCGGGCAGCGCGAACAGGTAGACCCGGAAGATCATCTCCCCGCCGTAGCTGTTGGCGACCAGCAGCGGCAGTGGGGAGGCCGCGATCAGCGGGATGCCGGAGCGGCGCACCCAGGGGCGGCGGACGAAGCAGAGCAGCGCCAGCAGGACCACGGTCGCGGTCAGCCCGCGGTCGATCCAGTCCACCACCACCTGTCCGGGGGCGGCGGCGCCCAGCCCGGCGATCCCGGCGACCGCGTTGCCGTCCGGAGACAGCAGCGCCGTCCCGAAGCTGTGCAGGTTGGCCGTGATGTACGGGCGGGCCACGGTGGCGTCCCAGAGCAGCATCAGCAGCACCGCGCCGAGCAGTGGCGGCACGGTGACCCGGCGGTTGGCGCGCGGCAGCGACAGCGCGGCCAGCGCGGTGACCATCATCAGCGGGGTCAGCTGGTGCGAGGAGACGATCGCGGCCTGCAGCACCAGGACCGGCAGCAGCCGCCCGGGGGTCCACACCCGTCCCGCCGCCGGGCGGCCCGACCCGGCCGAGAGCTGCCGGAACACCAGCGCCAGCACCACCACGTAGAGCAGGAACGCGAACGCCTGCGGGGAGAAGTAGTCCTGGCCCACCCAGGAGCAGGAGTAGAAGATCCAGACACCGCCCCAGACCAGCCGCCGGTCCCGGCTGACCGAGCGGTAGACCAGCAGCAGCGGCGCCAGCAGCAGGGCGTTGACGACCGGCGGGGTCCAGGCCGCGTAGCCGAGCGCCGAGTGCAGCCCGGTGGCCCGCAGCAGCAGCGCGTTGAGCTGGAAGAAGCCCGGCCACTGGTTGTAGATGGCCAGGTCCGCCGCGTGCGGGACCGATCCGCCGTGGTTCAGCACGGCGTCGATCACCGCGATGTGCTTCCAGGCCCAGGAGTAGCGCAGCTCCGAGTAGAGCACGGCCGGGGTGGAGTGGATCATCGCGATCAGCCCGAGCAGGTAGCCGACCAGCCAGCCGGTGCCGGTCCTGCGGTCGGCCACCGCGAGCGTGAACCCGGCGGTGAGCACCCCCACCGCGACCCAGTACAGCGCGGGCAGCACCTGGAGCAGGCCCAGGTCGCCCATCCGGTCCAGGTCCACGCTCCGCAGCGAGAGCAGCCAGAGCAGCAGCGCCAACGGCAGCGCCGCCCGCGCGGCGAACGCGAGCGGCTCGAAGGCCCGGTCGGCGCGGACGGCCCGCGCGGCGCGGACGGCCCCCGCGGGGTGCGCCGCGCTGTCGCTCACCGGCTCCCCTCCGCGGTCATCCGCGGGCCGCCACGGCCGCGCCGATCCGGTCGGACGCGAAGCCGGTGCCGCAGACGAAGCGCAGCACCGGACCGAACGTCGCCGCCGCGGCGAGGCCGGTGAAGTACAGGCCGGGCACCGAGGACTCGAACCCGGCGGAGAGCCGCGGCGCCCCGCCGGTCCGTTCCACCCGGTCCCGCAGGCCGGGGGCCAGCAGCGCGATCTGGTCCAGGTCGACCCGGTACCCGGTCGCGGCGAGGACGTGGTCGGCCTCCAGCACCGTGCTGCCGCCGTCCCGGCTCACCAGGGTCAGCCGCGCGCCGCCGCCGACGTCCTCCCCGGCCCGCACGGCACGGCCGGTCAGCACCTCGACCCGGCCCTCCACCCGGCCGCGCAGCCACCACGCCCCGGACGGGCCGAGCACGGTCCGCAGGAAGTGCCGGCGCACCCCCGGGGGCAGGTACCGGTAGCCGCCGGGGACGCCGCTGAACGCCCGGTGCGACCAGCCGGGGCCCAGCGGGGAGGCGGGTTTGACCAGGCGTCGAGCCAGCGGGCGCTGCTCCGGCCGGTCCCGGGTCGGAGGCTCGCCGAACAGCAGCCGGTCGGTCCTGGCCACCAGCACCGGTTCGGCGCCCGCCTCCAGCAGCAGCGCCGCGCTCTCCAGCGCCGACTGGCCCGCCCCGACCACCGCCACCCGCTGCCCGGCGAAGCCGGCGAAGTCCGCGTGCTCGGACGGGTGCGAGACCAGCCCGGTCCTGGCCAGGTCCGCCAGTTGGGCCGGGATCCGGGCGAACGGGCCGAGGCCGGTAGCCAGCACCACCGAGCGGCTGCCGAAGGCCTCGCCCGACTCCAGCTCGACCCGGAACCCACCGCCGTCCGCGTCGACCCGACGCACCGCGGCGGTCTCCAGGTCGGGGACGGCCTGCCGCTGGAACCACAGCCCGTAGCGGACGAACTCGTCCAGCGGCACCGGGTGCAGGTCGCCCTCGGGGCGGCGGCCCTCGGCGGCCCGGAACCGGTCCAGGCAGAAGGCGCCGACCGGGTCGGAGATGCTGGAGGCCGAGGGTGTGGACTTGAGGAACATGCCGGCCGGCATCCGGGTCCGCCAACTGTCCATCGGCTGGCCGAAGGCCCGCAGCGGAACCCCGTGCCCGCTCAGGTGCGCGGCGGCGGCCAGGCCGTACGGTCCCGCGCCGATCACCGTGACCGGCACACCGTCGGCCGAGGTGGAGCGGGATACAGCCATCGGTGGTCCTCCTCGCACGGCTCACCTCCCAGTGCACACCATCTGTGCGGAGGGCGCGCGGCGGCACCCGCGCGCCTCCGCTCGCGGCGCTCCGGCCCGGCCCGGAGAATGGGCACACCGTGATCGGCCGCAGGGCCGATCGGTCGCAGGGCCCAGCCGCATCGAGGTCGCCATGCAAGGTTCCGGTCCCGACCTGGACCGTACGGTCCCGGCGCTGCTCGTCAAGGTCGGCCGCTATCCGCAGCACGCGGGCGGCGTCGGCGTGCTGCGGACGCTCGGCCGGGCCGGGGTGCCGGTGCACGCGATGGTCGAGGACCGGTTCACCCCGGCGGCGGTGTCCCGCTACGCCGTCCGCCGCTTCGTCCGTCCCACCACCGGCCTTGAGCAGCCCGCGGCGCTGGTGGACGCGCTGCTGGCGATCGGCGCGGCGATCGGCCGCCGCAGCGTCCCGGTGCCGACCGACGACGAGGCCGCGCTGCTGCTGGCCGAGCACGCGGACCGGCTGTCCGCGTGCTTCCTGCTGCCGCCGGTACCGCCGACGCTGCCGCGGCGGCTGGCCGACAAGGGCGGCCTGTACCGGCTCTGCCTGGAGCACGGCGTGCCCGCCCCGCGCTCGCGAACCCCGGCCGACCGGGCCGAACTGGTCGCGGCCGGGCGGGATCTCGGCTACCCGCTGGTGCTGAAGAACCTGGAGCCGTGGACCCGGCTGCGGGCCCCCGTGGTCCGGCACACCACCATGGTCGGCGACGAGCGGGAGCTGCTGGCGGCCTGCCCGCCGGACGGCGCGCTGTCCGTGCTGGCGCAGGAGTGCCTCCCGGCCGACCGGGCCGAGGACTGGTTCACCCACCTCTACTGCCCGGCCGACGGCGGGCCCCCGGTCGTCTTCACCGGGCTCAAGCTGCGCTCCTGGCCGCCGGACGCGGGGGTGACCACCCGGGCCCGCGCGCTGGCCAACCCGGGTCTCGCCGAGCAGGCCGCCGACTTCTGCCGACGGATCGGCTACCGCGGCGTCGCCGATCTGGACTGGCGACTGGACCGGCGGGACGGCCGGTACAAGCTGGTCGACTTCAACCCGAGGACCGGCGCCCAGTTCCGGCTGCTGGAGACGGTGGCGGGGCTGGACGTGGTGCGCTGCCTGCACCTGGACCTGACCGGCCGTCCGCTGCCGCGCGGCCCCCGGCAGCGGAGCCGCGGCTACGGCGTCGGCCAGCTGGACCTGCCGTCCGCCGCGGTCTGGGCCTGGCAGCGGAAGGCCCTGCCCGCGGACCTGCTGCCGCGGCGCGGCACCGAGCGGGCCTGGCTCTGCCGGGACGACCCGGCCCCGGCGGTCGCCGAGGCCGTGCGCTTCGGCGGCACGGTCGCCCGCCGGGCCCGGGAGGGGCTGACCCGCCGTCAGTGATCCGGCTCACACCGCGCGCCGTCCGGTCACACTCCGTGGGGCGCTTCGCTCTGATGGGGTGGAAGCTGACGGCGGGAGGAGCGGTGATGTCCGAGGCGACAGCGCACGACGACGGGGTGACGGCGGAGTTCACCGCGCAGCGGGAGCTGCTGTTCTCCATCGTCTACGCCATGGTGGGCAGCGTCGCGGACACCGAGGACCTGCTCCAGGAGACCTGGCTGGCCTGGGCCGCCCGGCACCGGCCGGACAGTGCCGAGGGACTGGCGGAGATCGCCAACCCCCGGGCCTACCTGGTGCGGGTCGCCGTCAACCGGGCGCTGGCGCGGCAGGCCGCGATCCGGCGGCGGCGCGAGCTCTACATCGGCCCGTGGCTGCCGGAGCCGCTGGCCACCGGCCCGGACCAGGGCCCGGCCGAGGACCCGGCGGTGCGGGCCGAGGAGGTGTCGCTGGCGATGCTGGTGGTGCTGGAGACGCTCACCCCGCTGGAGCGGGTGGTCTTCGTACTGAACGAGGTGTTCGGCTACCCGCACCCCGAGATCGCCGTGATCCTGGACCGCAGCCCGGCCGCGGTACGGCAGTTGGCGCACCGGGCGCGGCAGCGGGTGCGGGCCGGGCGGCCCCGGTTCCGGGCCGACCCGGGGGTGCGGCGGGCGGTGACCGAACGCTTCCTGGCCGCGGTCTGGGGCGGCGACATGGACGCGCTGCTGCGACTGCTCGCGCCGGACGTCACGCTCTGGGCCGACGGCGGAGGCAAGGCCCCCGCCGCCGGACCGCGACCGCTGCACGGCCGGGCGCTGGTGGCCCGGCTGCTCGCCCGCCGGGCCGGGCGGCGTCCCGGCGGCATGGACGTCCGCTTCCGCCAGGTCAACGGCGACCCGGCGGCACTGCTGTTCAGCGCGGACTCCCCGGTCGCCGTCCTGCTGCTGGAGCTGACCCCGGACGGCGAACAGGTCTGCGGCGTCTACGCGGTGACCAACCCCGACAAGCTGACCCGGCTCCAGGGCAGCTGAGGACTACCGGACGGAGGCCTGCAGCGCCCCGGCGAGGATCGCGCTGCCGGTCATGTCCAGCGCCTCCTCGCTGGTCTGCCAGGAGCGCACGTCGTCGACGTACTCGCTGCCGTGGCCGGTGAAGGCGGTGAAGGAGTCGTGCTCGCACTTCCTGGTGCCGTCCTGCAGGTCGCCCAGGCCGTCGCTGAAGAAGTCGGTGCTGTTGGGGCCGTTGACCACGGCGCCGACGTCGAGCGGGGCGCGGCCGTTCAGCGAGCCGGAGAGGTTGGGGATCTGCGAGGCGGTGCAGTCGGGGAAGGTGGTCCCGGCGCCGACCATGAAGCTGGTGCCCCAGGCGTTGCCGCCGAGCAGCCAGTCCCGCTGCTCACCGGCGAAGGCCTGGTAGCTGCGGTCCCCGCTGACCTGGCGGTAGAGCGCCTCGGTGGAGATGAAGCCGAAGGTGTGCGAGTCCACGTCGAAGTCGGTGGCATTGCCGCCGGCCCGGAAGATGTCGGCACTGGAGGCCTTCGCCGCCTTGGCGACCTGAGCCTTGAGGTCGCCGACCAGGTCGGCGCGGCTGACCGCGAGCCCGGACGGGTTTCCGGCCCGGCGGATCGCGGTGGCCAGGTCGGCGTGGGCCAGCGCGCTGACGTCGTAGAGGTTGAGGGTGTCCTTGCCCGAGTCGCCCACCAGGTAGTCCTTGGCCCAGGTCGCGGCCTGGACCAGGTAGGGGCGGTAGTCGGCGCGGGGGCGGTGCAGGCTCTGCTCGGCGAGGACGATCTCGCTCGCGCCCAGCTCCATCGCGTCGTGCCAGATGGACTCGGGGTAGTAGCTGCTGGGCGCGGCCGAGACCAGGTCGCCCTTGGGGTGGGTGTCGGCCTGGACGTAGAGGGAGGTGGCGTCGGCCAGTTCGGCCCTGGCCGCGGCGGTCCGCCCGGCCGCCGCGTCGGCCTGCGCGGCCAGCGCGAACGCGGCGGTGACCCGTCCGGCGATGGCCGGGGAGATCTTCGCGCCGGGCGCGGCGGCCTCGAACACCGGGCGGTTCTTGGCCGCGTAGCGGTCGGCCGGGGCGTTGTCGGTGTCGTCCTTCTGCGGAAGCCGCCAGAGGTCGTGGTCGCCGAAGAAGGTGCCCTTGGCGTCGCCGCTGCCGATGCCGACCTGGAGGTAGAGGGTCTTGGTGGCCGGGTTCCACATCTTGTTCAGCCAGTCGCTGCCGAACCGGGCCTCCGCGGTGAGCGAGGCGGGGGCCTGCCGGCCCAGGCTGCGGGCGGAGGCGAACAGCAGGTCGTCGGCGTAGGCGGTGGTGAAGGTGAACTTGAGGTAGTCCCCGGCGTCGAACCAGCCGCCGGAGACGTCGACCGGGCCGCCGATCTTCGTCAGCGCCTTGTCCTTGATGATGTCGCCGTTGTCGCTGTTCGCATCGAAGTGCGGCAGCTGGTAGACGGTGGCACGGGCGTCGTCGAGGTGGGACGGCTTGCGGTTCAGCGCGCCCTTGACCTGCTGCGCGCCGTCGCGCTGGTTCTGGTAGAAGTTCACCCCGTCGGCGACCAGCGTGCCGTAGAGCGCCGCGCCGGACTCCACCGTGATCCGGCCCGAACTGGCCTTCACCGGGCCGCTCATGACGATCCGGTAGCTCCCGCTGCGGGTCACCCGGGAGAAGTCGACCGGGTAGACGTCCGGGTAGGCGGCGTTCCAGGAGCCGCGGCTGACCTTGCCGACCTTGCCCTTGGCGACGGTCCGGCCGTGCGCGTCCAGCACCCGGTAGGTCTCGCCGGACACCGCCGCGCTGGTCATCAGGTAGGCGATCTTGGTGTCGTGGTTGGCGTAGCCGACCTGGTCGGCCCGCAGCTCGCCGGTGGCCGACGCGGCCTGGGCGCTGGTGAGCGGGATGACGGCGGCGGCGAGCCCGGCGCTCACGGCCACGGCTGTCGCTGCTCGGCGGGCCGACGATCGCATACAGGTCTCCCGAGGGAAGCTGGTTAATGTTCTTTACTTGATAGCGAGGACCGTAGTGACCAGGCCGAAGGGGCGTCAAGAGGCAGGCCTCACCGGATACCGCTTCGGTATCGGCGGTCTCGATTCGATCTCCGAGGCGGCTCGGACGCTGTGGATCCGCTGAGACCTGCTTAGAGTCGTGCCCGAACCAAGCCCGGCCGCCTCGGCCGGGCCCACGCACCAAGGAGCCCACCATCATCCGCGCACGTCACGCCGCCCTCGCTCTCACCTGCGCCGCCGCCCTCGCCGGCGGCGTCACCGCCTGCAGCGCGGCCCAGCAGATCTCGACCGCCGAGAAGGTGGGCACCGCCTTCGACAAGCTCGGCGCGAGCACGTCCCTCACGGTGAGGTTCTCCCTGGACGCCACCCCGGCCCAGCTGCTGGCCATGGACAAGCTCGAACCGAGCGGCACCCCGGCGACGGCGGCCGACGCCAAGGCGATATCCGGCCTCGGCGCGAGCCTCACCCTGAGCGCCGACAAGCCGCTCAAGGACGTGCTCGACGCCGAGCAGACCGCGAACGGCCGGCCCGACCCGTCGGTCAACCTCGACTTCGAGGTGCACACCGGCGACGGAAAGTCGCTGGCCGAGATTCGCGACGTCAAGGGCATGGAGTACCTGCGGCTCGATGTGAACGCCATCGTCAGGCTCAGCGGCGACCCGGCGGCCACGGACGCGGTCAGCGGCCTGGAGCAGATGATCGGGCAGATGCCGCCCGCCCTCGCCCCGCTGAAGTCCCTGATCAAGGGCAAATGGATCTCGATCGACCCGAAGAAGCTGGACGAGCTCGCCAAGGGCCTGGACGGCGAGGCGGGCGCGGACACCCCCTCCGCCGCGCCCTCGCTGGACAGCGCCACCAAGAACAAGCTGGTCAGCGCGCTGGCCGGGGTGTTCTCGCGGGACGTGACGCTGACTGACAAGGGCACTGTCAACGGCCGTGACCACGTCGTGGTCGAGGCCCCCGCCCGCAAGCTGGTCGCCGACGTCCAGAAGGCGCTGGCCCCGATCGCCAAGAGCATCCCCGGGGTCGGCGGCAGCTTCCCGACCGCCGCGCCCACCGGCGTCCCGACCGGCAAGGCGTCCGCCGACATCCTGATCGACAAGGACGGTTCGCTGTCCGAGCTGTCGATGGACCTGGGGCAGCTCGACCCCAAGGCGGCGGCGGCCAAGGCGCAGCTCCCGGCCTCGGTCTCGTTCGACACCAAGGCCGCGGCGACCACCGCCCCGGCGGGTGCCGTCGCCTTCGACCCGAGCGCGCTGCAGGACCTGGTCAAGAGCTTCCTCGGGGCCGACCCGCTGGCGGGCTGACCCCTCCGGGGCGCGTTGTCCTATCCGGGCGGCGGTGCCACATGAGCGAGGTGACGCTCGATCAGCCGACGGAGCGTCACCTCCCCCGGGGTGTCCCAGACCTGCTGGTTGAACAGCTCGACCTCGACCCAGCCGGTGTACCCGGCGGCGCTCACCGCCCGGTCCAGCGCCCTGAAGTCGATCACGCCGTCGCCGACCTGCCCGCGGCCGAGCAGGGCGTCCGCGGGCAGCGGCAGGGTCCAGTCGCACAGCTGGTAGGCGGCGATCCGCTCCCCCGCGCGGGCGATCTGCCGGTACAGCTCCGGGTCCCACCACACGTGATAGCTGTCGACCACGACGCCGACCTGCCCGGCCGGGAACTCCTCGGCCAGGTCCAGCGCCTGGCCGAGGGTGGAGACCACGGCCCGGTCGGCGCAGAACATCGGGTGCAGCGGCTCGACCGCGAGCCGGACGCCGTGGTCGCCCGCGAACGGGGCCAACTCGGCCAGGGCGTCCCGCACCCGGCCCCGGGCGGCGGCCAGATCCCGGCTGCCGTCCGGCAGTCCGCCGCAGACCAGGACCAGGGTGCCGGTGCCGAGGACGGCGGCCTCCTCGATCGCCCGGCGGTTGTCGTCCAGCGCGGCGGTACGGGCCGCCGTCCCGGTCGGCGCGGTGAAGAAGCCGCCCCGGCACAGGCTGCTGACGGTCAGTCCGGCCGTGCGCACCAGCACCGCAGCCCGGTCGGCGCCGCCCGCCTCGGCGACCTTGTCGCGCCACAGGCCGATCGCCGGGATGCCCGCGTCCGCGCAGCCCTGCACAGCCTCGGCCAGGGACCAGGCCTTGGTGGTGATCTGGTTGAGCGACAACCGCTCGATGCCGCTGGCTGCTCTCGTCACTTACGGCCTCCGCTCAGATCGACCCCGCTGACCGCAGCGAACTGCCGCAGCCGGGCGGCGGCCAACTCCCGGTCCGGCAGCGCTCCCGCGGCCAGTGCCAGCCGGTGCAACTCGACCAGGTGCACGGCGGAGCGGGCGCTCTGCGCACCGGCCACCATGGCGAAGTGGTCCTGCCGCCCGGCCAGCCAGGCCAGGAACACGATGCCGGTCTTGTAGTGGAAGGTCGGCGCGGCGAACAGGTGCCGGGCCAACGGAACGGTGGGGCCCAGGAGTTCGTCGTAGCGGTCGAGGTCACCCGCGTCCAGTGCGCGCAGCGCCGCCGCGGCGGGGACGGCGATCGGGTCGAACACCCCGAGCAGGGCGTCGCTGTACCGTCCCTCGGCGTCGCCGCGGATCAGCTCGGGGTAGTGGAAGTCGTCCCCGGTGTAGAGCCGGACGCCTGCGGGCAGGGCCCGGCGCAGCGCGGTCTCCCGGTCGGCGTCCAGCAGCGAGACCTTGATGCCGTCGATCCGGTCGGCATGCCCCTCGATCAGGTCGAGCACGCTGTCGGTGGCCCGGTCGAGATCGGCGGAGCCCCAGTACCCGGCCAGAGCTGGGTCGAACATGTCACCGAGCCAGTGCAGGATCACCGGCTCCCGGCTCTGCCGCAGCAGTTCGCCGTAGACCCGGTGGTAATCCTCCGGACCCCGGGCGGCGGCGGCGAGATGGCGGCTCGCCATCAAGATCACCCGGGCACCGGCTGCCTCGACGGTCTCCAGCTGCTGTTCATAAGCATGTTGAATGACCGTCAGATCGAGGTCGGCCATGGGCGCCGGGAGTTGGTCGGTGCCCGCGCCGCAGGCGAGCAGGCCGCCGACGGCCGCTGCCTCCGCGCCGCTGCGGGCGATCAACTCGGCTGTGGCGGCCCAGTCCAGGCCCATGCCGCGCTGGGCGGTGTCCATCGCGTCGGCGACCCCGAAACCCAGCGACCAGAGGTGCCGCCGGAAGGCGAGCGTGGCGTCCCAGTCCAGGGCGGCGGGCGCACCGGGCGCGTTGCCACCGTCCGCGTCGGCCACCACATGGGCGGCGGCGTAGACCGTACGGGAGGTGAAGGGCCGGTGGTCCATCTCAGAGCTCCAGCGCCGGGACGTCCAGCCGGCGGCCCTCGCGGGCCGAGCGCGCGCCCAACTCGGCCAGTTGCACGCCCTTGGCACCTTCCAGCAGGTCCCAGCGGTACTCGGCGCCGGTGGCGACATGCCGCAGGAACAACTCCCACTGAGCGCGGAAGCCGTTCTCGAACTCGCCGTTGTCGGGCACCCGCTGCCACTGCGCGCGGAAGTCCTCGGTGGCCGGCAGGTCGGGGTTCCACACCGGCTTGGGCGTGCCCGCCCGGTGCTGGAAGCGGCACTCGCGCAGTCCGGCGACCGCACTGCCCTCGGTTCCGTCCACCTGGAACTCCACCAGCTCGTCCCGGTCCACCCGGACTGCCCAGGAGGAGTTGATCTGGGCGACGACGCCGCCCTCCAGCTCGAAGATCCCGTAGGCGGCGTCGTCCGCGGTCACCCGGTACTCGGCCCCGTGCTCGTCGCGACGGACCGGGACGTGGGTGGCGCTGTGCGCGTACACCGAGCGGACCGGGGCGATGATCTCGTCCAGGACGTAGCGCCAGTGCGGGAACATGTCGAGGACCATGCCGCCGCCGTCCTCGGCGCGGTAGTTCCAGGAGGGGCGCTGCGCCGACTGCCAGTCCCCCTCGAACACCCAGTAGCCGAACTCGCCGCGCACGGACAGGATCCGACCGAAGAAGCCGGACCCGACCAGCCGCTTGAGCTTCAACAGGCCCGGCAGGAAAAGCTTGTCCTGCACCGCGCCGTTGCACACCCCGGCCTCCCGGGCGAGCCGGGCCAGTTCGAGGGCTCCGGCCAGCGACTCCGCGGTGGGCTTCTCGGTGTAGACGTGCTTTCCGGCCGCGATGGCGGCGCGCAGCGCCTTCTCCCGCGCGGGGGTGACCTGGGCGTCGAAGTAGACCTCGGTGAGCGGGTCGGCGAGGGCGGCGTCCAGCGAGGTGGTCCAGCGCTCCAGGCCGTGGCGCTCGGCGATGGCGCGCAGCCGGTGCTCGTCCCGGCCGACCAGGACCGGTTCGGGCCAGAGCAGTCGGCCGTCGCCGAGGTCGAGGCCGCCGTCGGCGCGGATCGCCAGGATCGAGCGCAGCAGGTGCTGGCGATAGCCCATCCGCCCGGTGACGCCGTTCATGGCGATGCCGATGGTCGTCCTGCGGGTCATCGGTGCGGTCCTTCCGGTAGGGTCTGGGGCGATGGGTCGGGAAAGCGCTTTCCAGAGCTTCCAGGCGGTGAACCTAGGCCCTTGGGGCGGGCCGGTCAAGAGGGTCCGGCGTGACGGTCGGCCCGGTATCCTGCGGCGTCCGGCCCTGGCGAGGACAGGGGCTGACAGCAGGACAGGGGCCGACGACAGGGGCCCACGACAGGAGGAGGCACGCGGGTGGCGGTGACCTTGGGCGACGTGGCGCGCCATGCCGGGGTGTCCCTGGCGACCGCCTCCCGCGCGCTCAACGGCTCGGCCCGTACCGTCGGCGACGCCCTCGCCGCGCGGGTCAGGGCCAGCGCCGACCAGCTCGGCTACCTGCCCAACGCCCCGGCCCAGGCGCTGGCCCGCGCCAGCACCGCGACCGTCGGGGTCCTGCTGCACGACATCGCCGACCCGTACTTCGGCGCGGTCGCCCGGGGCGCCACGGACGCCGCCGCCGACGCCGGGCTGCTGACCATGGTGCTGAACACCGGCGGCGACCCGGAGACGGAGCTGCGCTGCGTCCGGATGCTGCACGCCCAGCGGGTCCGGGCGATCGTCCTGGCCGGTTCCGGCTACACCGATCCGGACGCCACCGCCGCGATCGACGCCGCGCTGGCCGGTTACCGGGCCGAGGGCGGCGCGGTCGCCGCCGTCACCGACCACGGCGGCGGCTACGACACCGTGCTGCCGGACAACCGGGGCGGAGCCGCGGCGCTCACCCGCGCGCTGCTCGCCGCTGGGCACCGCGACTTCGCCGTGGTCGCCGGGCCGGGCCGCTTCCGGGTCTCCGCCGAGCGGCTGGCGGGGGTGCGCGAGGCGCTGGCCGAACGGGAACTGACGCTTGATCACGAGGCGCTGGAGGAGTCGGAGTTCAGCCGAGAGGGTGGTCGCCGTGCGACCGCTCGACTGCTGCGGCGGGGCCGCCCCGGGGTGATCCTGGCCCATTCGGACATCTGCGCGGTGGGCGTGCTGGCCGAGCTGCGCGAGCGCGGGATCGGCGTTCCGGACGGGATCGCCGTCGCCGGATTCGACGACATCCCGCTGGCAGCGGATCTGTCACCGGCGCTGACAACGGTACGGATGCCGATGCGGCGGATGGGCGCCGAGGCGATCCGGCTCGCCCTGCGCACGGCGGCGGAGGGGCCGAGCGATGGGGTGGCGGGTGCGGCGGACGGGGGCGCGGCGGGCGGTGGCGCGGCGGGCGGGGGCCAGGCGGACGGCCTCGTGGGCACCGGCGGGCAGAGGGCGGTTCGCGTCCTGACCCTGCCGGTCGAGCCGGTGCTGCGGGCCACCACCGGGCACCCGGCGGCGTCTTGACCGTTCGGCAGCGGGCCGCCTAACCTCCTCTTGGAGAGCGCTCTCCAATGATCTCGACGTCACCTCGACGTCGGCCTCTCCCCCGCCAGCCGAAGACCGAGCCCGAGCCCGAGCACAGACCGAAGCACAAGCCCAAGGGACTCCCGCATGCCGCCCCTCCGCCGCGTCCTCCTGTTCAGCAGGACCGCAGGCTTCCGCCACGACTCCATCCCCGCCGGGACCGAGGCGCTGCGAGCCGTCGCCGACGCCGAGGGGCTGGAACTCACCGCGACCGAGGACCCGGCCGCCTTCACCGGGAAGTCCCTGGCCGACTGCCGAGCCGTGGTCTTCCTCTCCACCACCGGCACCGTCCTCACCAAGGAGGCACGCACCGCACTGGAGGCGTTCCACCGCTCCGGCGGCGGCTTCCTCGGCGTCCACTCGGCCGCCGGGACCGAGTACGACTGGCCGTACTACGGCTCCCTGCTCGGCGCCCGCTTCCGCAGCCACCCCGAGCCGCAGCCCGCGGTCGTCACCGTCCGGGACCGCAGCCACCCGGCCACCGCGCACCTGCCCGAGCAGTGGGCCTGGGACGACGAGTGGTACGACTTCCGCAGCAACCCGCGCGAGGCCGGGGTGCGGGTGCTCGCCTCGGTGGACGAGAGCCGCTACCGGGGCGGCCTGATGGGCCCGGACCACCCGCTGGTCTGGTGCCAGGAGCCGCCGGACGCGGGCCGTTCCTTCTACACCTCGCTCGGCCACCACGCCGCCGCCTACGCCGACCCGGCCTTCCGGCAGCACCTGGCCGGCGCCCTGCGCTGGGTCTGCGCGGACGCGGCAGCCGGGGCGCGGCCGACCGAGCACTGAAGCCGCCTGCGAGAATGGGCGGGTGACCAGCAGCCCCTTCGCCGACCGCGCGGCCGACCGCGATGCCGCACCGCAGTTCGTCCTCCCCCTGGTGGTGCGGATCGAGCGGATCGACCCGCCCGCGCACACCGACGCGCTGGAAACCGCGGCCCGTGCCGTGCTCACCCTCCTCTCGGACGAGCGGGTGACCGAACCCGACGGCGAGTGGGCCGAAGCGGTGCGGGTCTGGCAGGACGCGCGGATCCGCAAGGTGGTCCGCCGAGCCAGGGGCGGGGAGTGGCGCAGGGCCGAGGAACTGCCCGGCATCACGCTGACCGGGAAGTCCGCCGAGGTGCGGATCTTCCCGCCGGTGCCGCTGGACGGCTGGCCGAGGGAACTGGCCAAACTCCAGGTCTCCGGAACCGAGCTGGACGACCCCGAGCCACCGGTCGCGGCCGACCCCGGCGTCCCGGTGCTCTGGTTCAACCCGGCGGTGCCGATGTCGACCGGCAAGTCCATGGCCCAGGCCGGACACGGCGCGCAGCTCGCCTGGTGGGCGCTCGACCCCGAGCAGCGCGCCGCGTGGCGCGCCGCGGGCTTCCCGCTGGCCGTGCGCACCGCCGATGCCGCGACGTGGGCCGAACTCGTCGGCTCCGACCTGCCGGTGGTCCGCGACGCGGGCTTCACCGAGGTAGCGCCGGGCTCCAGCACGGTCATCGCCGACCACCCGGCACTACGGCGCGGCTGAGCCGGATCTGCGCTGGACGTTGGGGGCCTGGCGTTTTCCTCGGCCTTCTTGACACGCCCCGTTCACATCGTGCCGCTGATGGCCGGCTACAACGCCTCCGCACAGACCGAGTTCAACGGGCTATGGCAGTTGGTGAAGGACCATGAGGACGCCGACGGCCTGATGCAGTGGCAGTTGGACGGGGACTCCCTCAATAAGTAGTGAGCCCAAACCTGCCTCAATCAAGCCCACTTGAGCGATGTTTCTTGGGCTGATTATGGGTCTGACCTGGCCTTACCCCACCGCCGAGCGCGAGTCCAACTGCTCGCAGGAACCACAGCGGGCCCCGCTGCCCCGCCACAGGTGAGCCGCACCCGCAGACGTGGCCCCAGGGTCCCGCCAGAGCGCCCCCGCCGGAGGCATTCCTCCGCTAGTTCGTAGTGCTGAGGCCAGGTGTCTCATCACGTGCCGGGCGTACGCTGATTGCACCGAGCTGAGGACAGGGAGTGACGGCGTGTCGGAACTTGCAGAAGAGTTGAGCGTCGGCGAGCGAATCCGCATTCTGCGGGACCGCCGGGGGATGTCGCGCGCCGTCCTTGCTGGGTTGGTTGGTCGCTCCGCTGTCTGGCTCCGGAAGATCGAGAGCGGTGAGCGCCGACTTCACAGTCTGCCCATGATCGTGAAACTGGCACGGGCATTGCACGTGTCGGACGTCTCTGAGCTGATGGGTGCCGCAATGTCGGCTCCAGTGGACCAGGGAGGGCGAGTCTCGCATCCGTACGTCGCACCCCTTCGTGATGCGATCCATGCGCCACTCTTCGGCCGACCGCTCGCTCTGCCTGAGTCAGTGGAGGTGTTGTCCGGTCGGGTGGCTCAGGCATGGCGGACCTGGCACATGTCGCCTATGAACCGAACGGAAACGGGCTCAGTCCTGCCCGAACTGCTGTCGGCGTGCCAGGCGGCTGTTCGCCGGTCGGAGGGTGATGAGCGCCGTAGGGCGCACGTGGTCCTTGCATCGGCCTACGGCCTCGCTCAGATGTTCGCTGCCCACATCACGGAGCCGGAACTCTATTGGCTGACGGTGGATCGTGCGCGCAACTCCGCTGAGGAGTCGGACGATCCGGCACGGCTGGCAATGGCGGCCTGGGTGATGGCCAACGGCCTTAGCGCCTCCGGCTACACCGAGGAGTGCATTCGGCTGCTGACGGACGCTGCCGCGTCCCTTCGGCCCTTGCTGGAGGAGGGCTCGGACGACTTGCGTGGCGTGTTTGGTTCGGTGTGCCTGAAGGCCGCGATCACGCATGCGCAGGACGGCGAAGAGGGCAGTGCCTGGCGCTGGTGGGACGAAGCCTCCAAGACGGCAAAGCTGATGCCGGGCTACCTGCACCCCGAGACGGCGTTCGGCTCCGGCAACTGCGCGGTCCATGCGGTAACGATGGGCGTGGAGCTGAAGACTCCTGGCGCGGCACTGAAGAAGGCCGAGGAAACCAACCCGGAAGGGATCGAGAGCCTTGAGCGCCGTTCGCGGCTCTACGTGGACGCAGCGCGTTCCCAGTGGGCCCGCAAGGAGGGGTCTGGGGCGCTTCACTACCTGTCCACGGCATTCGAGATGAGCCCGGAGTGCGTCCGGTACGTGCCTCCGGCTCGCGCGCTGGCGGCTGAGTTGGCACTGAAGGCCACGGGCACCCTGAAGGGTGAGGCTGTGGCACTGGCGGAAGCAGTAGGCGTGCTCGCTGCCTGAATGCCCCAAATGGGGGTCCGCAGAGGGGTGATACAGCTTGTATCACCCCTTCGCCATGTTCGGCTCTACGGTCTATTTATGACTACGGATCAGGTGGTGTTGGTCACCGAGAGCGAGCCGACTGACCCTGAGCCGATGCGCTCGATGATGGAGTTTCTTGTAGCAGCAGCGGAAGCCGGAATCGGCGACGGTATCCGGTCGATCTCCCCGATACGGCGGAGCAACGAGGCGGAGGCATTCATCCGCACGTCCCTGTACCCGTCGGCCCTGCACCTGATCACCGACCTGTTGCGGGCTCACGCTGCAAAGCTGCCCAAGCAGCAGACCGGAGACCTCTTACGGGCGCTGGCGGGCGGGACTGGCTCGGTCGGGGGCGAGTCGTGAGTGCCAACAGCGGCATGATCATTGCGGGTCTACCGGCTGAACCCGGAAAGCGGCGTACGGGAACCGGTTCGAGAGATCAAGGTGCAGGCCCGCGAACCGCGACCCTGTCCGTTCGAGCCTGCTTTCCCTCCGTGCGCCTGTCCTCGCTGCACTCGCAAGGCAGGCTGATGGACGGTATCGACCTACCGCTGTGGCAACGTGCCGAGCGAATTCAGGTGGCCTTCGACTCTGCCAGGGAGCACCGCCGGGCGCTGGATGCCCGCCGGGGAGTAACCCGACCACAGACCCCCGCTCCGGACACGTGTTCACCAGCCGTGTCCGGAGCGGGAGGCAAGGCCCGTCAGGCCACCGCCTGATGATGACGCGAACAAGGAGCGAAGGAGGTTCCGAGAATGGCTCTCGAACCGGTCAATTCTGAGCAGGGGGACGGGGGCGACGGTCACCCCGGTCAGCCCTGGACTCCGCCGCCGCCGCCCCCGCCGGACGGCAGCCCGCCCCCCCGGAGACGGGGGCCACCGCAAGTGATCGACGGCTCAATTGAGCAGGGGGACCGCGCCAGTGACGCGCTGGTGCGGTCCCTTCTCGAAGCTGGCTCCGTGACACCCGACTGGGTGGAGAGCCTGAAGGCAGTGCCCCGTGCACTCTTCCTGCCGACCTTGATGTGGGCGCACGACATGACTACGGGCGAGAGCGTTCCTGTCAGTCGGACGGACGACCCCGATGAGTGGCAGCGCCAAGCGTTCACCGACGTTCCGATCGTCACTCAGTGGGACGACGGTGAGCACGAGGGCACTGAGCCCGGAAGCCTCTCCACAAGTTCGGCTTCGATGCCCTCCGTTGTTACCTCCATGCTTCGGGACCTTGACGTGAAGCCTGGCCTCCGGGTCCTGGAGATCGGAACCGGAACCGGATGGAACTGTGCTCTCCTGGCGCATCGGCTGGGCAGCGAGAACGTAGTCAGCGTCGAGGTGGACGGGGCGGTCGCCGCTCAGGCGCGAACCAATCTCAGCCGGGCCGGACTCCACCCCGATGTGATCCGCGGGAACGGTGAACTCGGTTGGCAGCGTGACGCACCGTACAATCGCATCATCGCCACCGCAGGCGTGCGCAGCGTGCCTCCCGCGTGGCTCGCCCAGACCCGGCCCGGTGGCGTGATCCTTGCGCCGTGGGGCACGCACTACGGCAATGAGGATGCACTGGTCCGGCTCACAGTGAACGAAGACGGCAGCGCGAGCGGGCCGTTTCTGCGCCCCGTGGCGTTCATGAAACTCCGGGATCAGCGCTTGGACTGGGAGCGGTTCTCCGACTACGTCTCGGCCTTCCCTGGTGACGCCATCAGGTCCACGACGCGTCTGACTCCGAACGATCTCGGAAGCCAATACGAGACGGCACGATTCGTAACGGGCCTCGTCGTGCCCGACCTGGCCCACGTGGTCAACCAGCCGGATGCCGACACGACGAATGCGTGGTTCTTCGACCTGACCAGCCGCTCATGGGCAGCCGTCGTCTTCCGCACGGGGGAGCCGTTTGCCACGGCCTACCAGTCTGGTGGCAGGCAACTGTGGGACGAGGTAGAGCAAGCGCTCACCTGGTGGGCACGGGAGGGTAGACCCGAGCTTGACCAATTCGGGCTCACGGTCCTGCCGGACGGAGAGCAGCGCCCATGGTTGGGCGATCCGATGAACACAATCCGCACCGGCTGAACTCGATCATGGAAATGGATGGAGGATCGAATTAAAGCAATGCGTGTCCATGGTCGATCCTGAGGTGCCGGGAGCGGCCTTTTTGTGTGTCCAACATTAGAAGTCAAAACCGTTTTGAGGCGTCCTAGTCAACATGTCCGCATCGTCGTCTGACCTGACCGGTAAGGCCGGGTCACACCGGCCATCGGCCCGGCGCCATCCTGCGGCGTCGGGCCGATACCTGTCGTTCGCCGCGTACTACCGCGCCCAGCGTCCCATGGTCGGCGCGATTCCGATCAGGCACTCGATGCCGGTCGGGAAGCCAACGAGGGCGTAGGCGGTCAGGCGCAGGTTGCCCTCAAGGCAGACCAGATTGTCCTGGCTCTCGCCGACGAGGATGAGCGGAGGAAACCGCTCGCCTCTGATGAGGGCGTGGGCTGCGTCGACGAACCGTTTGTTGGGCACGTCGAACGCCCGTAGCCCTGCCTTGATGTGCGCAGCCGCGTCGGTCGGCCGTCGGCTGCCACCTGACAGTTCGACCCAGTAGGAATAGTCGAGGTAGCGCACGTTGGTTGCCTCGGCGGCGGACAGGAGTGCTCTGGTCCACGTGACTTGAGTCGGGAAGTTTTCGTACAGGTCGCGGTTCTCGCCGTACCCGCGCACCGCAGCGAGAAGGGCGCGACGCGCGAAGTTCGCTCCAGCGTCGGAGAGGTCCGGATGCGTCAGCAACTGCTCGGCCTGTCCGGCTGCCACCAGGTGGGACCGGAGGTTCGGGCCGAACCTCCGGCTGGACAGCTCGCCGCGCAAAAAGCAGGCGACCATCTCGTCCTCACTGCTCATACCCAGTACCTGCACGACCGTCAGCATAGGATCGAAGCCGCTCACCCGTCCCAAGCCAAAGGTCAGATAGGACGGAGCGGTTCAGAACGTCCTCTCAGGCCTTTCTGACAACGATCCGGTCAGGAAGCAGCTTCTCCAGGTCGTCCACGTCCGAGGTGAAGACGGTGACCTGTCACCGCGGACGGCGAGGGACAGCGCCGCCGTCATTACCGTTGCCACGGTGCCCGGCCTGGCGACGCCTGTGCTCGGCGTCGAGGTCGTCCATCGACTCGTAGGCCGCCGACCTCTCGCTGTCCGTGACCGGCCCGTGCTCCTCCTCAAGCCAGCCGACCAGCTCCAGCAGACGGTCACGGTCGTGCTTGAACCGCAGCGCCTCGGCCACATACGCCGAGATGCCGCGCTCAGCGGCGTCTGCCCGGATCTCCTCCAGGAGATCCTCCGGAATGGTCACTGTCACCTTCTTGGATCCCATACATTCGACCGTACTTCCCGTACTTCCCGTACTTCCCGTACTTGCCAGCTGGTCCGGCCCAGTCAGTAGCAGGCCCGTAGCCGTGCCAGGGCGTCCGGGCCCGCGCCCAGGTGGTCGAGACCGAGGAGGGCGGCGCCGGCTATCGGGGGGACGTCGGCGTAGCGGGGCAGGGCTGCTGGGGCGTGTTCCTTGAGTCTGGCTTCGACGGTCTCGGTGATCAGCGGGTGTCTGCCGGCCAGGATTCCGCCGCCGAGGACCACCTCGACGTCCGTTCCGGCCAGGTCGAGGCGGTCCAGGACCGAGCGGGCCATCAGGAAGACCTCGTCCGCCTGACGGTCCACCAGGGCGAGCGCGACCGGGTCGCCGTCCTCGGCTGCGGCGAACAGCAGCGGGGTGAGCAGGAGGATCTGATCTTCCGTCAACCTGCCCTGGTAGACGGCGACGGCGACGTCCTCCACCGAGCGTTCGCCGAAGTACCCGGCGACCCGTTGCCGCAGCAGGGTCTCCGGGCCGCGGCCGTCCTCGGCCCGCATCGCGGCGTGCATCACCTCGTTGCTGAGCCAGCGTCCGCCGCCCCAGTCGCCGGTGTGGTAGCCGAGCGCCAGAAAACGGGCGGTGCGGCCGTCCGGGCCGACGCCCGCGCAGTTCATCCCGGCGCCGCAGACCACGGCGATGCCCCAGGGGCGCTGGGTGCCCGAACGCAGCAGAGCGAAGGTGTCGTTCAGCACCTGGGAGGTCTCCGACCAGCCCAGGCCCGCCAGTTCGGCCGAGAGCGCGACCTCCTCCTCCGGCAGGTCGACGTTGGCCAGGCAGGCGGAGGTGTGCCGGGCGATCGGGCCCGCCGGGTCGAGCCCGGCCGAGGCCGCGAGTTCGGCCACCAGCGGTGCCAGCGTGCCGCCGCCCGGGGAGGTCGAACCGGGCCCCCGGACGCTCGCCAGCAGGCCGCCGTCCTCGGCGATCAACGCCAGGTCGGTCTTGCTGTTGCCGCCGTCGACGGCGAGCACCGCCGGAAGGCCGCCATGGTGACGTCGCGTCAGATCCACCCGGGTCGGTCCCTGCTCTCGTGGACGGGAAGGTGCGCACCGGAGCCGTCCGGTACGCCGGAGGCAGCAGCGGAGGAAACGGAGGCAGCAGCCGTGGCGACATGGCAGGCCGCCGCATGCGCCTCGCCGAGCAGCCGCAGGTGCGGCGTGGTGGTGGCGCACTCGGCCACCGACACCGGGCAGCGCGCCCGGAAGCGGCATCCCGGCCGGGGGTCTACCACCTTGGGCGGCTCCCCCTTGTCCGCCCCGGCCAAGGCGGCCAGCGGCGCCCGCGGGTCCGGCACGGTGGCCAGCAGCAGCTGGGTGTACGGGTGCTTGGGCGCGGCCAGGATGCCCTCGATCGAGCCCTGTTCCACGATGTGCCCGGCATACATCACCACCAGCCGGTCGGCGGCGTAGCGGGCGCTGGCCAGGTCGTGGGTGATGTAGAGGAAGGAGACGCCCTGCCGGTCCCGCAGCCCGGTCATCAGGTTGAGCAGGCCGATCCGGATCGAGACGTCCAGCATGGACACCGGCTCGTCGGCGATGATCAGCTTGGGGTTGGACGCCAGTGCCTGGGCGAAGCCGATGCGCTGCCGCTGGCCGCCGCTCATCTCGTACGGGAACTTGGCCAGGTACTGGTCGGCCGGGGTCAGTCCGACCACGGTGAGCAGCCGCTTCGCCTCCTCCACCCGCTGGGCGGCGTCGAGTTCGGGCCGGTGCAGCTTCAGTGTGCGCAGGATGCCGTGGGAGATCCGGTAGACCGGGTTGATCGAGCTGAACGGGTCCTGGAACACCATCGGGGCCTGGCTGCGGTAGGCGAGCAGCTCCGCCCGGGAGCGCAGCCGGGACAGCGGCACCCCGTCGAACCAGATCTCGCCGGATGTCGGCTTGTAGACCATGGCCAGCAGCCGGGCGACGGTGGACTTGCCGCTGCCGCTCTCCCCGGCCAGGGCGACGATCTCGCCGCGTCCGATGCTGAACTCGGCCTCGTCGACCGCGTGCAGGTTCTTCCTGGAGAAGACGCCGCCGATCTGGAAGTGCCGGGTGAGCCCTTCGGTGCGGAGCAGGGGCTCGGTCATGCGGTGACCTCCTCGTGCGCGTGCAGCAGGCAGCGGACCCGGACCTGCTCGACCTGGTACAGCTCCGGGGCGGTCGCCGCGCAGCTGGGCATCGCCTGCGGGCAGCGCGCCGCGAAGCGGCATCCGGTGGGGAGGTCGGCGAGGTCCGGCGGCGAGCCGGGAATGCCGAGCAGCGGCACCCGGGGGCCGTGGATGGACGGGAAGGCGTCCAGCAGCCCCTTGCTGTAGGGGTGCCGCGGAGTGTCGAACACGGTCCGGGTGGCGCCGAGTTCGGCGATCTGCCCGCCGTACATCACGATCAGCCGGTCGGAGAAGTGGCTGACCAGCGACATGTCGTGGGTGACGAAGATGATGGCGAAGCCCAGTTCCCGCTGCAGCTGCTTGATCTGCACCATCAGCGAGCGCTGGGCGACCACGTCCAGGGCGGAGGTGGGCTCGTCCATGATGACCAGGTCGGGGGTGAACAGCAGCGCCATGGCGATCATCGCGCGCTGCCGCATCCCGCCGGAGAGCTGGTGCGGGTAGCTGTCCAGGTGCACCGGGTCGACTCCGACCAGCTCCATCACCTCGCGCGAGCGGGTGCCGATGTCGGTGTCGAAGCTGTG
This sequence comes from Streptacidiphilus cavernicola, assembly GCF_042510955.1. Taxonomy (NCBI): domain Bacteria; kingdom Bacillati; phylum Actinomycetota; class Actinomycetes; order Kitasatosporales; family Streptomycetaceae; genus Streptacidiphilus; species Streptacidiphilus cavernicola. The sequence continues at coordinate 115,523 of NZ_JBHFAB010000025.1, forward strand.
CGCCCGCAGCACGTCGCGGAACTGGGCGCCGATGGTGGTCACCGGGTTGAGCGCGTTCATCGCGCTCTGCATCACCACGGAGAGTTCGGACCAGCGGACGTCCGCGAGTTGACGGTCCGTCATGCCGACCAGGTCGCGGCCCTTGAACAGCACGCTGCCTGCGGTGGTGCTGGCCGGCGGGCTGAGCAGTTGGGCGATGCCGAACAGCAGGGTGGACTTGCCGCAGCCCGACTCGCCGACGATGCCGAGGAATTCGCCACGGTCCAGGGTGAAGCCCACCCGGTCGACCGCCAGCGCCGAGCCGCGCGCGGTGGCGTACTCGACGGTGAGGCCGCGCACGTCCAGCAGCGGCCCGTCATGGGCGGGGGCGGCGGCGGCACGGGCGGTGGCAGCAGCGCGGCCCGGGGCGGCGGCACGGGCGGAGCCGCCGCCCGCGGCGGGGTCAGGACGCGGCGACACGGAGCCTCCTCACCGGGCGCAGGGCGGGGTTGCCGATCTCGTCGAAGGCGTTGTTCAGCAGGGCGAACGCGGCGCCCAGCAGCGCGATGCAGATGCCGGGCGCGGTGGCCCAGACGTAGGCGCCGGTCTGCAGCGCGGACTGGTTCTGCGCCCAGTAGAGCATGGTGCCCCAGTCGTAGGTGTTGATGTCGCCGAGGCCGAGGAATTCCAGGCCGGACGCGGTCAGGACCGAGTAGAGCGCCGCGCCGAGGAAGTTGGCGACGATCAGCGAGGTCATATTGGGCAGCAGTTCGAAGAAGATCACGTAGATCCTCCGCTCGCCGCGGACCCGGGCCGCCTCCAGGAAGTCGCGGTTCCTCAGCGAGAGTGCCTGGGAACGGAGTTGGCGGGCCCCGTAGGACCACCCGGTGACCACCAGTGCGATGATCATCACGGAGATGCTGTGGTGCGCGAAGTAGCCGGCGATCACCACCACCAGCGGGAGGGTGGGGATGACCAGGACCACGTCGGTGAAGAGGTTGAGGCCGTCGTCCCAGACCCCGCCCAGGTAGGCGGCGGAGACGCCGATCAGCACCGAGAGGACGGTGGCCAGCAGCCCGGCCAGGACGGCGATCATCAGCGCGGGCCGGGCCCCGTGCACCATCTGGACCAGGATGTCCTGGCCGAAGGCGGTGGTGCCGAGCGGGTGCTTGCCGGAGACGCCCTCGGACACCGCGTCGGTGATCGTCGCCGGGTTCCCCGGGGCGATCAGGTCCGGCACGGCGGCCATGACGATGAAGACGAGCAGGATCAGCAGTCCGGCAGCGGCTTTGCCGTTGTGCCGGATCGCTCTGAACAGTGCGGTCATGTGGGTGGTTACCTCGCGCTCTGCCGTCGGTCCCGTCGCCGGGGCTAACGGGCGTTCCGGGTACGGGGGTCGAGCAGGGCGGTCGCGATGTCGGCGAGCAGCACCGAGACCAGCACGGCCACGGTGATCACCAGGAACAGGCACTGCATCACCGGGAAGTCCTCGTTGTTCACCGCCTGGACCAGTTCGAAGCCCACGCCCGGGTAGTTGAAGACGTACTCGACCAGCACCGCGCCGCTGACCACGAAGCCGAGCGACATGGCGAACCCGGTCAGGTTGGGCAGGATCGAGTTGCGCGCGGCGTAGTCGATCATGATGCGCCGTCCGGGGAGGCCCTTGGCCCTGGCCATCCGGATGTAGTCCTCAGCCAGGGTGGTGACCATGGTGTTGCGCATGGTCAGCACCCAGACCCCGACCGAGGTGACCAGGATCGACACCGCCGGGAGGACGGCGTGCATCAGCACCGAGCCGATGAAGTCGCCGTTCCAGCCTTCGACGTAGGTGTTGTCATAGCCGAAGGCGCCCGGCAGCCAGGGGTTGATGTCGGCGAACACCATGATCAGGGCGATGCCGACCCAGAAGTACGGCAGCCCGGTGCCGACCACGAACAGCGGCGGCAGCACGCTGTCCAGCCTGCTGCCGCGCTTCCAGGCGGCGAGCGCGCCGATGCCGGTCCCGAGCAGGAAGGCGAACACGGTGGTCAGGCCGACCAGCCCGAGCGTCCAGGGGATGGCCGCGCCGACCACGCTGGTCACCGAGGCCGGGAACTCCTGCACCGAGGTGCCGAAGTTGAGCGTGGCGCAGTTGCCCAGGTAGGTGACGTACTGGGACAGCAGGCTGGCGTGGGTGTTGATGCCGAGCGCGGTCTCGACCGCCTCCAGCGACTTGCCGCTCAGCCGGCCGTGGTAGCGGGCCATCATCGCGGTCACCGGGGAGCCCGGCAGGAGGTGCGGGATGGCGAAGTTGATGGTCAGTGCGGCCCACAGGGTGAGCACGAAGAACCCCAGGCGGCGGATCAGGAATCTCACCCTGTGGACCTCTCTTGTCGGTTCCGGGCGGTGAGCGGTTACTTGGGCTGGAGGTGCAGCAGGACCTGGCCGATGTCCGGGTAGTTGAAGGCCGCGGGCAGCGCGTACGGGTCGGCCTTGGTCGGCCAGCCGGTGAACTTCGCGGTGTTGTACTGGTACCAGGCCACCGACTCGGTCACCGGGATCACCGGGACGTCGGTGAGCATCACCTGCTCCAACTGGCCGATGATGCTCTTCTGCTCGGCCGGGTCGGAGGACGCCGCGTACTGGTTGAACAGCAGGTCCGTGGCCGGGTTGCTGTAGCGCTCGAAGTTGGTTGCGGCGGGCTTGCCGATCGGCGCGCTGTTGGACGAGTAGAGCCACTGCCGTAGCTCGTAGTACGGGGTGGGTCCGCCGGTCTCGCCGTAGTAGGCGAGTTGGAAGTCGCCGTTGAACAGCTTGCTGTCGTAGGCGTTGGCGCTCAGGTTGTCGATGGTCAGACCGATCCCCGCGGCCTTCATGCCCTGGGCGACGACCTGCAGGGTGGCCACCCAGTCGCCGTAGTCGCCCTGGTTCACCACGGAGAAGCTGAGCTTCTGCCCGTTCAGCACGTAGATGCCGTCCGGGCCCTTCTTGGCGCCGAGCCCCTCCAGCAACTGGTCGGCCTTCTGCGGGTTGTAGCTGTAGTCGTCGGCTGCCTTGGCGTCCGGGTCGACCCAGCTCGGGAAGGTCTCCGGAATGACGCCGAACTGGTGGCCGGGCGGCTCCTGGCCGCCTTCGCCGATGGTGGAGGCCTTCTGACGGTCCGTCGCATAGGCCAGCGCCCGGCGGACCACCGGGTTGTCCAGCGGCGCGACCTTCTCGTTGAGGAACAGCGAGACCTGGGTGGTCGGCGGCGACCAGGTGTGGTTGTCCTTGCTGCGCTGGGTGTAGAACTTGTCGATGTTGGGGATGAACTGACTCCCCCACTGCGCCTGCCCGTTGGCGAGCTGGTCGTTCGCCGGACCGTTGCTGGTGTACGCCGGGTACTTGACCGTGGTGACCTTCGGCAGGCCCGGCTGCCAGTACTTCGGGTTGGCGGTGTAGGTGATGTTCTGCGGGGTGCAGGGGTTGATGACGTACGGACCGGTGCCGATCGGCTGGTCGTCCTTGTAGGAGACCGGGTCCGCGATGCCGGACCAGATGTGCCGCGGAACGATCGGGACCTGGTCGGCGATGTAGTAGAAGTACGGCAGCGCCGGGTTGTAGAAGCTGAGCGAGACCTGGTCGTCGCCCACCTTCTTGGCCGAGGAGAGGACCGACCAGATGGAGTTGAGGTCGAGCGCCGGGTTCTTCTTCAGCAGGTTGAAGGTGTAGAGCACGTCGTCGGCCGTCATCGGGGTGCCGTCGCTCCACTTCACCCCCTTCCTGATGGTGAAGGTCAGCGTCTTGTTGCCGTTGCTCCAGGCGTACGAGGTGGCGAGCCACGGGCTGGCCTTGTCGCTCTGCAGCTCGTTGACGAACATCAGCGGCTCATAGACGGTGCCCGCGGAGAGGAAGTTCGACGAGTTGTTGTAGGGGTTGAACGAGCAGGTCCATAGGCCGCCCTGGACGTTGGCGATGGTCAGCACCCCACCGCGCTTGCCACTGCCGCCCGTCCCGCCGCCCTTGCCGGAACCGGAGCCGCCCGAACCGCAGGCGCTGACCAGCAGCGCGGACACGGCGACGACGGCGACGCCGAGGACCCTGGCTCTCTTTCCCGAGGTGCGCTTCACCATGAGGGTTGTTGCCTTTCACTCCGCTGGCGACCACTAGTTAGGGAGTTTTACTAACTGATGTCGAGCCAGGGTCGCGGTCGGACGAGGCTTTGTCAAGGAGCCTTACTTGGAAGGGTGGCGAGTATGCCCATCTCTGTGCTGGTCCGGGGCCGAAACCCGGGCGCAACACAGCGGCGGTGTACTGGCGAATTGAGTGGTGCTCAGATGCCGTCGCAGCAGGCTGTGTTGGGGAACGACTGCGCAGGCGGCGCCCTCGGGGCGTTCAAGCTGGCCCTGCTCAACGACGGGCGGGTCACCACGGCCGGCGCAGGAGCGGCATCCCCGACCCGGCCTCACGCCGGGCCGTGAGCGACTACGTACGGTGGCGGCCGCCGGAGCTCGACCCGGAGCCGCTCGCCTCGGCGACCAGCCTGCGGACCAGCACCCCCACCGGTGACTTCATCCTGGACCGGGTCGGCGCACTGGTGATCGTCTCGCCCTGCCCGGGACACGGCGGCCAATACGCGCCGCTGATCGGGCGGCTCACCGCTGATCTGGCCCTCGGCAAGGCCGGGGGCCCCGGCGCGGTTCGCACTGCCCGGTCGCGCCAGCACGGCGCAGCAACGTCCTTGCGCTTGCAGCGATCCAGCAACTTTGCAACGTCATTTCGCGTAATTCACGTATGGAGTTTGCAAGGCGCTGACTCTCCGTCACTTTGCTTGGCGAGCAAGGTCACTAATGCCCGTGAATGCCCGCGCATCGAAGTCTGCGCGATCCATTGACGCCGTCAGGCGGCCTCTGTAACTTCCTGCTCGGTAGCTGCAAAAATCTCTCATCCTGACGATATTAGTCAGGAATTGATCCGCAATTTACGGCTCACTCCGCCACCTCGGAGAGGCACGTGATGTCACTTCCAGCTGCGCACTGCCGGGCGCCCCCCTCTGCCGCCCCCGCCGCGAGATCCCACCCACCGGTCGGTCCCCATGGGCCGACCTGGCGCCGCCGTCACGCAGAAGCAGAGGAAGAGGATGCCCACAAGTCCCAGCACGCCGCACGGCACCACGTATTCGCACAGGATGAGAACTCCCGGCCTCAGAACGGTCGTTCTGGCGCTGATCGGGATGCTCGTCGCCATGCTCCCGGTGTTCAACATGCTCCCGGCCTCCGCCGCCGGAACCAACCTGGCGCTCGGGAAGACCGCGACCACCAGCAGCAGCAACGGGCAGTACAGTGCCGGGAACCTCAACGACGGCAACCAGGCCAGCTACTGGGAGGCGTCCGGCGGCTTCCCGCAGTGGGCACAGATCGACCTGGGCTTGGCCACCTCGGTCAACCAGGCGGTACTGAAGCTCCCCGGATCGACCGACTGGGCCGCCCGGACCGAGACCCTGTCCGTCCAGGGCAGCACCGACGGATCCACCTTCTCCACCATCGTGGCATCGGCCGGGTACACCTTCGACCCGTCCACCGGCAACACGGTGACCATCAACTTCGCTGCCACCACGGCCCGTTACGTGCGGATCAACATCACCGCTAACACCGGCTGGACAGCGGCGCAACTGTCCGAGATCGAGCTCTACGGCTCGGGCAGCGGCGGCGGCAGCTCGGCCAACCTGGCCACCGGCAAGACCATGAGCTCCAGCGGCGTCAGCCAGAACTACGTTGCCAGCAACGCCAACGACGGAGACCAGTCGACCTACTGGGAGAGCACCAACAACGCCTTCCCACAGTGGCTGCAGGTCGACCTGGGGGCCTCGCTCAGCATCAACAAGGTTGTGCTGAAGGTCCCGGCCCCGACCTCCTGGAACACGCGCACCGAGACACTCACGGTGCAGGGGAGTACGGACAACAGCAATTTCAGTACGTTGGTGGCGTCGGCGGGGTACACGTTTGATCCGTCGACGGGGAATACGGTCACGGTTGCGGTGCCGGCGGTGACGACGCGGTATGTGCGGTTGTTGATCACGGCGAACACGGGGTGGCCGGCGGGTCAGATCTCGGAGTTCGAGGTCTATGGCCCCAGTGCGGGTGACACGACTGCGCCCAGCGCGCCGACGGGGTTGGCGTACAGCTCGCCCGGGTCGGGTCAGATCAAGCTGACCTGGAACGCTGCGACCGACAACGTGGGGGTCACTGGTTACGACGTGTACCGCAACGGGGTGCTGGCGACCACGGTGACCGGCCTGACCTACACCGACTCCCAGCCGGACACGGCAACCGTGTCGTACTACGTGCGGGCGCATGATGCGGCGGGGAACCAGTCGGGCAACAGCAACACGGTCACCCGTACCGGGTCCGCCCCGGTGGACACGACCCCGCCGACTGCCCCGGGCAACTTGGCGTACAGCTCGCCTGGGTCGGGTCAGATCGCGCTGACGTGGACTGCTTCGACGGACAACGTGGGTGTGACCGGCTACGACGTCTACCGCAACGGTGCTTTGGCGACTACGGTGACCGGGCTGACGTTCACCGATTCCCAGCCGGACACGGCGACGGTGTCGTACTACGTGAAGGCGCATGATGCGGCGGGGAACCAGTCGGCTGCCTCGAACACGGTCACCCGGGCCGGGTCGGGGGGTGGGACGGGGGTGAACCTGGCGGTCGGCAAGCCGATCTCCGGGACGCCTGCGACGTTCACGTTCCTGGTCGGCAACGCCAACGACAACGATGTGACCACGTACTTCGAGGGCGCCAGCTACCCGACCCAGGCCACCGTGCAGCTGGGTGCGAACGCGGACGTGACCTCGGTGGTGGTCAAGCTGAACCCGGACGCCTCCTGGGGCACCCGCACCCAGACCATCGCGGTCCTTGGCCGTGAGCAGTCCGCAACCGGCCTGTCCACGATCGTGGCCGCCCAGCCCTACACCTTCAACCCCGCCACCGGCAACACCGTCACCATCCCCGTCACCGCCCGGGTCGCGGACGTAGAACTGTCCATCACCTCCAACACCGGCGCCCCCGGTGGTCAGGTCGCCGAGTTCCAGGTCATCGGGACTCCGGCGCCGAACCCGGACCTGACGGTGACCTCCTCCTCCTGGTCCCCGACCGCGCCGATCGAGACCGACCCGGTCACCGTGTCGGCCACGGTCAAGAACACCGGCAACGCCGCGGCTGGGGCTACGAACGTCAACTTCTACCTCGGCACCACCAAGGTCGGCACCGCCGCCGTGGGCGCCCTGGCAGCCGGCGCCACCACCACCGTGTCCACCTCGATCGGCACCCAGAGCGCGGGGTCCTATGCGTTGACGGCGAAGGTGAACGAGGCCAACACCGTCATCGAGTCGAACACCAGCAACAACGCCTACACCAACCCGACGAACCTGGTCGTGGCCCCGGTGCAGAGTTCGGACCTGGTGCCCGCCGCGGTCACCTCCTCGCCCAGCACCCCGGCCGCCGGAAACACCGTCACCTTCACCACCACGATCAAGAACCAGGGCACCATCGCCACCACCTCCGGCGCCCACGGCGTCACCGTGACGCTGCTGGACTCCAACAACAGCGTCGTCAAGACCATGACCGGCTCCTACACCGGCACCCTGGCCCCCGGTGCGTCCTCCACCCCGATCACGGTGGGCACCTGGACGGCGGTCAACGGCAAGTACACCCTGCACACCGTTGTCGCGGTCGATGCCAACGAGGTGCCGGTCAAGCAGGGCAACAACACCTCCGACACCTCGTTCTTCGTCGGCCGTGGGGCGAACATGCCCTACGACGCCTACGAGGCCGAGGACGGCATGCTCGGCGGCGGGGCCGCGGTAGTGGGACCCAACCGCACCATCGGCGACCTGGCCGGTGAGGCCTCCGGCCGCAAGGCCGTCACCCTGAACTCCACCGGCGCC
>NZ_JBHFAB010000026.1:0-111101 GCF_042510955.1 Streptacidiphilus cavernicola
GCGGACCAGGTCGTCCCACATGAACCAGAAGCGGTCCTGGCCGGGGGTGCCGAAGAGGTAGAGGATCAGGTCCTCGTCCAGGGTGATCCGGCCGAAGTCCATCGCCACCGTGGTGGTGGTCTTGTCGGCGACATGGCTGAGGTCGTCGATCCCGGCCGAGGCGGAGGTCATCACGGCCTCGGTGCGCAGCGGGTTGATCTCGGAGACCGCGCCGACCAGGGTCGTCTTGCCCACGCCGAAGCCGCCGGCCACGACGATCTTGGCCGAGGTGGTCGTACGGCGGGCTCCGGTGGCCGCCGGTGGAGCGGGCCTAGAGCTTGCGAAGTCCACTGAGCACCCTTTCGAGCAGTGTCACGTCTGGCGTGCCACCGGATTCGCCTCCGGCGGCGGGTTGGTGAATCGCGACCAGGCCGGATTCGGCGAGGTCGGCGACGAGGATGCGGGCCACGCCGAGCGGCATGGAGAGCAGCGCGGAGATCTCCGCCACGGACTTGATGTCCAGGCAGAGGTTGCAGATGCGCTGGTGTTCGGGCAGCAGCGAGACGACCCGCTCCGGCGAGGCGGTGGTGGAGACCAGGGCCTCGATCGCGAGCTGGTAGCGCGGACGGGTCCGGCCGCCGGTCATCGCGTACGGGCGGATCAGCGGCTCCTCGTCCGGCTCGGCCTCGGGGACCGGCTGGTGCTTCCAGTCGTCCGCGTACGAGGGCCGGCTGGGGTAGCCGGAGCCGGTGCCGCTGGTGGTGGGGGCGTTGGGTGCCGGATTGGCGGTGCCGCCGTTGGCGTACGGGTTGTCCTGGTACGCGGGGTTTCCATAGCCGTGGCGCTGGTCCTGGTCATGGCCCTGGTAGCTGCCGGAGTATCCGGGCACCGACGGGTAGCCACCGCCGCCGCCCGGACCACCGAACGCGTCGTGGCCTGTACCGGGATAGCCGGTGCCGTACTGACCGTTCTGGTCCTCGGGCGGTGTCACGGTTCCTCCTCACAGTGGAGCGACAGGGGCGTTGCGGCTCTTGCTGGTGGTGCGGCGGAAACTGGGCGGACGGGCGGGGCCCTAGTGAAGCAGGCTGCCCTGGAGCTCCGCGCGGAGTGCGGGGGTGAGTACCGTTCCGGCGCGGTCGACCAGGAGGGCCATTTCGTAGCCGACCAGGCCGATGTCGCTGTCGGGTGAGGCGAGGACGGCGAGGGAGGAGCCGTCGGAGACGGCCATGATGAACAGGAAGCCGCGTTCCATCTCGACCACGGTCTGGGTGACCCGGCCGCCTTCGAAGATGCGCGAGGCGCCCTGGGTGAGCGAGGTCAGCCCGGAGGCCACGGCGGCGAGCTGGTCGGCACGGTCCCGGGGGAAGCCCTCGGACATGGCGAGCAGGAGGCCGTCGGCGGAGACCACCACCGTGTGCGACACCCCGGGGGTGTTGTCCACGAAGTTGGTGATCAACCAGTTGAGGTTCTGTGCCGCCTGGGACATCTGACTCACTGCTAACGCTCCGGGTGGTTCGGGCTGCCGAAGAGGTCGGCGCCGCCGTGCTGGTCGGGGGAGGGTGCGTCGCCCGCGTTGTGTCCCTGCTGGATGCCGCGGCGCAGGTTGGTGAGCCGGCCGCGGACCTCCTCGGGGGATCGGGACAGCTGCGGGGAGACGGCGGGTCCTGCGTTGCTGGGCTCCGCGACGTTGCCGGGGAGCAGGTTCTGCCGGGGCACCCGGCGCGGGAGCCCGGCCTGGGTGGTCCCCCCGGTGGCCGGCTCCGCGGGCGCGGCGGGCGCGTACGCCGGAGCGGCCGGCTCGGCGGGGGTGTGCTGGTCCCCCTCCTCGCGGGCGCCGGTGAACCAGTTGGGACGCTCGCCGGCCTCGCGGTCGCCGATCGCCCGTCCGCCGCCGAGGGCCTGGCCGGGACGGCGGGTGGGCAGTGCGCCGAAGTCGTTGGCTGCCGGGGCGGGCGCGGGGGTCGGCCGCTGCGGCAGCGCGGGCGGGGTGGTGGAGGCGGGTCGGGGAGCGGGGGGCTGGGGGGCCACGGGCGCCTCGGGTGCGGGTGCGGACTGCTGGGGCTCCGAGTAGTACGGGTGGCCGTACTGGGGCTCGGATTCGGGCTGGTACTGCCGGTACTGCTCGTGGCCGTACTGCTCCGCGCCGTACTGCTGGGCGCCGTACCCCTGCGCGGGGTACGGGTCCTGGGGCGCGAAGGGGTCGTGGGCGCCGGGCTGGTCGTAGCCGGCGGCGGGGTAGCCGGGAGCGGGCTCGGGGTAGCCGCCCTGCTGCGGGCCGCCGAAGGCCTGGTCGAACGCCCGCTGGTCGAACTCGGGGACGTAGGACTGCTCGTCGAACTGGGCCTGGGCGGGCTCCGGCACCGGCGGCTGCTCCGGCGTCGGGGGCTCCAGCGCCACCTGCTCGCGGCGCTGGCCGAGCCGCATGGTGCGCTGCATCAGGTCCGGTCCCGAGCCGATCTCGGCCGCGGGCCGGTCGTAGCGGCTGTCGTCGAAGCCCAGCTCGCTCGCGGTGCGGTTGTCCGGGTCGGAGTAGGTGCCGTTCTCCGGCTCGCCGTAGATCCGGGAGACGGTGAACTGCTCCTCCGGCTCGGTGATCCGCGGCAGTTGGGTGAGGTGGTCCGGGATCATCACCAGCGAGGTGGTCCCGGCCGACTCGCCGGAGGGGCGCAGCTGGACCCGGATGCCGTGCCGCTCGGCCAGCCGGCCGACCACGAACAGGCCCATCTGCCGGGAGACCGAGGCGTCCACGGTCGGCGGGTCGGCCAGCTTGCTGTTGATCGCGGCGAAGTCCTCGGCGGTGAGGCCGATGCCCTTGTCGTGGATCTCGACCAGCACCCGCTGATCCGGCAGCCGGGTCGCGGTGACCTTCACCCGGGTCTGCGGGCTGGAGAAGGTGGTGGCGTTCTCCAGCAGCTCGGCGAGCAGGTGCACCAGGTCGGTGACGGCGGGGCCGATCACGTCGGTCTCCGGGATGCCGCTCAGCTCGATCCGCTCGTACTGCTCCACCTCGGAGGCCGCCGCGCGGAGCACGTCCACCAGCGGGATCGGGTCGGTCCAGTCGCGTCCGGCCGACTCGCCCGCGAGGACCAGCAGGTTCTCGCCGTTGCGGCGCATACGGGTGGCCAGGTGGTCCAGCTTGAACAGGCTCTCCAGCTGGTCCGGGTCCGCCTCGTTGTTCTCCAGGTCGGTGATCAGCGCCAGTTGGCGTTCGATCAGGCCCTGTGAGCGGCGCGAGAGGTTGGTGAAGATCGCGTTGACGTTGCCCCGCAGCAGGGCCTGCTCGGAGGCCAGCCGGATCGCCTCGCGGTGGACGTCGTCGAAGGCCCGCGCCACCTCGCCGATCTCGTCCCGCCCGGTCAGCGGGATCGGGCGGACGGTGGTGTCGACCTGCTCGGGGTCGGTCTTGGAGAGCTTGCGGACCAGGTCGGGCAGCCGCTCGGCGGCGATGTCCTGGGCGCTGTCGCGCAGGGTCCGCATCCCGCGGACCATGGAGCGGCTCATCAGGTAGACCAGGATGCCGGCCAGCAGGATCAGCGCCAGCGCCTCGGCGGTGATGGTCAGCGCCTGCCGGTTGGCGTCGCTCTGCGCCTGCTTGGCGTCGGCGACGATCTGGTCGGTGACGGTCGTCTCGACCTTGCGGATCTGCTTGGTGCGCACGGTGGCGGTGGCGTACCAGGACGCGGCGGTGATGCCGGAGGGCTTCAGCGACTTGGCGTTCATCATGCCGACCAGGGTGTTCTCCTGGGCGTCGATGTCCTGGCCGATGACGGTCCTCTTGTAGAGCGCCGCGTCCGCGGGATTGGCGGCGAGCTGGAACTGGCCCACGGTGGTCGCGGTCAGCCGGTTGGCGACCTGGATCGCCACCGACAGGTCGGCCGGCATCTTGTCGTACATCAGCGCGATGGTGACCAGGTTGCGCTCGGTCGCGGTGGACTCCTTGCCCAGGGACAGGGTGTAGAGCTCACGGCCGCGGCTGTTGATGTTCTTGTCGCCGAAGCCGAGCTCGTTGTCCAGGCCCAGCAGCCCCAGGTAGATGTTGGAGTACAGCACCTCGGTGTCGACCGGGTCGTAGGTCGTGCTGCGGACGTTGTTGCCCTTGCTGCGCAGATCGCCGAGGTTCTTGGTGACCTGGTCGTTGAAGGTGCTCAGGTCGGCGGTGATCTGGTGGTCCGGCTTCACCTTCGCGGCGTCGGCGTTCATCACCCCGATGTCGGCGTTGGTCTGCTTGCGCGCGGCCAGCACCTGCGGGTCGTCCTGGATGCCCTGCATCTGCGGGATGACCGCGAGGTCGCGCTCGGTCTGCATGTCGTCCGCGACCGTGGTGGCGTCGCGCACCAGCACGGCGACCTTCTCGTTCGCAGCGGCGGCGCTGGCCAGGTCCAGCTGGTCCTTGACGCGCAGCCCGGCGAAGGCGGTCCCGGTGATGACCGGGACGAGGACGATGGCGGTCAGCCGGGTGGGCACCCTCCAGTGCCGGAGCCCCCAGCGGGAGCCTCCGTCGTCCACGGGGAGGGGAACGGCCTGCCGCGGTCCGGGGTCTGCCTTCTTCTGCCTCACTCGACAACAACCTCTCGGCCGGGCGGCCATTTCTGACGTGCTACTGATCTGCGCGGATCGCTGGAATTTCAGCACGTGCGCGCTGTGCGGGCCAAACACCCCTGGGGGACCCGCATCCTGACAATAAATGGGACATAAAGCCCCACCTGCGGCGAATGCCCTCACAATGGTGAACACTGTGTGCGCATCCGCTCACAAGGGGTGAAACTCGTGGAGGAAATGCCTGTCGAAATGTTATCTAGCGCAGTCGTGCCAGCAGTGCGTGTTCGACCAGGGTGATCAGGGCGGACTTGGCGCTGTCGCGGCGGCGGGCGTCGGTGGTGATGACGGGGGTGTCGGGGCCGAGTTGGAGTGCTTCGCGGACTTCTTCGGGGTTGTGGGTCTGGTTGCCGTCGAAGGCGTTGAGGGCGACGACGAAGGGCAGGCCGCTGTTCTCGAAGTAGTCGATGGCGGGGAAGCAGTCGGCGAGGCGGCGGGTGTCGACCAGGACGACGGCGCCGATGGCACCGCGGACCAGGTCGTCCCACATGAACCAGAAGCGGTCCTGGCCGGGGGTGCCGAAGAGGTAGAGGATCAGGTCCTCGTCCAGGGTGATCCGGCCGAAGTCCATCGCCACCGTGGTGGTGGTCTTCCCGCTGATGTGGGTCAGGTCGTCGATCCCGGCCGAGGCGGAGGTCATCACGGCCTCGGTGCGCAGCGGGTTGATCTCGGAGACCGCGCCGACCAGGGTCGTCTTGCCCACGCCGAAGCCGCCGGCCACGACGATCTTGGCCGAGGTGGTGGCCCGCCGGGCGGGCTCGGGCGGCCCGGGGGCGAAGGGCGACGCGGGCCTAGAGCTTGCGAAGTCCACTGAGCACCCTTTCGAGCAGTGTGACGTCCGGTGTCCCGCCGGTCTCGGAGGCGGCGGCCGGTTGGTGGATCGCGACCAGGCCTGCTTCGGCGAGGTCGGCGACGAGGATGCGGGCCACCCCGAGCGGCATCGGCACCAGGGCCGACACCTCCGCCACGGACTTGACCTCGCGGCACAGTTGGACGATCCGGGCGTGCTCGGGGAGCAGCGACCCGGCCCGGTCGGCCTGCGCCGTGGTGGAGATCAGCGCCTCGATCGCGAGCTGGTAGCGCGGACGGGTCCGCCCTCCGGTCATCGCGTACGGCCGGACCAGCGGCTGTCTCGCGGGGTTCTGCGCACTGGCGTGCGAACCGCCGCTGCCGTACGCGTTGCCGTACGGACCGGTGGAGCCTTGGGGCGGGGTCATCTGTCCTCCTTTGAGCTGCAGCGGTCCGTCGTGCCACTCCGCGGCTGGATGGTGGTGCGGTGAGGGTGTGGTGCGGTGGCGCGGATCAGTGGAGCAGGCTGCCCTGCAGCTCGGCCCGCAGGGCCGGGGTCAGGACGTCGCCCGCGCGGTCGACCAGGAGGGCCATTTCGTAGCCGACCAGGCCGATGTCGCTGTCGGGTGAGGCGAGGACGGCGAGGGAGGAGCCGTCGGAGACGGCCATGATGAACAGGAAGCCGCGTTCCATCTCGACCACGGTCTGGGTGACCCGGCCGCCTTCGAAGATGCGCGAGGCGCCCTGGGTGAGCGAGGTCAGCCCGGAGGCCACGGCGGCGAGCTGGTCGGCACGGTCCCGGGGGAAGCCCTCGGACATGGCGAGCAGGAGGCCGTCGGCGGAGACCACCACCGTGTGCGACACCCCGGGGGTGTTGTCCACGAAGTTGGTGATCAACCAGTTCAGATTGTGTGCCGCTTGGGACATCTGGCTCATCTGACTCAACGCTCCTGGGGGTTGCTGCCGTACGGGCCACTGCGCTGGTTCGGCTGGTCGGCCTGGTGGTGGGGGTCACTTCCTGCCTGGCGGCCCTGCTGGATGCCGCGGCGCAGGTTGGTGAGCCGGCCCCGGACCTCCTCGGGCGAGCGTGACACCTGGGCCTGCGGGCCCTCGGCGGGGGCGGACTCGGCGGTGCCGGGGACCAGGTTGGCCTGCGGCACCCGGCGCGGCAGACCGGACGGCAGCACGCCGCCCGCGCTGGGCTCGCGCACCTGCTCGGCCCTGCGCCACACCTCGTCGTTGGCCGAGGCACGCCACGGGCTGGCGCCGCCCGCCGGAGCGGACGCACCGTCGGGAACGCCGCGCTGCGGCATCGGGCGCTGCGGGGGAGCACCGAACAGCGACTGCTCCTGCTGCGCCCCCGGCGCCGGAACGGCCGAGGTGGACGGGCGCTGTGGCTGGTACGGCTGCGGCCGCTGCGGCGCGGGCTGCTGCCCCCGCTGCGGCGGCTGGCCCTGGGCCTGGCCTTCGGCGGGGTTCGCGGAGGCGCCGTAGACCTGCACGGCGCGCATCCGGTCGGCCCGTCCGCTGCGGAACCAGTTGGACTCCATCGCCTCGAAGATCGGCGAGCTGCCGGCTCCGGCCTCGGCCGGCGGCAGGGCCCGGGTCAGCGGGTGGTTCGCCGGGTCCTGCGGGGCCGACGGCAGGGCCATCGGCTGCTGCTGCGGCATCGGCTGCTGCGGCGGCCGGACCTGCTGGGGCTGCTGCGGGGCCATCGGCTGCTGCGGCATGGGCTGCTGCGGCAGCGGGGGCATCTGCGGGGTGTAGCCCTGCGAGGCCTGCTGCGGGGCCGGACGCGGCGGCAGCGGCCGGGCCGGCTCCTCGTCGAAGTGCGGCCGGGCGAACTGCGCGGTGCTGTCCAGGGCGTCCGCGGGCTGCGGGCGTCCGGGCGCGGGGGAGCCGTGCTGGGGCTGCTCGGCCCACAGCTGGCGCTCGTCCAGCGGGGCGGCCGGCTGCTGCCGCGGGCTCTGCTGCGGACCGGTCGGGGCCTGGGCCTGCATCGGCTGCTGCGGTGCGGGGGCCTGCGGCTGGCGCGGGCCGCCGGGCTGGCCGCCCTGCTGCGGGCCGCGGGGTCCGCCCATCGGCGAGGAGCCCTGGGGCAGGCCGGGCGCGGTGTCCCGGCGCGGGAGGCCGGCCTGCTCGGACTGCTGCGGCGGCAGCGAGGGCCGCGGGTCGCCGCCGGGGCCGCCGCTCAGCGGGGTACGGCCGGGGGCCTGCGGCATCGCGCCGCGCTGCTGCGGACCGCGGACCGGCGGGGCGCCCTGCGGCGAGCCCTGCATCGCGCCCTGCTGGCCGGGCCCCTGCGGGCGCTGCTGGCCCGCCTGGCCCGGGGTGGCGCCGCCGCGGCGCTCGGCCGCGTTGGTGACGTCCACCGGCAGCATGACCAGCGCGGTGGTGCCGCCGGAGTCGCTGGGGCGGAGCTGGATCCGGATGCCGTGGCGGAGCGAGAGCCGACCGACCACGAACAGGCCCATCCGGCGGGAGACGGAGACGTCCACCACCGGGGGGTTGGCGAGGCGCTCGTTGATCTCGGCCAGGTCGTCGGGGGAGAGGCCGATGCCGGTGTCGTGGATCTCCACCAGCACCCGGCCGTCCGGCAGGGCGTGCCCGGTGACCCGGACCCTGGTCTGCGGGCTGGAGAACGACGTGGCGTTCTCCAGCAGCTCGGCGAGCAGGTGGACGAGGTCGTTGACGACGCGTCCGGCCACGTCCGCGGTGGGCACCGAGGCCAGTTCGATCCGCTCGTACTGCTCCACCTCGGAGGCGGCGGCGCGGAGCACGTCGACCAGCGGGACCGGGCGGGTCCACCGGCGGCCCGGGTCCTCACCGGCGAGGACCAGGAGGTTCTCGCCGTTACGGCGCATACGGGTGGCCAGGTGGTCCAGCTTGAAGAGGCTGGCCAGCTGGTCCGGGTCGGCCTCGCGGCTCTCCAGCTCGGAGATCATCGACAGCTGACGCTGGATCAGGCCCTGCGAGCGGCGCGAGAGGTTGGTGAACATCGCGTTGATGTTGCCTCGGAGCAGGGCCTGCTCGGCGGCCAGGCGCACCGCCTGCGCGTGGACCTGGTCGAACGCGCGGGCCACGTGGCCGATCTCGTCGGTGGTGTTGATGCCGATCGGCTCGACCGAGGTGTCGACGTCCTGCGGGTCCGACTCGGAGAGCACCCGGACCAGTTCGGGCAGCCGGTGCTCGGCGACGTCCTCGGCGGCGGACTGCAGCGTGCTCAGGGTGCGCACCATGGAGCGGGCCACGATGGCGGCGCCGATCACGGCGACCAGCAGGACCAGGGCGATCAGCGCCGCGTTCAGGATCACGTCCTGCTGGGCCTGGTCCTTGAGGGCCTTCACCTTGGCGTTGAGCTGCTCGACCAGGATCGACTCGTCACTGGTCATCGCGGTGATCTGGGCGGTCGCCAGGCCGTCCCAGGTGGTGAAGGACGGCGGGGCCTCGTTGCTGCCCCAGCCGGTCTGCGCGGCAGTGATGTTGGAGACCAGCTCCTTGGCGCGGGTGATCTGGATGTTGCTGGTCCAGGCGCCTTCCAGGGCCGCGGCGCCGGAGCCGTAGAGGCGGTCGAAGGTGGTCTTGGTGCTCTTGGCGTTGTTGAAGGCCGAGGCGGTGTACGCCCGGTCGTCGGCGCTCAGCGAGGTGGCCGGACCGCCGCCCTTGACCGACTTCTGGGAGCTGGCCAGACCCGCCGAGACCACCGCGCGGATGACCGACTGGTCGTCCTTCCACTTGGAGAACTCCTGCAGCGAACGGGTCGCCTGGACCAGTTCGGTGTTGCTGGAGGCGAGGGCCAGGTCCTGGGAGAGCGCCAGCAGCGGCTGGATCAGGTTCTCGTAGGCGTTGACCGAGGCCAGCGCCTGCGCGTCGGAGCCGCCGACCTGCGCGAACGCGTTCTCGCGGACCGACTGCAGGGTGTTGAGCTTGGTGTTGATGTCGAGGATGTCCGCGCCGTGGCCGGGCAGGTTGGCCAGCGTCAGCTGCTCGGTCAGCTTGGTGAACGCGGTCATCTTCGTGGTGGTGGTCTTCTGGTCGTGCACGATGGTGTCGTCGCTGCTGTCACCGTTGTAGGTGATCGTGCCGGCCATCGCGTCGCGCTCGGTCTCCAGCGCGGTCGCGAGTTCGGTCGCCGACTGCGCCACGTCACCGAGCTGGGCGACCTTGGTCAGCTGGTTCTGGGTCTCCAGCGAGGTCTGGATCCGGAACCCGCCGAGCACGATGGCGGCTGCGACGGGCAGCACCAGCAGCGCCAGCAGACGGGTCCGGATACGCCAGTTGCTCAGGGCGTAGCGCTTCGCGCCGGAGACCCGCTTCGGGGCGAGGCGTCCTATTCGGGCCTTCGCGGCGTCCGCCGACTTCTGCCGGCTGTCCGTCGCGCCGTCCCGACCGGTGTCGTTCGGGGGCGTCGCCGATGACTGCCGGCGAACGGCCGCTTCGCGGTCCGCCGGGTCGCCCGGGCCGCCGCCACCCCTCTTGATACGTCCCTGCACTAGCGTCGCAACCTCTGGACCAGGCGCCCCCCCGCGAGAACGCGGACAGGACGGTGTCGAGTTTCGGGCGGGCATGGATCCTGATCTGGACCCTGTTGAGTGCCCGTGTGCCGCCTGTGGAGTGGGCCCCGGCGCCGGCAGTGGCGCAGTGGAGGGGTGGCCTCCGGCGGTCCGTGGAATTTCAGCACAGTGCCGGACCAGCAACAAGGGGCGACACAGGGTAGCCGCTTCCGCTACTCTCCGCATCGCCCTCTTGACAGGCTGTGCGAAATGGCCCCCGGAATACTGCACCTTTCGGACAGGCGGCCGATCCGCGCACGCCAGGGCAGGTGACGCCCTGTGATGATTTTGTCCGGTCTGCGTAAGTTGTCGGACTTTTCGGACAGGCCACAATGTCGTAACTGTCGGAACTCACCCCCACATAAGTGACCAAAATCACAGGAGGGTGGGTAGTGCGAGATGGTCCGGATGTGGAATGAGATCCTGATACGCAACCTGTCCGCACCCCTCTGCCCCCTGTGAGGTAGTCCGCGTGTCCTCCAAGACGACGATGAGCTTCCGTCCGACCGCCAACCCGCGCCGGACGACTCTCGCCTCCCTGCCCGCCGACGGGGCGCCCGCCCCGCACAGCTCCGCCGCCGCCCCGGCCGAGCTGCCCCGGCAGACCGCGAACCCGCGGCGCACCAACCTCATGGTGGCACCGGAGCGGGAGGCCGTCGCCGGAACGGTCTGAACGATTCCGGACACGGGCCCTGCCGGGGATATCCGGCAGGGCCCGCGCCGTGCCTGCGGATAGGCTGGCCGTGCTCCACCAGCCAGCGAGTCCGAGGGGACGGCAACACGTGCGTATCGCCAGGTTTTCCAGCGAGGGGACCGTTTCCTTCGGCGTCGTCGAGGGCGACGCCGCCCAGCCCGAGGCGCTGACCCTGCACGTCCTCTCCGGTCACCCGTTCGGCGAACTGCAGCCCACCGGCCAGGTACTGCCGGTGAAGGACGTCCGGCTGCTGCCGCCGATGCTGCCCAACAAGATCGTCGCGGTCGGCCGCAACTACGCCGCGCACGCCGCCGAGCTGGGCCACGAGGTGCCCGAGGTGCCGCTCACCTTCTTCAAGCCCTCCACCGCGGTCGTCGGCCCCACTGAGAACATCGCCTACCCGCCGTTCTCCAGCGACGTCCAGTACGAGGCGGAACTGGCCGTGGTGATCGGCCGGATGTGCCGCGAGGTCCCGCTGGAGCGGGTCCCCGAGGTGGTCTTCGGCTACACCTGCGCCAACGACGTCACCGCGCGCGACGTGCAGCAGCGCGAGGGCCAGTGGGCCCGCGCCAAGGGCTTCGACACCTCCTGCCCGCTCGGCCCGTGGATCGAGACCGACCTCGACCCGGCCGACCTGGCCGTCACCTGCACCGTCAACGGCGAGCTGCGGCAGGCCGGGCGCACCTCGCAGATGATCCGCTCGGTCGGCGAGCTGATCGTGCACATCACCGAGGCGATGACCCTGCTCCCCGGGGACGTCGTCCTCACCGGCACGCCCGCGGGCGTCGGACCCCTGAACGTCGGCGACGAGGTCGCCGTCTCCATCGAAGGCATCGGCACTCTCAGCAACAGGGTGATCAAGCGTGGCTAACACCGCCCCCACCGAGCTCGACCCGGCCGTACGGGTCCGCTTCTGCCCCTCCCCGACCGGGAACCCGCACGTCGGCCTGGTCCGCACCGCCCTCTTCAACTGGGCCTTCGCCCGCCACCACGGCGGCACGCTGGTCTTCCGGATCGAGGACACCGACGCGGCCCGCGACTCCGAGGACTCCTACAACCAGCTGCTCGACGCCATGCGCTGGCTCGGCTTCGACTGGGACGAGGGCCCCGAGGTCGGAGGACCGCACGCGCCGTACCGGCAGTCGCAGCGGATGGACCTCTACGCCGACGTCGCCGCCAAGCTGCTCGCGGCCGGCCACGCCTACCGCTGCTACTGCTCCACCGAGGAGCTGGACGCCCGCCGCGCCGCCGCCCGCGCCGCGGGCAAGCCGTCCGGCTACGACGGCCACTGCCGCGCGCTGACCGCGGAGCAGGTCGCCGGGTACGAGGCGGAGGGCCGCGCGCCGATTGTCCGCTTCCGGATGCCGGACGGCGCGATCACCTTCACCGACCTGGTCCGCGGCGAGCTGACCTTCACCCCGGACAACGTGCCCGACTACGGCATCGTCCGGGCCAACGGCGCACCCCTCTACACCCTGGTCAACCCGGTGGACGACGCACTGATGGGGATCACCCACGTGCTCCGCGGCGAGGACCTGCTCTCCTCCACCCCGCGGCAGATCGCGCTCTACGCCGCGCTCGCCGAGATCGGCGTGGCCACCGGCCCGGCCCCGCAGTTCGGACACCTCCCCTATGTCATGGGCGAGGGCAACAAGAAGCTGTCCAAGCGTGACCCCGAGGCCTCGCTCAACCTCTACCGCGAGCGCGGCTTCCTGCCCGAGGGCCTGCTCAACTACCTGGCGCTGCTGGGCTGGTCGCTGGCCGAGGACCGGGACCGCTTCTCCATGGACGAGATGGTCGCGGCCTTCGACATCGGCAAGGTCAACGCCAACCCGGCCCGCTTCGACCTGAAGAAGGCCGAGGCGATCAACGCCGAGCACTTGCGTGCTCTGGCCCCGGCCGAGTTCGTCCGCCGGCTGGTCCCGTACCTGGTCGCCTCGGGCCACTTCGCGGCCGAGGGGCCGACCGACGCCCAGCTCGACCTGCTGATCGCCGCCGCGCCGCTGACCCAGGAGCGGATGGTGGTGCTCGGCGAGGTCTCCGGGATGCTCGGCTTCCTCTTCGTCGCCCCCGAGGACTTCGCCCTCGACCCGGCCGACGCGGAGAAGGTGCTCACCGCCGACGCCGCCCCGGTGCTGACCGCCAGCATCGCCGCGCTGGACGCGCTGGAGGGCTTCGACCCCGACGACATCCAGGCCGCGCTGCGCACCGCGCTGGTCGAGGGCCTGGGCATCAAGCCCAAGTTCGCCTTCACTCCGCTGCGGGTGGCGGTCACCGGCCGCCGGATCTCCCCGCCGCTGTTCGAGTCGATGGAACTGCTCGGCCGGGACGAGACCCTGCGCCGCCTGCACGCGGCGCTGGAGCGGACGGCGGGCTGACCGCGGCCCCGGGAGAGAAGGGGGCCTGCTCCGCGCGTCCGACGCCCGGAGCAGGCCCCCTTTATCGATTTTGGTGCGATGCCCGCCATCAGGTAATGTTCTTCTTGTTGCGCCGCCCGGGAGGGACGGGGAGAGAACCAGAAACTCTCACCAAGATCACCTGGACAGGCCGATGGGGTATGGTGTAATTGGCAGCACGAGTGATTCTGGTTCATTTAGTCTAGGTTCGAGTCCTGGTACCCCAGCGTAAGATCTCGCCCCCGTTGTGTAGCGGCCTAGCACGCTGCCCTCTCACGGCAGTAGCGCCGGTTCGAATCCGGTCGGGGGTACGCAGTAACCGCAGGTGGAAGTAACAGCAGTACGACAAGCCCCCGTTGTGTAGCGGCCTAGCACGCTGCCCTCTCACGGCAGTAGCGCCGGTTCGAATCCGGTCGGGGGTACCAGATCCTCCACCCTCACCATCGGGTCGAACGACTCCCCGAGGCGACGAAGCAGGATCACCAAAAGCTTGCCCCCGTTGTGTAGCGGCCTAGCACGCTGCCCTCTCACGGCAGTAGCGCCGGTTCGAATCCGGTCGGGGGTACGTGACGACAGGCCCCCGGCTCAGGCCGGGGGCCTGTCGCGCTTCACCGCCCAGCGGTGTTAGGGATCATGTCGCTGATCAGGTACTGTTCTCCCTGGAGCAGCCACCGGGAACGGTGGATTTTCCTTGGGGTATGGTGTAATTGGCAGCACGAGTGATTCTGGTTCACTTAGTCTAGGTTCGAGTCCTGGTACCCCAGCAGCAACAAGCCAGTGTGGCAAGCAAAGTGAAGGCCCGAGAGGGCCTTTTCGTGTTTTGAGAGGCCGGCAGCGCGCATGGCTAAGGGCAAGAAGGTCGCACGTCCGTCCCTGCTGGCGCTGCGTCAGGTCAGCCGCCACTACGGCGGCCGGGTGGCGCTGCATCCGATCGACCTCGACCTCGCCGCGGGCGAGTGCGTCGCCCTGGTCGGCCACAACGGCTCCGGCAAGTCGACGCTGCTGCGCCTCGCGGCCGGCCGGGACACCCCCACCAGCGGCACGGTGCGGCTCGACGGCGCGCCCCTGGACGAGAACGACCCCCGGGTCCGGGCCAGGCTCGCCGTGGTCGGCGACCTCTCGGCCTGCTACCCGGATCTGACGGTCCGTGAGCACCTGGCCCTGGTCGCCGTCTCGCACGGCGTGGAGGAGCCGCTGACCTGGGTCGACCGCGCCCTCGCCGACCGCGGCCTGGCCGAGCACGCCGAGGCGCTGCCCAACTCGCTCTCCTCGGGCCAGCTCCAGTCGCTGCTGCTGGCCTGCGCCCTGGTCCGCCCGCGCGACCTGCTGATCCTGGACGAGCCGGAGCAGCGGCTCGACCCCGGCGCCCGGCAGCGCCTGGCCGACCTGCTCAAGGCCGAACTCGCCGACGGCGTCGCGGTGCTGTTCGCCACCCACCACCCGGACCTGGCGCTGCACGTCGCCGACCGGGTGATCCTGCTGGAGGACGGCGTGCTGCTGGCGCAGGGCGCCCCGGAGGCCGTCCTGCCCACCGCGTTCCCCGGGCTGGCCGCGGGGAGCGCGCGGTGAGCCTCGCCGACGAAGCCTCCCCGGGCGACCCGCCGCAGCAGGAGCTGCCGGCCGAGCCGGAGCCGTGGACCGACTGGACCGACGACACCCTGGCCCTGCTGCGCGCCCTGCGCGCCCCGCACCGCCGGTCCCGGGCCGGCCAGATCGGCTACACCGTCTACGTCGGCATGATGCTGGTGCTGGCCTGGGGCGGGATGTTCTCGCTCGGCGCGTTCGCCAACGCCTCGATGGGCGCCGACTACACCGGCCACGACACCCAGCTGCTGGCCGCGCTGCCGGCCGGGGTCTGCGCGGTCAGCCTCGGCCTGATCCTGGTCGTCGCCAGGGACGCGCTGTGGCGCGGCCCGGTGGTGGCGCCGCGGGCCACCGTGGACTGGCTGCTGAGCCAGCCGGTCCGGCCGGGCCCGGTGCTGCGGCCCTGGTTCTGGGTCTCCTGCGCGATCGCGCTGGTGCCGGGGCTGCTGGCGGCGGCCGGGGCCGGGGTCGCGCTCGGCCTGGTCGACAAGGCGGGCTTCCTGCCGGCCTTCGGCTGGGCCCTGGTCGGCGGGGTCTGCGTCCCGCTGCTGGCGACCTGCTGCGGGGTGGCGGTCGAGCGCTACGCCGGGGCGGCCCGCTTCGTCCGCCGGGCCACCCCGTTCGTCGCGGTGCTGGTGCTGCTGCTGGCGGCGCAGAGCGTGCTCGGCTGGACCGGCCACGACTTCGGCGCGCTGCGCACCGCCGAACTCTGGTCCGGGCCCTGGGGCTGGGCCGCGCTGGTCGGGCTGGTGCCCAGCAGCGCCGCGGTGCACGGCGGCGCGCTGGCGGCGATCCCGCTGGTGGCGCTGACCCTGGTCGCGATGGTGCTGGCCTACCGGGGCGCGGCCGGTATCCGGCTCGGCAGCCTGCGGCAGCGGGCCAGGACCGCGGCCGGGGTGGCCGCCGCGCTGCGCACCGCCGAGCTGCGGTCGGCCCGGATGGTGCTGGCGCAGTCCGAGCAGCGCAGCCGCCGGGCCCGGCTGCGGATCCCGCCGCCCAGCCGGGCCTGGCTGGCCGTCCCCTGGCGGGACGCCACCGCGCTGCTGCGCGCGCCGTCCCGGATCGGCCGCGCGGTGCTGTTCTCGGTGCCTGCGCTACTGCTGGTGCCCGCGGCCTCGGCGGCCAGCGGGATCGACCGGCTGCTGCTGACCGCGGTCGCGGTCTGCTTCGGCTACCTGTCTGCGACCCAGCTCGCCGAGCCGGCCCGGGTCGAGGCCGACGACCCGCGCCGGGCGGGCTGGTCCCCTTACCCCTACGGCGAACTGATGCTCCGGCACGCCGTGCTGCCCGCGCTGGCCAGTGCGCTGCTGGCGGCGGTCGGCGCGGGCGTCGCGGTGCTGCTCGGCGCCGGTCCCGCGGTGTGGCTGGCCCCGGTGGCAGCGCTGCCGCTGACCGCCGCGGCGATGGTGAACGCCTGCCGCGGGCCGTCCCGGGTGGAGCTGATGTACAGCCCGACCGGGATGGGCAGCATGGGCCCGTTCATCTTCCTGGCCTGGTACGCGGCCGGTCCCGTGGTGCTGGTCCCGTCGATGGCGCTGGCGCTGGGCCTCGGCCACGGCCCCAGCCCGGTGACCGGGGTGCTGTGGTGCCTGCTGTTCGCCGGGGTGCTGCTCTACTGGGCCTACCAGCGGGCGCTGACCCTCTCCGGCCGGCACCGCCCCAAGGACTGACCCGGCCAGCGGCAGACGTGATTGAGGGCCCGTCCGCAGCCGGACGGGCCCTCGTGGTCGTGAGTGGTCGGTTTCTCAGGCTCTCCGCAGGGCCTCGGTCAGTCTGCCCGCGGCCTCGATGATGGCCTGGGCGTGCAGCCGTCCCGGGTGCCGGGAGAGCCGCTCGATCGGTCCGGAGACCGAGACCGCCGCCACCACCCGGTTGGACGGGCCGCGGACCGGCGCCGAGACCGAGGCCACCCCGGGCTCGCGCTCGCCGATGGACTGGGCCCAGCCGCGCCGCCGGACGCCGGACAGCGCGGTCGCGGTGAACCGGGCCCCCTGCAGGCCGCGGTGCAGCCGCTCCGGCTCCTCCCAGGCGAGCAGCACCTGCGCGGCGGAACCGGCCTTCATCGGCAGGGTGCTGCCGACCGGCACGGTGTCGCGGAGCCCGGAAAGGCGCTCGGCGGCGGCCACGCAGATCCGCAGATCGCCCTGGCGGCGGTAGAGCTGGGCGCTCTCGCCGGTGACGTCGCGCAGGTGCGTCAGCACCGGTCCCGCGGTCGCCAGCAGGCGGTCCTCGCCCGCCGCGGCGGAGAGTTCGGAGAGTCGGGGGCCGAGGATGAAACGGCCCTGCATGTCACGGGTCACGAGTCGGTGGTGTTCCAACGCGACGGCCAGTCGGTGCGCGGTGGGCCGCGCGAGACCGGTGGCGGCCACCAGTCCGGCCAGGGTCGCGGGGCCTGACTCCAGCGCGCTCAGCACCAGAGCAGCCTTGTCGAGAACGCCGACGCCACTAGAGTTGTCCATGCGCTGATATTGCAGTCTCAGATCGCGAGACGCAAGTTCAATCTTCTGGGATCTGCGCCACTCTTGGCTGTGCAGCCCGATGACGTCGCCGCAAGACGCCGTCCGGAGGCGGCCAAAACGACACGTAGACCGACATAGTTGCCGGTCGGAGGGATTGTGATGGGACGCACACTCGCGGAGAAGGTCTGGGACGACCATGTCGTCAGGCGCGCCGAGGGCGAGCCGGACCTCCTCTTCATCGATCTGCACCTGCTGCACGAGGTGACCAGCCCGCAGGCGTTCGACGGCCTGCGGCTGGCCGGGCGCAAGGTCCGCAGGACCGATCTGACGATCGCCACCGAGGACCACAACACCCCCACCCTGGACATCGACAAGCCGATCGCGGACCCGGTCTCCCGGGTCCAGCTGGAGACGCTGCGCGCCAACTGCGCCGAGTTCGGCGTACGGCTGCACTCGCTGGGCGACGTCGAGCAGGGCGTGGTGCACGTGGTCGGCCCGCAGCTGGGCCTGACCCAGCCCGGGACCACGGTGGTCTGCGGCGACTCGCACACCTCCACCCACGGCGCGTTCGGCGCGCTGGCGTTCGGCATCGGCACCAGCCAGGTCGAGCACGTGCTGGCCACCCAGACGCTGCCGCTGGCCCCGTTCAAGACCATGGCGATCACGGTCGAGGGCGAGCTGCAGGAGGGCGTGACCGCCAAGGACCTGGTGCTGGCGATCATCACCCAGATCGGTACCGGCGGCGGCCAGGGCTACGTCCTGGAGTACCGCGGCTCGGCGATCCGCAGCCTCTCCATGGAGGCACGGATGACCATCTGCAACATGTCGATCGAGGCCGGCGCCCGCGCGGGCATGATCGCGCCGGACCAGACCACCTTCGACTACCTGGAGGGCCGCGACCACGCGCCCAAGGGCGGCGACTGGGACGACGCGGTGGCCTACTGGAAGACCCTGGGCACCGACGAGGACGCGGTCTTCGACGCCGAGGTCTTCATCGACGCCAACGCGCTGACCCCGTTCGTGACCTGGGGCACCAACCCCGGCCAGGGCGCCCCGCTGAGTGCGAACGTGCCCGACCCGGCCTCCTTCGAGGACCCGCAGGAGCGCATCGCCGCCGAGAACGCGCTGCGCTACATGGGCCTGACCGCCGGCACCCCGCTCCGCGAGGTCCAGGTGGACGCGGTGTTCGTCGGCTCCTGCACCAACGGCCGGATCGAGGACCTGCGCGCCGCCGCCGCGATCGTCGAGGGCCGCAAGGTCGCCGACGGGGTACGGATGCTGGTCGTCCCCGGCTCGGTCCGGGTCGCCCTGCAGGCGATCGACGAGGGCCTGGACAAGGTCTTCACCGCCGCCGGCGCCGAGTGGCGGCACGCGGGCTGCTCGATGTGCCTGGGCATGAACCCGGACCAGCTGGCCCCGCAGGAGCGCTGCGCCTCCACCTCCAACCGCAACTTCGAGGGACGGCAGGGCAAGGGCGGACGCACCCACCTGGTCTCCCCGCAGGTGGCCGCCGCCACCGCGGTGCTGGGCCGTCTGGCCTCGCCCGCCGACCTGTCGACCGCCCGTACGACCGTGGAGGTCTGAGCACCATGGAGAAGTTCACCACCCACACCGGCCGGGCCGTCCCGCTGCGCCGCAGCAACGTCGACACCGACCAGATCATCCCGGCGCACTGGCTGAAGAAGGTCACCCGCACCGGTTTTGAGGACGGCCTGTTCGAGGCCTGGCGCAAGGACGCGGACTTCGTCCTCAACCAGCCGCAGTACGCGGGCGCGTCCATCCTGGTCGCCGGGCCCGAGTTCGGCACCGGCTCGTCCCGCGAGCACGCGGTCTGGGCGCTGGAGAACTACGGCTTCCGGGTCGTCGTCTCCTCCCGCTTCGCCGACATCTTCCGGGGCAACTCGCTGAAGAACGGCCTGCTCACGGTGATCCTGCCGGTCGAGACGGTGGAGCGGATCTGGGCCCTGGTCGAGGCCGACCCGAGCACCGAGATCACGGTCGACCTGGAGGCCCGCGAGGTGCGCGCCGACGGCGTCACCGCCTCCTTCGAGTTGGACGAGAACGTGCGCTGGCGGCTGCTCAACGGCCTGGACGACATCAGCATCACGCTGTCCCAGGACGCGGAGATCGCCGCCTACGAGGCGCGCCGCCCGGCCTTCAAGCCGAGCACGCAGCCGGTTGCCTGAGAGAACGACGAAAAGCCCCCGCGGACACGGTTGAGAGAGCGTCACCAACCGTTCCGCCCACGGCCCCCCGCCCGGTCAGAGGACCTGGGAGGGGGGCCGCTGTCATTCCCGATGTGACTCTGTGTAAGGTCGAGGGAAGTGTGCGGAGGGTGCAACTCACCGCAGATGGCACAATCAGTACATGAGCCCGACTCTTCCTCCGCCTCCCGCACCCCCCTCGGGGGAGCCCGGGGAGCCTACGGAGGTCGAGCTCTACGCGCTTGTGGCCGCACGGCTGAAGGAGGCGCACGCCCGAGTGCGTGCGCTGGACGTGTCGGCCGCTACCCGGGCCTCGCTGACCCGTTCGTTGCTCCTGGTAACCGAGGCGGCGAAACGCGATCTCCCGGAAGCAGCAAGGAGGTTGGCGATTTTCGTGGACCGCCTCGACGGTGGGGACCACCCTCCGTCGAAGGCGCACTGAAAGCCGAATCCATTGCGACACAAGGGTGATTCGGACGTTTGGTATTTGAATTGCCGCATATACATGCCTAACGTGCGAAAAGCCCGGATCGAAACAGAATCGTCCGGGCATGGGTTTCCGAAGGGGAAGACGTGAACAAGGCGCAGCTTGTTGAAGCGGTGGCCGAGCAGCTGGGTGGCCGCAGGGCCGCCGCAGAGGCAGTGGACGCTGTGCTCGACACCATCGTCCGTGCCGTGACCGCCGGAGACCGGGTATCGGTCACGGGTTTCGGCACCTTTGAGAAGGTCGACCGCTCAGCGCGGTTCGCCCGCAACCCCCAGACCGGGGAGCGGGTCAAGGTCAAGAAGACGGCGGTCCCGCGGTTCCGTCCGGGGCAGGGCTTCAAGGACCTGGTCAGCGGCTCCAAGAAGCTGCCGAAGACCGGCCCGTCGGTGAAGAAGGCCCCCAAGGGCTCGCTCACCCCCGGCAAGAGCGGGATGGCGGCCCCGGCCGGCTCCCCGGCCGCGAAGAAGGCCGCCGCGAAGAAGACCACGGTCAAGAAGGCCACGGCCACGGTCAAGAAGGCGGCGGCGAAGAAGACCACCGCTGCCGCCGCGGTGAAGAAGACCGCCACGTCGCCGGTGAAGAAGGCCGCGGCCAAGAAGACGACGGCCAAGACCGCCGCTGCCAAGCGGGCTCCGGCCAAGAAGGCCGCCACCACGGCGGTCAAGAGCACCGCCAAGAAGACCACCGCCAAGAAGACCTCGGCCGCGGCCAAGTCCCCGGCGAAGAAGACGGTCACCGCCTCGACCCGTCCGGCCGCCAAGAAGGCCGTCACGGCCGTGAAGAAGACCGCGGTCGCCAAGAAGGCTCCGGCCAAGCGGGCCACCGCCAAGAAGGCCTGACCCGCCGTAGGCACCGCAGGACCGCACCACCCGCAGGACCGCACCACCCGCAGGGCGCTGGCGAACGGGCCGGGTGCCGGGAGCTCTCCCGGCACCCGGCCCGTTCGTCCTCTTCCGGATCGGTCGGCCCCGGATCAGAAGGTCTGCAGGGTCACCAGGAGCACCCGGCGCTCCGCGCCGTCCCCCGCGGTCTCGATCCGCACCCGCTGGCCGGGGCGCAGCAGCCGCAGCCCGCCCGCGTCGAACGCGGCGGCGTCGAAGGGCAGCGGGGTGCCGTCGTCGAGCAGCACCGAGCCGCTGCGGGTCTCGGGGGAGTACGTGAACGCGGTGGCCTGCATGCGCCCAGGCTAGGGCCTGCCGGCGGCTCGGCCCGCCACCGGGCCGCTACGGGGCCACCAGGCCGGCCAGCGCGGCGGTCCGCGGCCCGGTGCCGAGCGCGAGCGCCGCGCGGAGGTCGTCCGGGGTGTCCACGTCCCTGCGGACCGAGGGGACGTCGTCCAGGGCCAGCTCGTGCGCGCCGGAGGCCGCGTGGCGCAGCCGGGAGCCGCCCTCGAAGCGCGGGCCCAGCGCCGACCCGGCCGCGGCGGCGAGCAGCGTGGTGCCGATCCGCTGGGTGTCGGCCAGGAACGCCCGCGGGTGCGCCGCGGCGGCCAGCAGCACCCGTTCCAGCTCGGACGGCCGCAGCGCGGGCAGGTCGGCCGACATCGCCGCCACCCGTCCGGCGCCGTAGCGGGCCCTGGCCACCTCGGCGCCGTGCGCCAGCGCCGCGTTGAGGCCCGCCCCCGGCCGGTCCTGGACCGGCTCCGCGCCCAGCGCCGCCAGTTCCGCCGCCGCCGCGCGGTCGTCGGTGACCACCAGCACCCGCGCCACTTCCGCACAGGCCAGCGCGGCGACTACGGTGTCCTGCGCGAACGCCAGTGCCAGCTCCGGCCGGAGGGCTCCGGCCGCCCCGGCGAGGCGGCTCTTGGCCTCCGCCAGCGGCTTCAGCGGTACCAGCAGGGTCCAGCGGGGAAGGCTCACGGGACGTCATTCTGCCCCCTCCGCGAACCCCTCGGCGGGGGTGCCTCGACAGTGCGTCCGGGCCCGGGAGACACTTGTACGGTTCGGACCAGGTGAGATGTGTGCAAGGAGGAGTGCGCGTGCCAGGCAGGAGTACGAAGGCGGACCGTCGCGGATACGGCTTCTGGTACCGCCTCGCGGCGGCCATCGGCAAGCCGCCGCTGTTCCTGCTGACCAAGCGCGACTGGAGCGGGACGGAGAACCTGCCGGAGTCCGGCGGCTTCCTGACCGTGATCAACCACAACTCCTACCTGGACCCGCTGGTCTACGGCCACTTCCAGTACGACTCCGGCCGCCCGGCCCGGTTCCTCGGCAAGGCCGGGCTGTTCAAGGTCCCGGTGATCGGCCGGATCCTGCACGGCGCGGGCCAGATCCCGGTGTACCGGGGCTCCTCCGACGCCGCCCACGCCTTCCGGGCCGCGGTGGCGGCGGTGAACAACGGCGAGTGCGTCGCCTTCTACCCCGAGGGCACGCTCACTCGGGACCCCGACCTGTGGCCGATGAACGCCAAGACCGGCGCGGCCAGGGTCGCGCTGATGACCGGGGCGCCGGTGATCCCGATCGCGCAGTGGGGCGCGCACGAGATCATCCCCCGCTACGCCAAGGGCGGGAAGGGCGACCGCAGGTTCCAGCCGTTCCCCCGGCACACCGTGCAGGTCAAGGCGGGACCGCCGGTCGACCTCAGCGCCTTCGCCGACAAGCCGATCACCGGCCCGGTGCTGCGCGAGGCCACCGACGTGATCATGGCCGCGATCACCGCCCTGCTGGAGGAGTTGCGCGGCGAGAAGGCGCCCCCCGTACGCTACGACGTGCAGCGCGCCGCGACCGAGCAGCGCCGGGAGAGGGAGGCCGGTCGGTGACGACCCGTTGCGCCGTGTTCGGAACCGGGTCCTGGGGAACGGCTTTCGCCATGATCCTTGCCGACGCGGGCTGCGAGGTCTCGCTCTGGGGACGCCGTCCCGAGCTGACCGCGACCATCAACAGGACCCGACGGAACCCGGACTACTTCCCCGACCTGGAACTGCCGCCCGGGGTGACCGCGACCAGCGACCCGGCCGAGGCCGCCGCGGGCGCGGAGTTCGCGGTGCTGGCGGTGCCCTCGCAGACGCTGCGGGCCAACCTGGAGGCCTGGAGCGGGGCCATCGACCGGAGCACGGTGCTGGTCAGCATGATGAAGGGGGTCGAGCTCGGCAGCGTCAAGCTGATGAGCGAGGTCATCGCCGAGGTCACCGGCGCGGGGCCGGAGCGGATCGCGGTGGTCTCAGGGCCCAACCTGGCCCCGGAGATCGTCCGCAGGCAGCCCGCCGCGAGCGTGGTGGCCTGCGAGGACGAGGCGGTCGCCAAGCGGCTCCAGGCGGCCTGCCAGACCGGCTACTTCCGCCCCTACACCAACACCGACGTGGTCGGCTGCGAGCTGGGCGGCGCGGTCAAGAACGTGATCGGGCTCGCGGTCGGCATCGCCGACGGGATGCGCCTGGGCGACAACACCAAGGCCTCGCTGATCACCCGCGGCCTGGCCGAGACCACCAGGCTGGGCCTGGCGATGGGCGCCGACCCGTACACCTTCGCCGGTCTGGCCGGGATGGGCGACCTGGTGGCGACCTGCTCCTCGCCGCTGTCCAGGAACCACACCTTCGGGGTGAACCTCGGCCGGGGGATGACGCTGGCCGAGACCATCGCCGCCACCAAGCAGACCGCCGAGGGCGTCACGTCCTGCGAGTCGGTGCTCGACCTGGCCCGGCGGCACGGGGTGGACATGCCGATCACCGAGACCGTGGTGGACATCGTGCACGGCGGGAAGCCGCCGCTGGTGGCGGTCAAGGAACTGATGTCCCGTTCGGCGAAGCCCGAACGCCGCTGAGGCGCCGTCGGTTCGGCCGGTCCGGCCGGGGGCGCGCCGGTTCGGCCGAATGCGCCCCGTGCGGCAACCGAAACACCCGAACGGTAGTCTCCATGGGGATATGAGCACTGAGCCCTTCTCCCCAGTCCCGGCTGCCGCTCCCGCCGCAGCCAGCAAGCCGCGTGTGGCGATCGTCTTCGGCGGTCGCAGCTCCGAGCACGCCATCTCCGTGTCCACCGCCGGAAGCGTGCTGCGGGCGATCGACCGCAGTGCCTACGAGGTGCTGCCGATCGGCATCACCACCGACGGCCGCTGGGCGCTCACCGCCGACGAGCCGTCCCGGATGGCGATCACCGACGGGCGGCTGCCCAGCGTCGAGGACATCGCCGAGTCCGCCGAAGGCCAGGTCACCCTGCCGATGAACCCGGTGGCCCGGGGCGAGGTCGTCTACACCGAGCCGGGCTCGGTGCCCAAGGCCCTCGGCGAGGTCGACGTGGTGCTGCCGCTGCTGCACGGCCCCTGGGGCGAGGACGGCACCGTCCAGGGCCTGCTGGAGCTGACCGGGGTGCCGTACGTCGGCTCCGGGGTGCTCTCCAGCGCGGTCGGCATGGACAAGGAGTACACCAAGCGGGTGCTCCAGTCCTTCGGCCTTCCGGTCGGCCCGTACACCGTGGTCCGCCCGCGGGAGTGGGCCGACGAGCCGCGTCGCGCCGAGGTCCGGGCCAGGATCGCCGAGTTGGGCTTCCCGGTGTTCGTGAAGCCGGCCCGCGCGGGCTCCAGTATGGGCATCACCAAGGTCTCCGACCCGGCGCTGCTGGACGCGGCGATCGAGGAGGCCCGCCGGCACGACCCCAAGCTGATCGTCGAGGCCGGCCTGACCGGGCGTGAACTCGAATGCGGCGTCCTGGAGTTCGAGGACGGGCCACGGGCCAGCCTGCCGGCCGAGGTGCTGGTCGGCGCGGGCTACGACTTCTACGACTTCGAGGCCAAGTACATCGACTCCAGCGATGTGCAGATCCCGGCCGACCTGACCGGGGACGAGACCGAGCGGCTGCGCGCCCTCGCGGTCGACGTGTTCGAGGCGCTGGCCTGCGAGGGCCTGGCCCGGGTGGACGTCTTCCTGCAGCCGGACGGCTCGTTCGTGGTCAACGAGATCAACACCATGCCCGGCTTCACCCCGATCTCGGCCTACCCGCGGATGTGGGAGGCCACCGGAGTCCCCTACCCGGAGCTGATCGACCGGCTGATCCAGGCCGCGCTGCGCCGCAGCACCGGGCTGCGCTAGCCCGGCCGGCCCGCCGAGCGGCTAGTCGCAGCTGAACGGCCGGCTCCGGTCGACCGGGTCGGTCCGCTGGATCGGCCCGGCCAGGCCGCCGATCGGCGACTGCAGGTGCGCGTACGCGCCCGGGACGGTCACCTCGACGTAGGCCTGCTGCTGCAGCGTGGTGTAGCGGAAGCCGCCGCCGTCGACCGGCTCCGAGGTCCAGCAGACGCCGTTGACCTCCTCGGCGTCGTGGGAGTCCATGTGCGGGTCGTACGCGGGGGAGTGCGGGTCCAGCACGTCCGGCTGAGGCACCCCGCAGCGCAGCACGATCGCCGGGTCGCCCCAGGCGGCGGCGGTGGCGGCGGCCGGGCTGGTGCCGCGGCGCTTCTTGCCGTCCAGGGTGGCCGGCAGCGCCGCCTTCAGCGCCGCGCACTGCTTCCCGGCGGCGCCGGTCGTCGCCGGGGCGGCGACCCGCACCGAGCCGCCCGAGCAGGCGGCCAGCAGCAGCGCCGCGGCCAGGGCGGCGGCGGACAGCAGGGCGTGGCGTGCGGGAGTCGGGGTCACCCGGCGATGGTAGACGCCGCTACAGATGGACCACCGGGCAGGTCAGGGTTCGGGTGATGCCCTCCACCTGGTGGATCCGGCCCAGCACCAGCCGGGTGAGGTCGTCGACGGTCTCCCCTTCGGCCCGGACGATCACGTCATAGGGCCCGGTGACGTCCTCGGCCCGGATCACTCCGGCGATATCGCCGATCACTTGACTGACAGCGGTCGCTTTTCCGACTTCGGTCTGGATGAGGATGTAGGCCTGGACCACGGTGGGACCTCCCGGCGGCTCGGGTACGGAGATCGTGCGAGGGCTTTGGTTCCCCGGTTGGGCGCCCCACAATCCCCCGCGGGGCGCCTGATTCGCGCCCGAGCAGCGAGGGGGACCCGTAGCGTACGGGCCGAGGGCGTACGCTGCGCGTGAAAGTTGGCATTGCTGGTGATGTCGGCTGGTGATGCCGGAAGGCCGGAAGGACACTCATGCAGGGCACCGTCGGCGAACTCGGCGAGTTCGGACTGATCCGCGAGCTGACCTCCCGGCTGCCGCGCACCGCGGCCGTGGAACTCGGCCCCGGTGACGACGCCGCCGTGGTCTCCGCGCCGGACGGCCGGGTGGTCGCCAGCACCGACGTCCTGCTGGAGGGGCGGCACTTCCGCCGGGACTGGTCCACCGCCTACGACGTGGGCCGCAAGTCCGCCGCGCAGAACCTCGCCGACATCGCCGCGATGGGCGCGGTGCCGACCGCGCTGCTGCTCGGCCTGGTCGCCCCGGCCGAACTGCCCGCCACCTGGGTGCTGGAGCTGATGGACGGCATCAGGGACGAGTGCCAGGTCGCCGGGGCCGCCGTGGTCGGCGGCGACGTGGTCCGCGGCGACACCATCACCGTCGCCATCACCGCACTCGGCGACCTGCAGGGCCGCGCCGCGGTGACCCGCTCGGCGGCCCGTCCCGGCGACCTGGTGGCGGTGACCGGCTGGCTCGGCTGGTCCGCGGCCGGGTTCACCGTGCTCTCCCGCGGCTTCCGCTCGCCGCGGGCCTTCGTCGAGGCGCACCGCCGCCCGGAGCCGCCGTACCACGCCGGCCCGGCCGCCGCGCGGCTCGGCGCCACCTCGATGATCGACGTCAGCGACGGCCTGGTGGCCGACCTGGGCCATGTCGCCGAGGCCAGCAACGTCCACATCGACCTGCGCGCGGCCGACTTCGACATCCCGGCGCAGATGGCCGACATCGGCCAGGCGGTCGGCGTCGACCCACTGACCTGGGTGCTCTCCGGCGGCGAGGACCACGCCCTGGTCGCCACCTTCCCGCCGGACACGCATCTGCCGTCGCGCTGGCGGGTGGTCGGCGAGGTCACCCGCCCGGCCGGGCTCTCCCGCACCGGGACGGTGACGGTCGACGGCGCCCGGTGGGACCGCGCGGGCGGCTGGGACCACTTCGGCGGCTGAACCGGGGCTCCGCCGACGGCGGGCCTGCGGCCGTGTCAGGGGTTGGACGAACCGGCGTGCGGCAGTGCTTCTGCATAGGCTTGGGCCATGCGAATCGGTGTGCTGACCAGCGGCGGCGACTGTCCCGGACTCAACGCGGTGATCCGCTCGGTGGTGCACCGCGCGGTCGCCGACCACGGCGACACCGTGGTCGGCATCGAGGACGGCTTCCTCGGCCTGATCGAGGGCCGGGGCCGCCCGCTCGCCCTGGACGACGTGCACGGCATTCTCACCCGCGGCGGCACCGTCCTCGGCTCGGCCCGGGTGGAGCGGGACCGGATGCGGGAGGGCGTCGCCCGGTCCGCCGAACTGGCCGAGAACCTCGGCATCGACGCGCTGGTCGCCATCGGCGGCGAGGGCACGCTGACCGCCGCCCAGCTGTTCAGCGACGCCGGACTGCCGGTCGTCGCCGTCCCCAAGACCATCGACAACGACATCGACGCCACCGACGTCACCTTCGGCCACGACACCGCCGTCCATGTCGCCACCGAGGCCATCGACCGGCTGAAGACCACCGCTGAGTCACACCAACGGGTGATGGTGGTCGAACTCATGGGCAGGCACACCGGCTGGATCACCCTGCACGCCGGGATGGCCGGGGGCGCGCACGGCATCCTCATCCCGGAACGGCCCTTCGACATCGAGGAGGTCTGCCGGATGGTCGAGGAGCGCTTCTCCCGCGGCAAGAAGTTCGCCATCGTCGCGGTCGCCGAGGGCGCCGCCCCGCTCCCCGGCACCATGCGCTTCGCCCACGGCGAGGCTGACGCCTTCGGCCACCAGACCTTCGGCGGCATCGGCACCCGGCTGGCCGGGGAGATCGCCCAGTGGCTCGGCAAGGAGTCCAAGCCGGTGATCCTGGGCCATGTGCAGCGCGGCGGGACGCCCACCGCGCAGGACCGGGTGCTCGCCACCCGGTTCGGCTGGCACGCCGTGGAGGCCGTCCACAAGGGCGCCTACGGCCATATGACCGCGCTGTGCGGCACCGAGATCCGGATGGTGCCGATCGTGGACGCGGTGACCCGGCTGAAGACCGTCCCCGAGGAGCGCTGGATCGAGGCCGAGGCGGTGCTCTGAGCGCCGACCGATAGGTTGGTGGCCATGTCGACCTCCACCATCGCCCCGCCCCGGGTGCTCACCGTCGCCGGCTCCGACTCCGGCGGCGGCGCGGGCATCCAGGCCGACCTGAAGACCATGCTCGCCCTCGGCGTGCACGGGATGAGCGTGATCGCCGCGGTCACCGCGCAGAACTCGCTCGGCGTCCAGGGCTACTGGGAGCTGCCCGCCGAGGCGGTCAGGGCCCAGTTCCGCAGCGTCGTCGACGACATCGGCGTGCAGGCGGTGAAGACCGGGATGCTGGCCTCGGCCGAGCTGGTGGAGACGGTCGCCGAACTGCTCGGCCCGGTCCCGGTCCCGGTGGTGGTCGACCCGGTCGGGGTGTCCAAGCACGGGGACGCGCTGCTCGCCGCCTCCGCGGTCTCGGTGCTGCGGGACCGGCTGCTGCCGGTCGCCACCGTGGCCACGCCCAATCTGCACGAGGTCGAGCAGCTCACCGGACGGTTGGTGACCCGGGAGAGCGAGATGCCCGACGCGGCGCGGGCGCTGCAGGACCTGGGCCCGGCCTGGGCGCTGATCAAGGGCGGCCACCTGGACGGCGAGGCCGCCGACCTGCTGCGCGGTCCGGACGGCGCCGAGCACTGGTTCCGCGCCCCGCGCCACGACAACCGGCACACCCACGGCACCGGCTGCACCCTGGCCAGCGCGATCGCCGCGGAACTGGCGCTGGGCCTGCCGGTGCCGGAGGCCGTCGCCGCGGCCAAGGAGTACATCACCGGCGCCATCGCGGCCGGCTTCGCGCTCGGCGCGGGCATCGGCCCGGTCGACCACGGCTGGCGCTTCCGCTAGGCCCGGGACCGGGCAGGCCCCGGGGCAAGACAGAAGCCCGGCCCACCGAGAGGTGGACCGGGCTCCTGGAAGCCTGAGCTAGGTGGCCGCGTCAGCGCGACACCTTGCCGGCCTTGATGCACGAGGTGCAGACGTTGAGCCGCTTCGGCGTACGCCCGATCGTCGCGCGCACCGTCTGGATGTTGGGGTTCCAACGACGACGGGTACGGCGGTGCGAGTGGGAAATACTGTTGCCGAAGCCCGGCCCCTTGCCGCAGACGTCGCAGTTGGCAGCCACGGGAGTCACTCCAAAGACTTCAGATGCACTTACGTTGACAACCCCTGGCACGAGGACCGTGCGGTGCACGGCTACCGAGGGGCGGCCCGGAGGGATCCGGGCAACCGGAGCAGCATACATCGGCTCACTCCGTACAACGAAACTACCACGGTGACCCCGATAGCTCCGCATCCTCTCCCCGCGGACGCTACGGATAACCTGCCAGCACACCTCGCAGCAACGCCGCGTACCCAAGGAGACAGCACAGGTGCTTGACACCCTCGACGCGCCCGCCGTGCGCACCTGGTGCCGCCTCTCCCTCGCCGCCCTCGGCCAGGCCCGCGAGGAGATCGACGCGCTCAACGTCTACCCGGTCCCGGACGGCGACACCGGCACCAACCTCTACCTCACCGTCGAGTCCGCCGCCGAGGAGCTCGACCCGCTGTTCGCCCCCGGCGCCGAACCCCCCACCCCGGCCCAGGCGCTGCGGGCGATGGCGCACGGCGCGCTGCTCGGCGCGCGCGGCAACTCCGGAGTGATCCTGGCCCAGCTGCTGCGCGGGATCGCCGCCTCGGTCGGGGACGCGCCCGCGGACGGCGCCGCGCTCTGCCGCGCCCTGCGCCGGGCCGCCGACGCCGGCTACGAGGCGGTCGCCAAGCCGGTCGAGGGGACGGTGCTCACCGTCGCCGCCGCGGCGGCCGAGGCCGCGGAGGCCGCCGCGGCGGCCGATCCCGGGCTCTCACTGGGCGCCGCCGCCGAGGCCGCCTACGAGGCGGCCAGGGTCGCACTCAGCCGAACCCCGCTGCTGCTCGAGGTGCTGGGCCGGGCCGGAGTGGTCGACGCCGGGGGCCGCGGCCTGGTCACCGTGCTCGGCGCGCTCGCCGACGCGGTCACCGGGCACACCCCGATGGGCCCGCTGGCCCTGGCCGGGACCCGCGCGGCGGCGCCCACCCCGTCCCACACCGAGGTGCACCTCGCCGCCGAGGGCGGACCCGGCTACGAGGTGATCTACCTGCTGGACGCCGAGGACGGGGAACTCCCGGCGCTGCGCGGGCGGCTGGCCGAGCTGGGCGACTCGCTGGTGGTGGTCGGCGGCGACGGCCTGTGGAACGTCCATGTGCACGTGGACGACCCCGGCGCCGCGGTCGAGGCCGGGATCGCGGCCGGACGGCCCTACCGGATCAGGATCACCCACTTCGCCTCCGCCGCCGCGACCGCCGCCGCCAACCCGGACGCCGACGCCCCGGACGGCTCGCGCGGGGTGGTCAGCGTGGTGCACGGCGCCGGCCTGGCCGGGCTGTGCACCGACGCCGGGGCCACCGTGCTGCTGGCCGACCCGGACCGGCCGCCGTCCAGCACCGAACTCGCCTCCGCGGTCCGCCGTTCGCACGCCCGCGAGGTGGTGCTGCTGCTCAACGACGCCGAACTGCGGGCGGCGGCGGGCGCCGCGGCCGAGCAGCTGCGCAAGGAGGGGGTGCGGGTCGCGGTGATCCCGACCCGCTCCCCGGTGCAGGGCCTGGCCGCGCTCGCGGTGCACGAGCCGGCCCGGCGCTTCGACGAGGACGTGGTCGCGATGACCTCCGCCGCCGGGGCCACCCGGCACGCCGAACTCGCGGTCGCCGAGGGGGAGTCCTGGACCATGGCCGGGGTCTGCCAGGCCGGGGACGTGCTCGGGCTGATCGACGGCGACGTCGCGGTGATCGGCGGCGAGACCGGCGAGACCGCCGCCGTGGTGCTGGACCGGATGCTCGCGGCGGGCGGCGAGATGGTCACCCTGATCCTCGGCGAGGGCGTGCCGGACGAGGTCGCCGACCGGCTGATCGCGCATGTGCGCCGGGCCCACCCGGTGGTCGACACCCTGGTCTACCGGGGCGGGCAGCCGCTGCTGCCGCTGCTGATCGGTGTCGAATGAGCCCGGTGGGCCCGATTGTCAGCCGCGTGGTGTAGGAGGTGGGAGCATGTCCACGCTCGACGAACCCCTGAAGAAGCTGGTGGGCGGCACCACCGCCAAGGTCCTCGGCGACAGCCTCGGCCTGCACACCAACGGCGACCTGCTGCACCACTACCCGCGCCGCTACGTCGAGCGCGGCGAGCTGACCAGCCTGGACGAGCTGGAGCTGGACGAGCACGTCACGGTGATGGCCAGGATCGAGAAGACCGAGGTGATCCCGTTCCGGGGCCGCAAGGGCAACCGGCTCCAGGTGGTGGTCACCGACGGCCGGGGGCGGCTCACCCTGGCCTTCTTCAACCAGGCGCACCGCGCCCACGAGTTGCGCCCCGGCCGCCAGGGGATGTTCGCCGGGAAGGTCGGCGTGTTCAACCGGGTCCGCCAACTCGCGAACCCCGACTACCAGTTGATGGACGATGAGGACGCCGGGGCAGCCGCGGACTTCGCCGGGCGGCTGATCCCGGTCTACCCCGCCTCGGCGAACATGCCCTCCTGGAAGCTCTCCAAGGCGGTGGACGCCCTGCTCGGCGGCCTGGACTGGACGCAGGTGCTCGACCCGCTGCCCGAGCCGCTGCGCGAGGCCAGGAAGCTGCTGCCGCTGCGGGACGCGCTGCAGCAGATCCACCGCCCGCGCACCAGGGCCGAACGCGAGGACGCCGCCGCCCGGCTGAAGTGGGACGAGGCCTTCGTGCTCCAGGTCGCGCTGGCGCAGCGCCGCGCCGCCGACTCGGCCCAGCCGGCCGTGCCCCGGCTGCCGCGCCGGGGCGGGGTGCTGGATGCGTTCGACGCCCGGCTGCCGTTCACCCTGACCGAGGGGCAGCAGCAGGTCTCCGCCGAGATCTTCGCCGACCTGGCCCGGGAGCACCCGATGCACCGGCTGCTCCAGGGCGAGGTCGGCTCCGGCAAGACCATGGTCGGGCTGCGCGCCATGCTCGCCGTGGTCGACACCGGCGGCCAGGCGGCGATGCTGGCGCCGACCGAGGTGCTGGCGCAGCAGCACCACCGGTCCATCGTGGAGATGATGGGCGACCTGGCCGACAGGGGGAGCCTGCGCGAAGCGCAGGCTGGCAAGGGTGGTGGTGGGCGACGGGAGGGCGGGATGCTCGGCGGGTCCGAGCACGGCACCAAGGTGGCGCTGCTGACCGGCTCGATGGGGGTCCCGGCCCGTCGGCAGACCCTGCTGGACCTGGCCGTCGGCGACGCCGGGATCGTGATCGGGACGCACGCCCTGATCGAGGACAAGGTGCAGTTCCTCGACCTCGGTCTGGTGGTGGTGGACGAGCAGCACCGCTTCGGCGTGGAGCAGCGGGACGCGCTCCGGGCCAAGGCCGAACGCCCGCCGCACCTGCTGGTGATGACCGCCACCCCGATCCCGCGCACGGTCGCGATGACCGTGTTCGGCGACCTGGAGACCTCGGTTCTCGACCAGCTCCCGGCCGGGCGCTCGCCGATCGCCTCCCACGTCGTCCCGGCCCTGGAGCGGCCCAACTTCCTGGCCCGCGCCTGGGAGCGGATCCGCGAGGAGGTCGGCAAGGGCCACCAGGCCTACGTGGTCTGCCCGCGGATCGGCGACGAGGACGAGAAGCCCGCGAAGAAGTCCGGCGACGGCGAGGACCGCCGCCCGCCGCTCGCGGTGCTGGACGTCGCCGCCGAGCTGGCCGCGGGACCGCTCACCGGCCTGAGGGTGGAGGTGCTGCACGGCAGGATGCAGCCGGACGCCAAGGACGACGTGATGCGCCGCTTCACCGCGGGCGAGCTGGACGTGCTGGTGGCGACCACGGTGATCGAGGTCGGCGTCAACGTGCCCAACGCCACCGTGATGGTGATCATGGACGCCGACCGCTTCGGCGTCTCCCAGCTGCACCAGCTCCGCGGCCGGGTCGGCCGCGGCTCCGCGCCCGGACTGTGCCTGCTGGTCAGCGAGATGCCGGCGGCCAGTGCGGCCCGGCAGCGGCTGGACGCGGTGGCCGCCACCCTGGACGGCTTCGAGCTGTCCCGGATCGACCTGGAGCAGCGTCGCGAGGGCGATGTGCTGGGCCAGGCCCAGTCCGGGGTGAAGTCCTCGCTGCGGGTGCTCTCGGTGCTGGAGGACGAGGAGGTGATCGCCGCCGCCCGGGAGGAGGCGGTCCGGCTGGTCGCCGCCGACCCGGCGCTGGAGGGGCAGCCGGGGCTGCTGAGCGCCCTGCGCAGCCTGCTCGCCGCGGACCGCGCGGACTATCTGGAAAAAGGTTGAACCCGCTGCTCCGCAGGGCCTCCCAGACCCCGGAACTGTCAGTGCCGCGCGCGACAATAGAGGTGTTCAGGACGCTGTTTCACCAGCACGTTTGTGGTGTTCAGTCCCAACGAGCACTGGGGGCACCCGTATGGCATTCCGTCACCTCAACGAACTTCCGCTCGGCGACAAGGTCTTCCGGATCGAACTCACCAGTGACGACGACCGCGAGGTCGTGATCGGCCTCACCGGTTGGCGCGAGGGCCACCCCGACCGCCCCATCGCCTCCGGCGAGTTCCGGCTGCCGGTGGAGGACGTCGCCTCGCTCC
Source organism: Streptacidiphilus cavernicola (assembly GCF_042510955.1). Lineage (NCBI taxonomy): Bacteria > Bacillati > Actinomycetota > Actinomycetes > Kitasatosporales > Streptomycetaceae > Streptacidiphilus > Streptacidiphilus cavernicola. The sequence continues at coordinate 33,422 of NZ_JBHFAB010000026.1, forward strand.
GGATCGCGCTCAACCGCGCGCTGCGGGCCCTGGCCATCGTCGCCGACGTCTCCGAGCCCATCCCCGACCGCGACGTGCTGCGCGAGCTCTACCCCGGACACGGCGCCCCCTGGGTGCCGGTGCACGAGGAGGAGCTGGTCCGGCGCTTCCACGACAACGAGACGGTGGCCCGGATAGCGGCGCGCTTCGGCCGCACCCCGGACTCCGTCCGCACCAAGCTGCGCGAGCTGGGCCACGACCCGCGCCGCCCCGAGTACTGCCCGCCCGACGGCTGCCTGTCCTGGTCCCGCTACGCCTCGCCGGCGCTGCTGGGCGCCAGCCCGGCGGTCGAGGTGTAGCCGCCGGTCGGCGGTCCCGTGCGGTCGCCCTCCCCGGCTCCGGCTAGCGTGGAGGGTGACCGTGCTCACCACCAGGCCCAGCGCCAGCAAGGACCGCACCCATGACCCGCGTCATCGCCGGATCGGCCCGTGGCCGCCGCCTGGCCGTCCCTCCCGGCGAGGGAACCCGCCCGACCTCCGACCGGGCCAGGGAGGGCCTGTTCTCGACCTGGGAGTCGCTGCGCGGCTCGTTGGCCGGGGCGCGGGTGGTCGACCTCTACGCCGGCTCCGGCGCGGTCGGCCTGGAGTCGCTGTCCCGCGGCGCGGCCACGGCGCTGCTGGTGGAGGGCGACCCGGCGGCGGTGAAGGCGATCCTGGCGAACGTCAGGACGCTGGCGCTGCCCGGCGCCGAGGTGCGCCCCGGCCAGGTCGAGAAGGTGGCCGCAGGGGCCGCCCCGGCGCAGCCCTACGACATGCTGTTCGCCGACCCGCCGTACGTCCTCGGCGACGCCGAGCTGGGCGAGATCCTGATCACACTCCGGGCCGGGGGCTGGCTCGCGGACGGCGCTGTCGTCACCGTGGAGCGCAGCACCAGGGGCGGGGAGTTCGCCTGGCCCGAGGGCTTCACGGCGCTGCGCGAGCGCCGCTACGGCGAGGCCACGCTCTGGTACGGTCGCGCCGCCGCCAACGACGACGGGAGCGAATGAGGCATGTCCGTGGAGCAGCAGAAGAGCGTCATCCGCCGTGCAGTCTGCCCGGGTTCCTTCGACCCGATCACCAACGGGCACCTCGACATCATCGAGCGCGCCTCGCGGCTCTACGACGTGGTCCACATCGCGGTCCTGATCAACAAGTCCAAGCAGGGCCTGTTCACGGTCGAGGAGCGGATCCGGATGATCGAGGAGGTCTCCGCCCGCTACGGCAACGTGGTGGTGGAGTCGCACCACGGCCTGCTGGTCGACTACTGCCGGGAGCGCGACATCCCGGCCATCGTCAAGGGCCTGCGCGCGGTCAGCGACTTCGACTACGAGCTGCAGATGGCGCAGATGAACATCGGCCTGTCCGGCGTGGAGACGCTGTTCGTGCCGACCAGCCCGACCTACAGCTTCCTGTCCTCCTCGCTGGTGAAGGAAGTGGCCGCGTACGGGGGCGATGTGTCCCATCTGGTCCCGGATCTGGTGCACCGCCGCCTGGTGGCCAGGATCGCCGAACGCCGTTAGTCGGGGCGGGTGGCAGTAGAGTGCAGCATCCAGTCCAATGCCTCCCCTCGGAAGACGTGAGCTACAGGTGGACGTGCAGCAGAAGCTCGACGAGATCACCGCGACGGTCGAGAACGCCCGCTCGATGCCGATGTCGGCATCCATCGTGGTCAACAAGTCCGAGCTGATCGCCCTGCTCGCGGAGATCAGGGAAGCCCTGCCGGGTGAACTGGCCCAGGCGCAGCAGACGGTGCAGCAGGGCGACCAGGTGGTCGAGGGGGCCCGCCGCGAGGCGGAGCGGATCGTCCAGGAGGCGCAGGGCGAGCGGGCCCGGCTGATCTCGGGCACCGACGTGGCCCGGCACGCGCAGGCCGAGGCGGACCGGATCCTGGCCGAGGCCAGGTCCGAGTCCGAGGAGGAGCGCCGCGAGGCCGACGACTACGTCGACAGCAAGCTGGCCAACTTCGAGGTGGTGCTCACCAAGACGCTGGGCGCGATCGGCCGCGGCCGGGCGAAGCTCAGGGCCGGCGGCGCCCCGGTCGAGGGCGAGGACGGCGAGGAGTTCGCCCAGGACGAGTTCCGCTCGCCCAGCCCCGAGGTGGACGAGTACGTCGACGTGAAGCTGGCCGCGCTGGAGACCGCGCTCAGCAAGACCCTGGACGCGGTCGGCCGGGGCCGGGACAAGCTGCTCGGCAAGGCCCCGATCGACGACCTGGGCGCCTACCTGGCCGCCGCGGACCACGCCTCGGGCGTGAACCAGGGCGCCGAGCGCGAGGCGGCCGTGGCCGCCGAGCTGGCCAGGGCCGGACTGCTGCCGGAGCAGCAGCGGGGCCAGGAGCAGCAGGGCCAGCAGTTCGCCCCGCCGGAGGAGCAGCCGCAGTACTGGCAGCCGGTCGAGGTGGACGCCAACGGCTACCCGTACCCGCCGCAGCCGGTGCAGCAGTACGACGCCTACGGGCAGCCGCTCCAGCAGCAGCAGTTCGACCCGTACGGCTACCAGCCGCAGCAGCTGGAGCAGCAGTACGACCCCTACGGCTACCAGCCGCAGCCGGTGCCGCAGCAGTACGACGCCTACGGGCAGCCGGTGCCGCAGCACGCGCCGCCGCAGGGCCTGGACGAGACCAGCTTCTTCGACACCGGTTTCATCGACGTCAGCAAGCTGCGCGAGCTGGGCGGCGGGCACCAGTAAGGTGCGCGAGTTGGGCTGCGGTCCGTGCGTCCGGTAGTCTGACCTCTCCGGCCTGTTCAGTGTCGGGGATTGTCGGCTGCCCGCAACGTTCCGTACCTGCGGCGCCGACGGCCAGACCGCATCGCAGCCGTCGCACGACGCGCGCCGTAGAGAGCAGGAAACCCTGAACCGCCTCGACCACCGTGACCCGCTTGTGTTTGACACACACGAGCTGGGACGTCGGCCTGGTTCGATGCGCAAGGTTTCCCGTTCCCTCCCGGCGCCGGAGGGCTTCGGCATCGAGGTGATCGGGGTCCCCGAGGGAAGCGCTGTCGAGCTGGACCTCCGTCTGGAATCGGTGGTCGAGGGCGTGCTCGTCACGGGCACGGTCGAAGCCGACCTCAAGGGCGAGTGCGTGCGGTGCCTGGAGCCGGTCGAGCAGTCGCTCGAAGCGGACTTCCAGGAGCTGTACTACTATCCCGAGGCCGACATGACCCGGTTCGGTCCCTCCACCAAGAGCGACGACGACGAGGACGAAGAAGCTTCCCGGCTCGAGGGCGACCTGTTCGACCTTGAGCCGGTGCTGCGTGACGCGGTGGTGCTCGCACTGCCGCTGCAGCCGGTGTGCCAGGACGACTGCCTGGGTCTGTGCTCCGCATGCGGGGCACGGCTCACGGACGACCCGGACCACCACCACGAGGCCGTCGACCCCCGGTGGGCGGCTCTGCAGGGACTCTCGGCACTCGGATCTGAGGCCGGAAGCGAAGACAGCGGTACCCGTGAGGGTGCCGCCGAGAACCAGGAGAAGTAGCCGTGGCTGTTCCGAAGCGGAAGATGTCGCGCAGCAACACGCGCCACCGCCGTTCGCAGTGGAAGGCTGCGGTCCCCGCCCTGGTGGCTTGCGACCGCTGCCACGAGCCCAAGCTGGGCCACCTCGCGTGCCCGAGCTGCGGCACGTACAACCGCCGTCAGGTCATCGCGGTCTGATCGGCTGGTGACCAACACGATGTCAGCGTCTGCGCTGCAACACGCCGACACCGGGTACGCCGTCCTGGAGGGGCGGCTCGGGTACACACTCGAGCCGGCCCTTCTGGTACGTGCGCTCACCCACCGCTCGTACGCGTACGAGAACGGTGGGCTGCCCACCAACGAGCGTCTGGAGTTCCTGGGCGACTCGGTGCTGGGCCTGGTGGTGACGGACACGCTGTACCGGATCCACCCCGACCTCCCGGAGGGGCAGCTGGCGAAGCTGCGCGCCGCGGTGGTCAATTCGCGCGCCCTCGCCCAGGTGGCGCGCGGCCTCGAACTCGGCGCCTTCATCAGCCTCGGGCGCGGCGAGGAGGGCACCGGCGGACGCGACAAGTCCTCCATCCTCGCCGACACCCTTGAGGCGATCATCGGCGCCGTCTACCTGGACCAGGGCCTCAGTGCCGCCGACGAACTGGTGCACCGGCTGTTCGACCCGCTGATCGAGGAGTCCTCCAACCTCGGCGCCGGTCTCGACTGGAAGACCAGCCTGCAGGAGCTGACCGCCTCGGTCGGCATCGGCGTGCCCGAGTACGTCGTCTCCGAGTCCGGCCCGGACCACGAGAAGACCTTCATCGCCGCGGCCCGGGTGGCCGGCGACGACTACGGCTCCGGCACCGGCCGCTCCAAGAAGGAAGCCGAGCAGAAGGCGGCGCAGAACGCCTGGCACTCGATCCGGGAGAAGCACGGCCTGGCCGACCCGGCCGAGACCGCCAAGCCCGACGCCGCCAAGGCCGAGGCCGCACCGGCCGGGTCCGACGCCGCACCGGCCTCCGCCGGGTCCACCGCCTCGACGGACGACCAGCCCTCCGGCAGCTGAGGGCATCCGTGCCCGAGCTGCCCGAGGTCGAGGTCGTACGCCGCGGTCTTGACCGCTGGGTCAGCGGACGCACCGTCAGTTCCGTCACCGTGCTGCACCCGCGCGCGGTGCGGCGGCACGCGGCCGGGTCCGAGGACTTCGCCGCCCAGCTCGCCGGACGGACCCTCGGTCCGGCGCAGCGCCGCGGCAAGTACCTGTGGCTCCCGCTGCCCGGCACCGGCACCTCGCTGCTGGGCCACCTCGGCATGAGCGGCCAGCTGCTGGTCCAGCCGGAGGACGCCCCGGCCGAGACCCACCTCCGGGTCCGGATCCGCTTCGCCGGCGCCGACTCCGCGCCGGGCGACCTGGCCAACACCGAGCTGCGCTTCGTCGACCAGCGCACCTTCGGCGGCCTCGCGGTCGAGGACGCCGATCCCAGCGACCCGGACGCGGCCCCGATGTCGCTGGCGCACATCGCCCGCGACCCGATGGACCCGCGCTTCGACGACACCGCCTTCCTGGCCGCGCTGCGCCGCCGCAGCACCGGGGTCAAGCGCGCGCTGCTGGACCAGACCCTGATCAGCGGCGTCGGCAACATCTACGCCGACGAGGCGCTGTGGCGCTCCCGACTGCACTACGAGCGCCCGGCGGACACCCTCTCCAGGGCCCAGGCGGCGCTGCTGCTGGCGTCGGCCCGCGAGGTGATGGGCGCGGCGCTGGCGGTCGGCGGCACCAGCTTCGACAGCCTCTACGTCAACGTCAACGGCGAGTCCGGCTACTTCGCCCGAGCGCTGGACGCCTACGGCCGCGAGAACGAACCCTGCAACCGCTGCGGCACCCCGCTGCGCCGCGCCCCGTGGATGAACCGCTCCAGCTACTTCTGCCCCCGCTGCCAGAAACTCCCCCGCCCGCGCTGAGCGTCGGCGGAAACCCAGGTGACCTCGGCGCACCCGGCTGCGTAGAGTCGGGCGGTGCCCGAACTGAAACAGCTGGACGCTGACCACGCCCCGGCGGTCCTGGCCTTCGAGCTGGCGAACCGCGGCTACTTCGCCGCCTCGGTCACCGACCGCGGCGACGCGTTCTTCCTCCAGTTCGCGGAGCGGTTCCGGGCGTTGCTGGCCGAGCAGGAGGCCGGTGTCTGCGCCTTCTACCTGCTGCTCGCCGAGGACGGCTCGGTGCTGGGCCGGTTCAACCTCTACGACCTGGCGGACGGCGCCGCCGACCTCGGCTACCGGGTCGCCGAGCACGCGTCCGGCCGCGGCCTGGCGACCGCGACCGTCCAGGAACTGTGCCGACTGGCGGCGACCCGGCACGGCCTGCACAGCCTGCGGGCAGCCACCACCCATGCCAACGCCGCGTCCCAGCGGGTGCTGGCCAAAGCCGGCTTCGTCCCGGTCGGCCCAGCAGCCCCCGCCGCCCTCGGCGGCAAACCGGGCACCCGCTACCAACGCGACCTGGCCGCCCGGCAGTAGGCCCGATCTGACGTCCGATCACAGGGATTCCACAAGAACTGCCCCTACCGTCCGGCTCGCGAGCTGCTGTGAGGACGAAGGGACCGTGGCTGGTGAAGGACCGTGTGCTGAACGGGCGCTACACCGTCTCCGGGCTGCTCGGGCGCGGCGGCATGGCGGAGGTGTACCTGGCCCATGACCTGCGGTTGAACCGGCTGGTCGCGGTGAAGACGCTCCGTCCGGACCTCGCCGCGGATCCGACCTTCATGGCCAGGTTCCGCCGCGAGGCGCTGTCGGCAGCCTCGCTGAACCACCCCGGCGTGGTCTGCGTCCACGACTGCGGCGAGGACGGCACCGAGAGCACGGTGCTGCCGTACCTGGTGATGGAGTACGTCCAGGGGGTCACCCTGGCGGAGCTGCTGGAGCAGGGCCGACCGCTCCCCGCCCGCCGGGCCCTGGAGCTGACCGGCAGGATCCTGGACGCGCTCGGCTACGCCCACACCCACGGGATCGTCCACCGCGACATCAAACCCGCGAATGTGATGCTCACCCACGAAGGCCGGACCAAGATCATGGACTTCGGCATCGCCCGCCCGCTCGCCGCGGACGGGAGCACGCTGACCCAGACCGCGATGGTCATCGGCTCGGTGCACTACCTCTCGCCGGAACAGGCCAGGGGCCAGACCGTGGACGCCCGCTCCGACCTCTACTCCGTCGGCTGCCTGCTCTACGAACTCCTCACCGGGCGACCGCCGTTCACCGGTGACACGCCGATGCAGGTGGCCTGGGCGCGACTGGAGTCCGCGCCCGAACCGCCCTCGGTCCACGCACCCGCGCTGAACCGGGAGTTCGACCGGCTGTTGGCCCTGGCCCTGGCCGTGGACCGGGACCAGCGCTTCCAGAGCGCCCCGCAGATGCGCGCCGCCCTGGACGAGACGGCCCGCGCCCTCGGCCCGGCGGGCCAGGTGTCCGGACCCGAGCCGGTCCAGCTCCGAACCGCACCCCGCCGCCCGTTTCCGGTCCGCCCCGGCAGTCCCGCACCGGCCCCGGCTCCCGTCACAGCCTCGGCTCCCGTACCGGCCCCCACCCCCGCGCCGAGCCGCCGCAAGCGCCGACGGGCGGTGACGGCGGCCACCGCCGGGGCCGCGGTGCTGGCAGCGGCCGTGGTCCTGGCCGTCGCCCCGGCGCTGCACCACCACCCCGGCTCGGCTCCGAACCTCACCGGCAAGACCCTGCTGGAAGCCCGGCTGAGCGCCCGCGCCTCCGGGCTCCGGGTCGGCGGCGTCAGCACCGGCGGCTGTCCCGCCGCCGGCACCGCGTCGGCCCACCACGTCTGCGGCCAGTCCCCGGCCGCGGGATCCAGCGTCACCCCGGGCACCAGGATCACCCTGCGGCTCAGCCCCTGAAGTCGAGGACCGTGGTGGAGCGGTACTCCTCGCCGGGGCGCAGCACCGTCGAGGGGTAGTCGGGGCGGTTGGGGGAGTCGGGGAAGTGCTGGGTCTCCAGCGCGATCCCCGCGTGCGGCCCGTACGGGCGTCCGGACGGGCCGGTGAAGCCGCCGTCCAGGGCGTTGCCGGTGTAGACCTGGATGCCGGGTTCGGTGGTGGAGAGGGTCAGCACCCGCCCCGAGGCCGGGTGCCGTAGGACCGCGACCCGGCGCGGGTTGCTGGTCCGGCCGCCGTCCAGGGCCCAGCAGTGGTCGTAGCCGCCGGTGATCCGCAGCTGCTCGTCGGCGGCGCCCAGCGGTCCGGCCAGCTGCTCGCCGAGCTGCCGCGGGGCGGTGAAGTCGAACGGGGTGCCGGCCACCGGGGCCGGGCCGCCGCCGAGCGGGCGCAGGTCGGCGTCCACCGGCAGGTAGGCGGCGGCGGCCAGGGCCAGTTCGTGGTCGAGGGCGCTGCCCGATCCCTCGCCGCCCAGGTTGAGGTAGGAGTGGTTGGTCAGGTTGACCACGGTCGGGGCGTCGGTCTCGGCCCGGTAGTCGATCCGCAGCCGTCCGACCTCCAGGGTGTAGCGGACGGTCGCCCGCAGCGTGCCGGGGAAGCCCTGGTCGCCGTCCGGGCTGAGCAGGGTCAGCTCGACCCCGCCGTCGACCGGCTCCGCGGTCCACCGGCGGGTGTCGAATCCGGCCGTGCCGCCGTGCAGCGCGTTGGGCCGGGGCTGGTCGCTCAGCGGGACCTGGTGGGTGCGGCCGTCCAGCCGGAACCTGCCGTCGGCGATCCGGTTCCCGTAGCGGCCGATGGTCGCGCCGAAGTAGGGTGCCCGACCGAGGTATCCGGCCAGGTCCCGATGTCCCAGGGCGACGTTGGCGGTCCGGCCGGACGGATCGGGCACGTGCAGCGCCTGCAGGATCGCGCCCTGGGTGAGGACGGAGGCGGTGATCCCGGCGCCGTCCGTGAAGGTCCACCGGTGGACCTGGGAGCCGTCGGGGAGTGTGCCGTAGTCGTCGCGGACGGGGCTGGAGGACTGGGCGGGAGAGAGCACGGGCAGGACTCCTGATCCGATATTCTAACGTTGTAACGCAGCAGCTGATGCCGCCGTGGCCTCAGAGCCTGAACGGGACGGAAGGTCGACTCAATGGTCGGACGAATGGGGGGATCGGCCGCACCCCGGCTGAAGGACGTGGCCGAGGCCGCCGGGGTGTCGGTGAAGACCGTCTCCAACGTGGTCAACGGCTCGGTGCACGTCGCCGAGGACACCCGGGCCCGGGTCCAGCAGGCCATCGACACCCTGGGCTACCACCCGAATGTGATGGCCCGTCGGCTGCGCACCGGGCGCAGCGGGGTGATCGCGCTGGCCTTCCCCGAACTGCCCTCGCCGTACTTCGCCGAGCTGGCGGTCGAGGTGATCGCGGCGGCCCGGCGGCACGGCTGCACCGTGCTGATGGACGACACCGCCGGCGACCCGGGCGCCGAGCTGCGGATCGCCTCGGGCCTCGGCGACCCGATGATCGACGGGGTGATCCTCAGCCCGCTGGGCCTGGACCAGGCCGAACTGGTGGCCAGGGAACGGCCGATCCCGCTGGTGCTGCTGGGCGAGGCCGACTTCGGCCCGGTCGCCGACCGGGTGCACATCGACAACGTCGCCGCCGCCCGCGCCGCGACCCAGCACCTGATCGACGAGGGCTACCGCCGGATCGGCGCAATCGGCTGGCAGGACCCCAAGCCCCGGGCCACCGCCCAGCAGCGGCTGCTCGGCTACACCCAGGCCCTGGAGCGGGCCGGACTGCCGGTCGAGCAGGCGCTGTTCCCGCCGGTGCGCTCCTACTTCCGCCCGGACGGGGCGGCGGCGATGCGCAGGCTGCTGAAGCTGCCGGAGCGCCCGGACGCGGTGTTCTGCTTCAACGACCTGATGGCGCTGGGCGCCATGCGGGCCGCGCACGAGGCCGGGCTGAGCGTCCCCGGCGACATCGCCCTGGTCGGCTTCGACGACGTGGAGGAGGCGGAGTACGCGATCCCCTCGCTGTCCACGGTGGCGCCGGACAAGACGAAGATCGCCGAGGCGGCGGTGGCGGCCCTGCTGGACCGGATCGCCAACGGCTACACCGAGCCCAGCCGCATGATCACCCCGGGCTTCCGGCTGGTGGTCAGGGAGAGCAGCCGCCGTCGCTGACGCCTGCGGGCCCCCGCTCAGCTCAGCCGCCGCGCTCGGCTGAGCAGGGTCTGCAGCAGCACCACCACGGCCAGGAACGCCCCGTTCACGGTGTCGGTGAAGGCCGACCCGTACTGCGAGAAGTAGTGGTCGATCAGGTTGTGGATGACCGCGAGCAGCAGCACCCCGCAGACCGTGCCGCCGATCGAGCCCGCGCCGCCGGTGAGCAGCGTCCCGCCGATCACCACCGCGGCGATGGCGGTCAGTTCGTAGCCGACGCCGATGGTGGTGACGCCGGAGCCGAGCCGGGAGCCGGCCAGCGCGCCGGCCGTCCCGGCCAGGGTGCCGGAGAGCAGGTAGACCAGCACCTTGGCGCGGACCACCGGCAGGCCCATCAGCACCGCGGCGTTCTCGTTGCCGCCGAGCGCGGTCAGCGTCGCCCCGTACCGGGTCCTGGTCAGCAGCAGTGCGCCCAGGCCGAACAGCGCCGCCACGATCAGCACCGGTGGCCAGACTCCCGCGCCCAGGTCGCGGAAGACCGAGTGCTGCGGGATCAGGTAGGTGGTCGAGCCCTCGTTCGTCAGCGCCTGCAGCAGCCCGCGGGCGCCGAGCAGCCCGGCCAGGGTGACGATGAACGGCGCCATCCCCGCCCTGGCGACCAGCAGTCCCTGCACGGCGCCCCAGGCGGCGCAGACCACGATCGGCAGCAGCACCGCCAGCCAGGTCCCGGTCTGCGCGCCCCTGGCGGCGAGCACCCCGCCGAGGGCGTAGAGCGAGCCGACCGAGAGGTCGATCCCGCCGGTGGTGATGACGAAGGTCATGGCCAGCGCCAGCAGCCAGACGAAGGCGTTGTTGCCGAGGATGCTGCTGATGTTGGACCAGGTCGGGAAGGCGCTGGAGGTCGCCGAGGCGATCACGCAGACCAGCACCAGGACGGCCAGCGCGCCGCGGCGCTGGATCTGCCCGGACAGCTGCTCCAGCCGGGTCGCCGTGGTGGCGGCCCCCGCTGACGGTGCGTCGGGGGCGACGAGGGTGGTGGAGCTCATCGGGTACCACGCTCCCGGGAGGCGTAGACGGCGAAGCAGATGATGGCCGCTTCGACGAGTTGGGTGTAGGAGGCGGGCACGTTGTGCTGGGTCAGCACCGCGGTGATCAGCTGCATGAACAGCGCTCCGGCGACGGTCCCGGCGACCCGGACCTTGCCGCCGCTGAGCGGGGTGCCGCCGACCACCACCGCGGTGATGGCGCTCAACTCCATGCTCAGGCCCTGGTTGGCGGGGTCGGCCTCGGCCCCGTGGCCCACGATCAGGATTCCGGCCAGCGCCGAGAGCACCCCGGAGACGATGTAGACGGTGACCAGCACCCGGCGCACCGGCAGCCCGGCCAGCCGTCCGGCCTGCCGGTTGTCGCCGATCGCGACCAGCTGCCGGCCGAAGGTGGTGCGTCGCACCACCAGCCCGACCAGCACCGCGGCGAGCAGCGCGATCCAGGCCATCAACGGCACCCCCAGCACGCTGTTCTCGCCGAGGGCGAGCAGGTCGGGGTCGGTGATCGGCTTCGCCGACGAGCCGTTGACCAGCTCGGCCAGCCCGCGCACGCCGATCATCAGCGACAGCGTCGCCACGATCGGCTGCACTCCGGCGAAGGCCACCATCGCCCCGGCCACCAGGCCGGAGGCCGCGCCCAGCAGCAGCGCCAGCGGGATCGCCAGGCCCAGGCCGTAGCCGAGGTAGAGCGGGACGATCGCGGCGGACAGCGCGATCACCGCGCCGACCGAGAGGTCGATTCCCTCGGTGCCGATGACCAGGGCCATGCCCAGTGCCACCAGCAGGGTCGGGGCCAGTTGGAACAGCTGCACCCGGGCGTTGCTCGCGGACAGGAAGGTGCCGTCCAGGGAGACCGCGACCACCAGCAGCACCAGCAGCGCCGCGTAGACGCCGTACTCCTGGAGCAGCCGCAGCAGCCGGGGGCGGTCCAGCGCGGGCAGTCCGCCGCGCTCCGCAGTGGTGGTACTCAACGGACGTTCTCCTCGGGCTCGGACGGTTCGGGCTCGGGCTGCTCGGGCTGTTCGGGCTCGGGCTGTTCGCCGGTCGGCGCCAGCGGGCCGGTGGCCAGGGCGGCGAGCAGCGCGGGCTCGTTGACCTGGTCGCCGTCGAGGTGGCCGGCCATCCGGCCCTCCTTGAGCACCAGCACCCGGTCCGAGCCCTCGATCAGCTCCTCCAGCTCCGAGGAGATCAGCACCACGGCCATCCCCTCCGCCGCCAACTCCTCGATCAGGCCCTGCACCTCGGCCTTGGCGCCGACGTCGATGCCCCGGGTCGGCTCGTCCAGCAGCAGCACCTTGGGGTTCATGCAGAGCCACCGCGCCAGCAGCACCTTCTGCTGGTTGCCGCCGGACAGGTCGCTGACCTTCTGCTCCGGGCTGGAGGCTTTGATCCGCAGCCGCTCCATGAACAGCTTCACCACCGCGTCCTGCTTGGCGGTGGAGACCACTCCGCCGCGGGACAGCCGCGGCAGCGCCGCCAGCACGATGTTCTCCCGCACCGAGAGGCTGGGCACGATGCCCTCCACCTTGCGGTCCTCGGGCAGCATCACCACCCCGGCCCGGATCGCCGCGGCCGGGCTGCGCCGACGCAGCTCCACGCCGTCCACGGCGACCGTCCCGGCGTCGCTGGGCAGCGCGCCGACGATGGCCTTGGCGGTCTCGCTGCGCCCGGAGCCGAGCAGCCCGCCGAGGCCGAGCACCTCACCGGCCCGCACCTCCAGGTCCACTCCCCGAATGCGGTGACGGACAGTCAGATCCCGCGCGGTGAGCACGGGTTCGGTGTCGTCCCGGGTGTGCTCGGCGTTGCCGAAGGCGGTGGCGCCCTGTTGCTTCACGGTGGACATCTCCCGGCCCAGCATCAGCGAGACCAGCCGCAGCCGGTCCAGCTCCGCCATCCCGCCGGTGTGTACCACCTCGCCGTCGCGGAGCACGGTGACCCGGTCGCAGATCCGGTACAGCTCCTCCAGCCGGTGGCTCACGTAGACCACGGCGATGCCCTGCGCCCGCAGTTCGCCGATCACCCCGAACAGGGTCTCCACCTCGCGCGGCTCCAGCGACGAGGTCGGCTCGTCCATGATCACCACGCGGGCGTCGATGCCCACCGCGCGGGCCAGCGCGACCATCTGCTGCGCGCCGAGGCCCAGCGTGTGCAGCGGGCGGCCGACGTCGCCGTGCACGCCGTAGCGGGCCAGGGTCTCGGCGGCCTCGCGGCGCATCCTGCGCTCGTCGACCAGGCCGAAGCGGCGCGGCTCGCGGCCGAGGAAGAGGTTCCGGGCCACCGACATCAGCGGGACCAGGTTCACCTCCTGGTAGATGGTCGAGATCCCGGCGGCCTGCGCCTCCAGCGGGCTGTGGAAGGCGAACTCCTCGCCCGCGAGCCGCATGCTGCCGGTGTCCGGCCGGTGGACCCCGGTGACCACCTTGATCAGGGTCGACTTCCCGGCGCCGTTCTCGCCGATCAGCGCGTGCACCTCGCCCGCGCGCAGGCTGAAGTCGACGCCGCGCAGCGCGTGCACCCCGGCGAAGCTCTTGCCGACGCCGGACACCTCCAGCACCGGTGCGTCCGGGTCCGCGCGGCCGGGGGAGCCGGGAGGGGCGGCGGCGGATATGTCGGGTCGTGTCTCGGGCACCGTGTGCCTCCTTCGTGGAACTGGGGGGATCACGCGGGAGGCCGCCCGTGCGCCGAGGGGTCTCCCCTGCGCACGGGCGGTCGTCCCAGGACGGCTGGTCCGGGTCAGTAGACCAGGCCCTGGGCCAGCGCGTCCTTGGCGTTGGCCGAGGTGAAGTGACCGTCCTTGATGATCACGTTCGGCTGGACCCCGGTGGTCCCGAAGAAGTTCTGCAGCGACTGGAAGGCCAGCGGGCCGAACCGCGGGTTGGTCTCGATGTCGGCGACCAGCTGGCCCGCCACGACATCCTGCACCGCCTGCTGGGTCCCGTCGATGGAGACCACCTTGATGTCCTTGCCGGGGGTCTTCCCGGCCGACTTGATCGCCTGCAGCGCGCCGAACGCCATCTCGTCGTTCTCGGCGTAGACGGCGGTGATCCCCGGGTGGGCCTGGAGCAGCTGCTCCATCACCTTCTGCCCGTCGGTCTGGTCGAAGTTGGCGGTCTGCGAGGCGACCACCTTGAGGTTGGGGTACTTGGACGCCAGCTCGTCGGTGAAGCCCTTGGTGCGGTCGGTGGAGACGTTGTTGCCGGGGGTGCCGGAGAGGATCGCGACCTGGCCGGTGCTGTTGGTGGCGGTGGCGAGGTCGTCGGCGGCTATCTGCGCCTGGCCGTAGAAGTTCGAGCCGATGAAGGCGATGAAGTCGGAGCAGGCGGTGCCGGTGACGGTGCGGTCGATGGTGAGCACCGGGATCTTCTTGGCCTTGGCCTGGGCCAGCGCCGGGCCGAGGCCGTCCGAGTTCTCCGGGGCCACGATCAGCACCTTGGCGCCCTGCGCGATCATGTCCTCGATCTGCGAGTTCTGGGCGTTGACGTCGGCATTGGCGTTGCGCTCGATCAGCTTGACGCCCAGTGACTTGGCCTGGTCCTCGATCGACTTGGTCTCGGTGGCGCGGAACGGGTTGCTGGTGGACTCGGACTGGGAGAAGCCGACGACGGTCTTGCCGTCGGTGATGTTCAGCGCGGGAACGCCGCCGGCGTAGGTCGAGGCGGTGCAGCCGGGGCCACTGGCCGAGGCGGACGGGGTGACCACCTGCTGGGCGGCGGCCGTATTGGCGGACGAGGCGCCGGAGGACGAGCCGTCGGTGGTGGTACTGGCCTTGGTGCAGGAGCTGAGGCCCAGGCAGAGGACGGCGGCGAGGGCGGTGACGGGGACTGCCTTGCGCAGCGGGGTGGCGTTCATGCGCCGATCACATCCTTGTGAGGGTGGGGGCGGAAGGGGCGGGCGAGAGGCTCATTCCAACGATGTAACGGGGATATTGAGGCACCAGTCCCCAGGGGTGTCAAGGGCTTTGGTCGGTATCTGGGGAGTTCTGTGCTCGACCGAGACCTGAAGCTGTTCGAAAAAGCGGCTCCGGGCTGCGAAGTTGTCATTTTCGGTGCACTTTGCCGGGTTTGGTCGATCGGTTCTGTTGGGTCTTGACGGTTCCTGGTGGCGGTGCCTCAATGTCCGTTACAACGATGTGCATCGGCGGCGACGACAGTCACCGCATCGTCAACCGCGACAGCGGCAAGGCGCGCGCACGTTCAGTGGTACCGGGACAACGGCGCCCCGGACCACCTGTGGAAGCCGCGGGTCAGTCCCGGGTCTCGTCGACCGTGGCCGCGCGGACGCTCCGCGGAGCGTCCGCGGAGTCGTAGCCGACGAAGAAGGTGGGCCTGCGCTGCACCGCGGTGTAGATCCGGCCCACGTACTCGCCGAGCAGGCCCAGGCAGATCAGCTGCACCGCGCCCAGGAACAGGATCCCGATGAACAGCGAGCTCCAGCCGGGGACGACGTGCCCGGCCGCGAAGGCGCCCAGGGTGAACACGATCAGCAGCAGGCAGACGAAGAAGCTCAGCACGCCGAGCCAGGTCGCCACCCGCAGCGGCGCGGCGGAGAAGCCGGTGACGCTGTCCACGCCGAGCCGGATCATCCGGCTCAGCGGGTACTTGGTCTCCCCGGCCACCCGCTCCTCGCGCTCGTAGCTGACCTGTCCGCTGGGGAAGCCCAGCCAGGGCACCAGCAGCCGGTACACCTGCTGCTGGTCCGGCAGCTCCTTCAGCGCGTCCACGGCCTGGCGGCTCAGCAGCCGGAAGTCGCCCGCCTGGGACGGCATCCGGTCGCCGACCAGACGGCGCATCAGCCAGTAGTAGACCCCGGCGGTGCGGCGCTTGAAGCCGGTGTCGGCGCTGCGGTCGGTGCGGACGCCGTAGACGATGTCCAGGTCCCCGGACCTGGCCAGCTCCAGCATCTCCGGGATCTTCTCCGGCGGGTCCTGCAGGTCCGCGTCGATGCTGACCACGTAGTCGCCCACGGCCCGGTGCAGGCCCGCGGTCAGCGCGGCCTGGTGCCCGGAGTTGCGGCGCAGCCGGACCACCCGCAGCTCGGGCCAGCCGATCCGGAAGTCCTCCAGCAGCGCGGCGGTCCGGTCCGAGCTGCCGTCGTCGACCGCGACCACCTCGTACCCGGCGCCCCCGTACCCGGCGCCGATGCCGTCCAACACCGGACGCAGCCGGGCGACCAGGGCCGGCAGCGCGCTCTCCTCGTTGAACATCGGGATGACGACCGACAACACCGTCCCAGCTCCGGGCACAGCACTCATTGACTCATCCCGCTTCGCCTGGTCCCGGCACCGATCCGGTCACGTTACACTCGCCTGGCCGCCCAACATATAACGTGTCCGGGTGACCGAGGCGACCATCGGCAGGCAGGGCCGCAGACACTCATGACCACTTCCACCACGGCTCTGCCCGACTCCGACGACGTCCCCGACCCGGAGCCGCGCCCGGACGCGGTCCGCGAGCGGGCCCTCGGCCTGGCCCGGCGCGCGGCCCCCGCGCTGGCGGTCTACGGAGTGCTGAAGCTGATCGGCTTCGCCGTCTTCATGGCCCTGGCGAACGCCTCCGGCGCCTACAAGCAGCAGGCCGCGCAGTTCGCCGCGGGGGACCGGGTCTGGAACATCCTGGAGTTCTGGGACGGCGGCTGGTACAAGAAGGTCGCCCTCTACGGCTACCACCCCCAGCACCTGCCGCCGCACTTCACCGGCGGCAGCCTGCCGCAGAACTCCACCGCCTTCTTCCCGCTCTACCCGGGCATGATGCGGCTGGTCATGGACTGCACCGGGCTCGGCGTGTTCGGGGCGGGCGTGCTGGTCTCGGTGGTCAGCGCGTTCGCCGCCGCCGCCGGGATCTACGCGGTCACCGCACTGATCGGCGGCCACCGGGCCGGGCTGGTCGCCGCCGCGATCTGGGCGGTCTTCCCCGGCTCCGGGGTCGAGTGGGCGGTCTACTCCGACGCGATCTTCGTCGCCCTCGCGGCCTGGACCGGCTACTGCCTGATGATCAGGCGCTGGGTTGCCGCCGGGCTGCTCGCCCTGGTCGCCGGACTGAGCCGGCCCACCTCGGTCGCGATCATCGCCGCGGTCTGCCTGACCGCGCTGCTCTCCCTGCTGCGCGGACGCGAGGACGGCGTGCTCCGGCCGCTGTTCGCGATGCTGGTGGCGCCGGTCGGCCTGGCCGGGTACCTGCTCTGGGTCGGCATCGGGATGGGCAGCCCCACCGGCTACTTCACCCTGGAGCACGACGCCTGGGACCACTACTTCGACTTCGGGCAGCACACCTGGGACGTGCTCGGCCGGATCGCGCTGGGCCAGTTCGACTACAGCTACGCCTTCCCGGTCGAGGACACCATCGGGGCCGCGGCGGTGCTGATGCTGCCGATCCTGATCGCCTTCTTCCTCCGGCTGCGGCCACCGCTGTGGATGGTGGTCTACACCCTCATCACCATCGCCTCGGCGCTGGGCAGCATGCAGATCTTCGGCAATGTCTCGCGCTACCTGCTGCCGGTGTTCCCGCTGTTCATCGCCCCTGCGGTGGGGATGAAGGCGCTGAAGTGGCCGGTGCTGGCCACGGTCTTCCTCACCCTCGCGGTGACCTCCGGCTGGTACGCCGGGTACGCCCTGTTCGAACTGGGCATCCCGTAGTGCCGCAGGACACGGCGGCGCCGGACCGCACCACGGCACAGCGGCGGGTGACCCGGCAGGCCCCGGTGTTCGCCGTCGTCGGCGCGGTCAGCACGGTCGCCTACCTCGGCCTCTACCTGCTGCTCCAGCCGCCGCTCGGGGCGCAGTGGGCCAACTTCACCGCGCTGGCGGTCACCGCGGTCGGCAACACCGCCGCCAACCGCCGCTTCACCTTCGGCGTGACCGGCGCCCGCGGCGCGGCCCGGCACCAACTCCAGGGCGCGGTGGCCTTCCTGGCCGGCCTGGCGCTGAGCAGCGGCGCGCTCGCCCTGCTGCACCGCTGCGACGCCCACCCGTCCCACCTGGTCCAGCTCACCGCCCTGATCGCCGCCAACGCCGCGGCCACGCTGCTCCGCTTCGTGCTGCTCCGGCTCTGGGTCTTCCGCCCGCCCCGCGAAAGCCCCTGACTCGGGGCGAGGCGGCGGTCGGCGGCGGGGCAGCTCAGAAGCCGAAGTCCTGGGTCCACCAGGGGCCGCCGGTGGCGGCGTAGTAGACGCCCACGCCGAGGGAGTGGTAGGTGCAGTTGAGGATGTTGGCGCGGTGGCCCGCGCTGTTCATCCAGGCGGTCATCACGTCGTCGGGGGTCTGCTGGCCCATGGCGATGTTCTCGCCGCCGAGGTCGGTGATGCCCAGCGCCTTGGCACGGTCCCACGGGGACTTGCCGTCCGGGTCGGTGTGGTCGAAGAAGTTCCGGACCGCCATCTCCTGGCTGAAGTTCTGGGCCAGCGTGTTCAGCGGCGTGGAGGCGGTGAGCGCCTTGCAGCCCGCCTTGGCGCGCTGGATGTTCACCAGGTCCAGGATCTGCGCCTGGTCGGTGGCCACCACCGCCGCGTTCTGCCTGGTCGGGGCGGTGGTCGTGGGCGGCTGGGAGGCGGTGGCGCTGGGCGACGCGGTCGCCGTCGCCGAGTGCGTCGCGCCGGGCGTCGCGGTCGGCGTGGGCGACGGGCGCGCCGAGGGGCTGCCGCTGCTCCCCGCCCTCGCGCCGGGGGCGGCGGCGCCGGCCGCCGCACCGCCGTTGTAGGCGGGACCCGCGGCGGTCGATATCGCGGTGCCGCGGTGGACCACCGGGGTACGGCCCGCGGCCGGGTCTCCGGCCACCACGACGCTGGCCGGCACCCCCGGCGGCAGCGGCAGCACGCCGCTCAGCACACCGCCCGCACCGGCCGCCAGCGCCGTGCAGCAGACCGCGAACAGGACCCGCGGCCCCCGTCGCCGACGGCGTCGCGGGGCGCCCGCGCGCGAGCCTCTGCGGTGCGAGGCGTGGCTGCTCTGAGCGTGACGGGGCATGGCTGCCGCTGTCCTTTCCTGGCCCCCCGGCCGGACACTGACATGCGTCGCACACCCGAACGGGTGCGGCAGGAGAGGAGCGTAGGGCATCAACCGGGGCACGCGCGGGCATGTGGGGCAACGCGCAGGTGAGAGACTCGTGGCCATGGGTGACGAGGTCCGGATGACCGCATGGGTGCGCGGCGCGGTGCAGCAGGTCGGATTCCGCTGGTGGACCCGTTCCCGGGCGCTGGAGATCGGGCTGCTCGGCTACGCGTCCAACCTCGGCGACGGGCGGGTGCAGGTGGTGGCGGAGGGCAGCAGGGAGCAGTGCCGGCTGCTGCTGGAGCTGCTGCGGCACGGCGACACGCCCGGCCGGGTGGACGGCGTCACCGAGATATGGGGCCCGTCCGGGGGCGGCTACGAGGGCTTCGCCATCCGCTGACCTGCCGTAGTCGGATGGTTGCGCTCTCGGCCGCGCCGTGGTTGACTGCGCACCGAGTGGTGATCGACCACTCCCCGCGGGAACCGCTCCGCAGCGTGATGAATCCGCTGCTCGGTGCCGCGGCAGAGGTTGCACGCTGTGATCGTGTTGACCCTTTTCGCGTTTGGTGAGACGCTGGAAGCCCGCGCACTCGCACGTACAGTCCAAGGCGTTCGGCCCCGAAAAGCCTGACAATGACTGCCCTCCCGGGTGCGTACCACAACCACGACCCCACCTTCATCGGTCGGTCACTCAGTGTGGAGGACCATCCATCATGGCAAAGGCGCTTCTCGGTTACGTCGGCGGCCCCGACCCGCGCGTGCTCTCCGAGATGCGACGTCTTCAGCAGCGTGTCCTGGACCTGGAATCCGAGCTCACCCGGATGCAGGCCGAGAACGACGCGCTGTCGTCCGTCGCGGACCACGAGCAGCTGCTCCGCAGCATCGACGTACCCCAGCCGGTGCCCGCTTACTCCTGATCCCTCACCGGTCCTCGGTCCGCAAGCCGAGGACTGCCCGGGTCTGGCGGGCGGCATCGCCGAGAGATAGTGCAAGGGACGCCCACCGTGGCGTCCCTTCGTCCTTTTCGCCTTCTCCGCATACCCCCGCCCGGTAACCCCTGCTCCTGGGATGCCCGCTCCCCCCGCAGGTGAAACCACGTCGCGCGGCTCCCGGTCACCCTCCCGCGCCGGGCTAGAGTTCCAGTCGTGCATCTCAAGAGCCTCACGCTGCGCGGATTCAAGTCCTTCGCGTCCGCGACCACGCTTCGCTTCGAGCCGGGGATCACCTGTGTCGTGGGACCGAACGGCTCGGGCAAGTCCAACGTGGTCGACGCGCTGTCCTGGGTCATGGGCGAGCAGGGCGCCAAGTCGCTGCGCGGCGGCAAGATGGAGGACGTCATCTTCGCCGGGACCAGCGGGCGCACCCCGCTGGGCCGCGCCGAGGTCGCGCTGACCATCGACAACACCGACGGCGCGCTGCCGATCGAGTTCAGCGAAGTCACCATCTCCCGGACCATGTTCCGCAACGGCGGCAGCGAGTACGCGATCAACGGCAGCACCTGCCGGCTGCTGGACATCCAGGAACTGCTCTCCGACTCCGGCATCGGCCGCGAGATGCACGTCATCGTCGGCCAGGGCCAGCTGGACTCGGTGCTGCACGCCGACCCGATGGGCCGCAGGGCGTTCATCGAGGAGGCGGCCGGCGTCCTCAAGCACCGCAAGCGCAAGGAGAAGGCGCTGCGGAAGCTGGACGCGATGCAGGCCAATCTGACCCGGGTCCAGGACCTGGTCAACGAGCTGCGGCGGCAGCTGAAGCCGCTGGGACGGCAGGCCCAGATCGCCCGCCGCGCGGCCACCATCCAGGCCGACCTGCGCGACGCCCGGCTGCGGCTGCTCGCCGACGACCTGGTGACGCTGCGGCGGGCGGTGGAGGAGGAGGTCGCGGACGAGATGGCGCTGCGGCTGCGCCGGTCCGGGGTCGAGCAGGAGCTGACCGCGCTGCAGCAGCGGGAGGCGGTGCTGGAGGCGCAGGTGGCCCAGCTCGGGCCGCGGGTCGAGCAGGCCCAGCAGACCTGGTTCGCGCTGTCCTCGCTGGCCGAGCGGGTCCGCGGCACGGTCGGCCTGGCCGAGGCCAGGGTGCGGCACGCGCAGAACCCGGGCGCGGAGGAGCGGCGCGGCCGGGACCCGGAGGAGATGGAGCGCGAGGCGGCCCGGATCCGCGAGGAGGAGGCCGAGCTCAAGGAGGCGCTGGAGGAGGCGCAGTACGCCCTCGCCGAGACGGTGGAGCTGCGGTCCGAGCTGGAACGGGCGCTCGCCGCCGAGGAGCAGCGGCTGCGCGCCGCCGCGCGGGCGCTGGCGGACCGACGGGAGGGGCTGGCCCGGCTGCAGGGCAAGGTCGCCGCGGCGCGGTCGCGCGCGGTCGGCGCGGGCGAGGAGATCGGACGCCTCGCCGAGGCCAGGGACGGCGCGCGGGAGCGCGCGGAGGCCGCGACCGAGGAGTACGAGCTGCTCAAGGAGCAGGTCGACGGGCTTGAGGCAGGCGACGAGGAGGCCGAAGGGCAGCTCCGCGGGGTACGGGCGGCGCTGGCCGAGGCCGAGGAGGCACAGTCGCGGGCCCGCGAGGAGCTGGCGGCAGTGGAACGGGAGCGCGCCGGACTCACCGCCCGCCGTGAGGCGTTGGCACTGGGCCTGCGCCGTAAGGACGGCACCGGCGCGGTGCTGGCCGCGGGGGCGGAGCAGCGGCTGCCCGGGGTGCTCGGCCCGGCCGCCTCCCTGCTCCGGGTCCGCCCCGGCGCGGAGGCGGCGGTGGCCGCCGCCCTCGGCCACGCCGCCGACGCCATCGCCGTGGACAGCCTCCCCGCCGCCGCGGCGGCACTGGGGCTGCTCCGCAGCACGGACGCCGGCCGCGCGGCCCTGCTCATCGCGGAGCGGGGCCCCGCCGCAGCGGCGGAACCGTCCCCCGCCACCACGCCGGAGACCGCGGCCACCACGACGCCGGGGCACCCCGGCCCAGCCGGCCACACCGCCGCGAGCCCCGCCGCCGCGAGCCCCGCGGAGGGCGGACGCACCGCGCCCACCGCCCCGTCCGACGGTGAAGCCCCCGCCCTCCCCGCCTCCGGCGCCAACACCGTGGCAACCAGCGGCCCCGCCCCCGAGCAGCCCGGCTCCGCTTTTACCGCCCCCGCCCCCGCGCCTGCCCTCCCCGCCTCCGGTGCCCCCGCTCCCGCTCCCCGTGGCGCCGTGGCGGTCGCCGCGCTGGTGGACGGGCCTGCGGAGCTGGTCGCGGTGGTGCGGGGGCTGTTGGGCGGCTACCTGCTGGTGGGGACGCTCGCCGAGGCGGCGGAGCTGGTCGCCGCGCACCCCGCGCACACCGCGGTGACCGCCGAAGGCGACCTGCTCGGGCGCGGCTTCGCATACGGCGGGTCGGCCGCCGCGCCGAGCCTGCTGGAGACCCAGGCGGCGGTGGACGAGGCCGCGGCCGGGCTCGACGCGCTGGCCGGGAGGCGGGACGAGCTGGCCGCGGCCCTGGAACAGGCCACCGCACGGCGGAAGGAGCTGGCCGCCGAGGCCGAGTCGCTGGCCGCCCGCCGCCGCGCCGCCGACAAGGAGAAGTCGGCCGTCGCCCAGCAGTTGGGCCGCCTCGGCGGCCAGGCCCGCGGTGCGTCCGGTGAGGCCGAGCGCCTCGCCGCCGCCGCCGCGAAGGCGGAGGCCGCACAGGTCGCCGCCGAGGCGGACCTCGCCGAGCTGGCCGAACGGCTGCTGGTCGCGGAGGAGATCCCGGCCGACGAGGAGCCGGACACCGACGCCCGCGACCGCCTCAACGAGGAGTCGGCCCGCTCCCGGCAGACCGAGATGGAGGCCCGGCTCGCGGTCCGTACCCACGAGGAGCGGGTCCGCGGCCTGGCCGGGCGCGCGGACTCGCTGGACCGGGGCGCGCGCGCCGAGCGCGAGGCCAGGACCCGTGCCGCCGCCCGGCAGCAGCGGCTGCGCCAGGAGGCGCGGGTGGCGGGCGCGGTGGTCGAAGGGGCCCGGCAGCTGCTGGCCTTCGTGGACTCCTCGCTCGCCGCCGCCGCGGCCGAGAAGCTCGGCGCGGAGCAGGACCGCGCCGTCCGCGACAAGGAGCTGGCGCAGGAGCGGGTCCGCAGCCGGGAGCTCAAGGCGGAGCTGGACAAACTCACCGACTCGGTGCACCGGGACGAGGTGCTGCGCGCCGAGAAGCGGCTGCGGATAGAGCAGTTGGAGCTCAAGGCGCTGGAGGAGCACGGCATCGAGGCGGACGGCCTGCTCGCCGAGTACGGCCCGGACCAGCCGGTCCCGCCCTCGGCCCCGGCCGACGGCGAGGAGCCGGAGGCGGCGGCCCGCCCGTACGACCGCGCGGAGCAGGAGAAGCGGCTGCGCGCCGCCGAGAAGGCGTACACCCAGCTCGGCAAGGTCAATCCGTTGGCGCTGGAGGAGTTCGCGGCGCTGGAGGAGCGGCACCAGTTCCTCAGCGAGCAGCTGGAGGACCTGAAGAACACCCGCCGCGACCTGCTCACCGTGGTCAAGGAGGTGGACGAGCGGGTCGAGCAGGTGTTCACCGCCGCGTACCACGACACCGCGGCCCAGTTCGAGGGTGTCTTCTCCCGGCTGTTCCCCGGCGGCGAGGGCCGACTGGTGCTGACCGATCCGGAGAACATGCTGACCACCGGCATCGACGTGGAAGCGCGCCCGCCGGGCAAGAAGGTCAAGCGGCTGTCGCTGCTGTCGGGTGGTGAGCGCTCACTCACCGCGGTGGCCCTGCTGGTCTCCATCTTCAAGGCCCGCCCCAGCCCGTTCTACGTCATGGACGAGGTCGAGGCGGCGCTGGACGAGACCAACCTGCGCCGGTTGATCGCGATCATGGAGGAGCTGCGCGACAGCTCCCAGCTGATCGTGATCACCCATCAGAAACTGACGATGGAGTGCGCCGACGCGCTCTACGGCGTCTCCATGCGCGGCGACGGCATCTCCCAGGTGATCAGCCAGCGACTGCGGGACGAGCCCCGGAAGCCGCCGCGCCGCATCCTCCCCGCGCAACAGGCCCAGCCGCCCGCACCGCCCCAGCCGACAGAACCCGAGCCCCCGCACGACCAGCAGCCGGCTCAGTCGTCCAACGAGTAGGCCGCCGCCTGCAGTCCGTAGAGCTCGGCGTAGCGGCCGTTCAGGGCCATCAGCGTCGCGTGGTCGCCGGACTCCGCCAGCCGTCCCCGGTGCAGGACCAGGATCAGGTCCGCGCCGGTCACGGTCGAGAAGCGGTGCGACACGATCACCGTCACCGCCCCGGTCCGCGCCCCGAGTTCCGCCGCGCGAGCCATGTACCGCTCGAAGATGGCCTGCTCGCTGACCGCGTCCAGCGAGGCGGTGGGCTCGTCCAGGACGAACAGCAGCGGGTCGGGCCGCATCGAGGCGCGGGCCAGCGCCGCCCGCTGCCACTGGCCCTCGGACAGCTCCACGCCGCCGAGTTCGCGGCCGAGCTGGGTGTCCAGGCCGTCCGGCAGCCCGGCCACGATGCCCTCCGCGTCCGCGGCCCGCACCGCGGCCTCGACCGCGGCCCGGTCCTCCAGCCGGGCCACGTCGCCGAGGCCGACAGTGTCCGCGAACGTGGTGCGGAACCGGCCGAAGTCCTGGAAGGCGGCGCTGGACCGGGCCCGCCAGGCCTCGGTGTCGATGCCCGCCAACGGGACCCCGTCCACCAGCACCGTGCCGCTGTCCGGCCGGTAGAACTTCGCCAGCAGCTTCACCAGGGTGGTCTTGCCAGAGCCGTACTCGCCCACCACCGCGACCACGGACCCGGCCGGGAGCCGGGCGCTGAAGTCCGCCAGGGCCGGCTGCCCGGTGCCGGGGTAGGTGTAGCCGACGCCGGTCAGCGTGATGCCGTCGCGCAGCACCGCCGGGGGAGCGGCCCCGCCGCCGGCCCCGGCCCGCGCCGCGGCGGCGTAGTCCCGCAGCCACAGGTACGGCTCGACGATCCGGGCCGAGGCCGCGGTCGCGGCGGTGGCCGTGACCACGCCCTGCAGGCTCTGCCGCACCGTTGCCGCGACGGTGACGGTCAGCACCAGGTCGCCGACCGTGCCCTCGCCGCGCGAGGTGCGGTGGGCGACCAGTGCCAGCGCGGCGGTGAACCCGGCGGCGAACACCGTCCAGCCGCCCAGCCCCCATGCCGCCGCCCGGAACGCGGCACCGGCCCGCAGCCGCACCACCGCGTCCCAGCCCGCCGCCTGACGGTCAATCAGCCCGTCGGCGCTGCCGGTGGTCAGCACCTCCTTGGCGGTGGCCGGCTGCACCGCCAGGTCCAGCAGGTGCTGCTGCAACCGGTACTCCTCGGCGGTCTCCACCTCGGTGGTCCGCACCGCGCGCTGACCCCGGTGATCGGCCCAGGTCGGCGCCGCCGCCAGCGGCAGCAGCAGGAGCAGCCAGGGGTTGACCGCGCCGAGCAGCAGCAGGGTCACTCCGAGCCGCAGCACCCCGGCCACCGTCCGCGCCGCGCTCCACGGCGCGGCGGCCAGCTCGGCGGTGGACGAGCGGACCAGGGTCACCCGGTCCAGGAAGTCACTGCGCTCCAGGTGCTCCAGACCCTCCAGGGCGGCGATCTCGTGGTGCACCCGGGGGTGCAGCACCAGCCGTCCCAGCCGGTCGTTGGTGGTGTTGGTGAGCCGGCTGACCAGGGTGGTCAGCGAGGCGCTCAGCGCGTACGCCACCCCGGCGCAGACGGCGGCGGCCACCGCGGCCGGCGCCGCGCCCCGGATCGTCGCGTCCACGGCCGCCTTCAGGCTGAGCCCGGTCGCCGCCACCACCAGCACCGATCCGGCCAGGGCGGCCAGCGAGGCGGCGGTGAGGCCGGGCAGCTCGCGCCGGCTCAGCACCATCAGCTCCCACCACAGCCGCAGCGTGCGGCGGGCCCCGGGCGCCCCGCCCGCGCTACCTGCCCCGTCTGCCCCGCTGACACCGTCGGACGTCATTCGGTCACCCCCGCCGCGGCGAACCGCTCCGCCTGCACCGTGAACAGGTCGGCGTAGCCGCCGCCCCGCGCCATCAGCTCCTCGTGCGTCCCTGACTCGGTGATCCGGCCGCCGTCCAGCAGCACGATCCGGTCGGCCCGACGGACCGTCGACAGCCGGTGCGAGATCAGCACCACGCTGGTTCGGCCGCGGTGCTCGGCCAGCCGCCGGAACACCTCGAACTCGGTGCGGACGTCCAGGTGCGCGGTCGGCTCGTCCAGCACCAGCAGCTGCGCCCCGGTCCTGACCGCGTACAGGGCGCGGGTCAGCACCAGCTGCTGCCACTGGCCGCCGGACAGGTCCACCCCGCCGGTGCGGGAGCGGGCCAGCGGGGTGTCCCAGCCGTCCGGGAGCCGCGCCAGCACCGGCGCGAAGCCGGCGTCGCGCGCGGCCAGGTCCAGCGCGGCGCGGTCGTGCGCCGCGCCCAGGACCACGTTGTCGGCGGCGGAGAGCTGGTAGCGGACGAAGTCCTGGAACACCACCGCGATCCGGGACCGCCAGGACCCGGTGTTCCGCGCCGTCAGTTCGGCGCCGTCGACCGTGATCCGGCCGGACGTCGGCCGGTAGAGCCCGGACAGCAGTTTGATCAGCGTCGACTTGCCCGCGCCGTTCAACCCGACCACGGCCAGCAGCTCGCCGGGCCTGATCTCCAGGTCGAGCCGGTCCAGCACGGCACGCGCGCCGCCCGGATAGCCGAACCCCACCTGTTCGAAACGCACCAACGGCGGCCCGCCCCCGGCCGGCTGACGCGGCGACGGCAGCGCGCCCCGGTCCGGCAGCGCCGCGGCCTCGCCGCCCAGCGTCCCGCGCAGGCGGTCGTACCCGGCCAGCGCGCTGTTGGCGCCGGTGATCTGCAGCAGTTCACCACCCGAGCCCAGGGCCTGGACCAGCGACCACCCCGCCGCCAGCACCGCCGTCTGCACCGCGACCGTGCTGTGCCCGTGCACCGCGCTCCAGGTCACCGCGGTGTACGCGGGCACCAGCCCGGCCGACACCAGCAGCAGCGGCAGCCACTCGCCCCGGGCGATCCGCAGCATCACGGTCCACAGCGGGGCGTTGGCCACGTCGATGTGCCGCTGCAGCCGCCGCACCAGCCAGTCGGCCAGGCCGAACACCCGGATGTCCTTGCCCTCGCTCGGCGACACCACCGCCTGCCGCCAGACGTCCGCGTGCAGCTCCTCCCGGTCGGCGAAGCGCCAGGTCTCGTTGACCGCCACGCCCTGCCGGAACCGCAGGTAGCCGCAGGCCCCGGCCGGGACCAGCAGCACCGGCAGCAGCCACCAGGCGTAGCCGGCCAGCACCGCGCAGGAGGCCACCGCCCCGGCCAGCGCCGCCAGCCGCCGCAGCGCCGCGACCGCGCCCAGCCCGACGGTGCGGTCCGGGCCGCGGTCCGGATCGCCGATGGCGCCGCGCACGGCGGCCTGCACCTCGGGGGTCTCCAGTGCGCCGACCGTGGGCCCGGCCAGCACCAGCCGGGCGATCCGGGCCCGCTGCGCGCCGTCCACCCGGGACCTGGCCAGGTACTCCAGCGGCGTGGCGGCGGCGTCGCCGAGGTGGCCGAGCAGCAACACGCCGCCGAACAGCGCCAGCGGCAGCAGCGCGGCGTCGAACAGGGTGCTGCCGGTGGCCGCGGTGTCGAGCCGCGACACCAGCAGCGCGAGCACCGCGGCGGTGGCGGCCGGGGTGACCGAGCCCAGCAGCAGCGCCGACGCGTAGCCGAGCAGCACCGCGGGCCCCGCCTCGCGCAGCATCCGCAGCAGCTGGAGCCGACGGGCCGCGGCGGTGCCAATCGAGGTGATCATGACAGTGATGATGCCGCGGGCGCCGGAAGCGGTTCCACCGAATTCCGCCCCGCCGGGGGCCCGGTTCTGCCTGCTTCTCCCGTACTCGCACACCCGTCCCTGATACTGGGAGGCGTCATGGAATACATCATCATTGCCGTAGTCATCGCCGTCGTCCTCCTCGGAGCCGCCACCGGCCTCGTCGTCACCGGCAGGCGCCGCAAGGAGCTGCCGCCGAAGGCCGCTCCGACGCAGGTCGCGCCGCCGCGGGCCGAGCCGGCCGCCGAACCGGGAGCCGAACCCGCCGCCGAGCCCCGACCGGAACCGGCGGCCGAGGCCCCGGCCGCCGAGGCCCCCGCCGCACCCGTGCTGGACGTGCCCGAGCCGACCGCCGGACGCCTGGTCCGGCTCCGCTCCCGGCTGGCGCGCTCGCAGAACACCATGGGCAAGGGCCTGCTCGCCCTGCTCTCCCGGGACCACCTCGACGAGGACACCTGGGAGGAGATCGAGGAACTGCTGCTGGTCGCCGACGTCGGGGTGGCGCCGACCCAGGAGCTGGTCGAGCGGCTGCGCTCGCGGGTCAAGGTGCTGGGCACCCGCTCGCAGGAGGAGCTGACCGCGCTGCTCCGCGAGGAGCTGACCACCCTGGTCGACCCGACCATGGACCGCACCCTGCACACCGCCCGGCACGCCGAGGAGGAGCCGCCGCGCCCCGCGGTGGTGCTGGTGGTCGGCGTCAACGGCGTCGGCAAGACCACCACCAGCGGCAAGCTGGCCCGGGTGCTGGTCGCCGACGGCCGTACGGTGCTGCTCGGCGCGGCCGACACCTTCCGGGCCGCCGCCGCGGACCAGTTGCAGACCTGGGGCGAGCGGGTCGGCGCCCGTACCGTCCGCGGCCCCGAGGGCGGCGACCCGGCCTCGGTGGCCTTCGAGGCGGTCAAGCAGGGGATCGCCGAGGGCGCGGACACCGTGCTGGTGGACACCGCCGGGCGGCTGCACACCAAGACCGGCCTGATGGACGAGCTGGGCAAGGTCAAGCGGGTGGTGGAGAAGCACGGCTCGGTGGACGAGGTGCTGCTGGTGCTGGACGCCACCACCGGCCAGAACGGCCTGGTGCAGGCGAAGGTCTTCGCCGACGTGGTGGACATCACCGGCATCGTGCTGACCAAGCTGGACGGCACCGCCAAGGGCGGCATCGTGGTCGCGGTGCAGCGCCAGCTGGGCGTCCCGGTGAAGCTGATCGGCCTGGGCGAGGGCGCGGACGACCTGGCGCCGTTCGACCCCGCGGGCTTCGTGGACGCGCTGATCGGCTGAGCCGCCCGGAACGAACGGCCGAGGGCCGGGACCACCACTCACTCACGTGAGTGAGTGCCTTGTCCCGGTCCTCGGCCGTTGCGCTGTGCCTTTGGTCGCCCTCGGCCGACACCCCAGCCGTCGCCCTGCGCCTACGCTCCAGTCGTTCCCCTGCGGCGGAGCCGCGTCAGCGCCGCCCGACCAGCTCCGCCACGCCCCCGTGGCACGCGTACGCCAGTGCGCCGAGCAGCAGCCTGGCCTCCGGCGGGCGGCTCGCGGTCTCCGCGCCGGGGCGGCGCAGCCAGCGGGTCAGCGGCGTCGGCGGCGCGGGGACGGACGAGCCGACGCCGTGGCAGGCCAGGTCGAGCTCCGCGTCGTCCCAGCCGGTCTTGTAGAGCAGCTCGGGCAGGGCCTCCGCGGTGTGCGGCGCGACCAGGAACAGGGCCCGGTCGCCGGGGCCCGCCAGCACCGGGCCCGGCCGGACGCCCATCCGCTCCATCCGCACCAGCGCGCGGCAGCCGACGTCCTCGGGCACGTCGAGCGCGTCGAAGCCCAGGCCGGTGACCAGGCGCAGCTCGGAGCCGGCCAGGGCCACCGTCCACCCCCAGCGCCGGGTGTACTCGGCAGCCGTCTGGCACCGGGTGGCGTGGGCGCGCCCACGCGGGCCGAGCGACCGGCCGCTGAAGATCGGGTTGCCGAACAGGATGTCCAAGTCCACTCACCACCAACCGAAATCGAGTACCGATGGTTACGCCGCGGAGCGCGGAAAGGCGTACGGGCTCCCTGCGGGGCGCGTCGCCGATGCTTTCGCGCCCCCTGATGGGGTGAGATTCCCGGATCCCGTTGCCGGACCGTCGGGATTGCGCGAGGCTCGCCCTGAGATCCAGATCAAGTGAAGCGCGCCGAAGAAGCCCGAAGTTCACTCGCAGGGGTGGCGAAAGGTGGCGTTTCTGAGGCTCGACTCCCTCGTACGGCGGAATCCGCGCTACGTTCGCACCGCAAGCAACGGGCCTGAAGCCAACGATCGTGCACCCAAAGATCTCTGACGGTGTGAAAGATCTGTGTGCAAGATCCGTGCCAGCATAATCCAATATTTTTTGGACGGCATCGGGCCGTCCCGGGATGGGGGCGTTCCGGTGGGTGAGAAGCAACCCAATGAGCAGCTGGCGACGTGGTTCGTCAGGAGCGGTTGGTCGAAGGGCGAGTTGGCTCGCCAGGTCAACCGGCGGGCCCGGCAGATCGGCGCCAGCCACATCAGTACCGACACCTCACGCGTGCGCCGCTGGCTGGACGGCGAGAGCCCGCGGGAGCCGATCCCCAAGATCCTCTCGGACCTCTTCTCGGAGCGCTTCGGCTCCCTGGTGACGATCGAGGACCTCGGCCTCAAGGCGGTCCCCAACCTCGCCCCGGGCTCGGGGGTGGACCTCCCCTGGAACGGCAGCCAGACGGTCCAGCTGATCTCCGACTACTCGCGCAGCGACCTGATGCTCAACCGTCGCGGCTTCCTCGGCACCTCGCTGGCGCTGACCGCGGGCTCCGCGCTGATCGAGCCGATGCAGCGCTGGCTCGCCCCGGCCCCGGCCTCCGGCGGGCTGCCGACCGGCGCCCTCGCCACCGCCCGCGGCGGCCGCCCGCCGACCGGCCGGATCTCCCCGCCGGAGCTGGCCCTGCTGGAGTCCACGGTCCGGATGTTCCGCCAGTGGGACGCCCAGAACGGCGGCGGCCTGCGCCGGAAGGCCGTGGTCGGCCAGCTGCACGAGGTCTGCGACCTGCTCCAGGAGACCTACCCGGCCGACGTCACCCGCCGCCTGTTCCAGACCACCGCCCAGCTGGCGCACCTGGCCGGGTGGATGTCCTACGACATAGGGATGCACCCCAGCGCGCAGAAGTACTACGTGCTGGCGCTGCACGCGGCCAAGGAGGCCGGCGACCGCCCCTTCGGCGCGCTGATCCTCTCCGACATGTGCCGGCAGATGATCCACCTCAACCGCAGTTCCGACGCCCTGGAGCTGGTGCACCTCGCCCAGTACGGCAGCCGCGACACCGCCACCGCCAGGACCAGCGCCCTGATGCACGCGCTGGAGGCCCGCGCCTACGCCAACCTCGGCGAGGTCAACAAGTGCTACCGGGCGGCCCGGCTGGCCGAGGACTCCTTCACGGACATCAGCGTCCCGCTGGAGCAGGAGCCGGACTGGATCACCTTCTTCTCCGAGGCCGAGCTCAACGCCGAGAACGCGCACTCCTACCGCGACCTGAGCTACCACGCGGGCCGCAGCGAGGTGTACGCGCTGCAGGCGCAGCCGGTGATGGAGCGCGCGGTGGAGCTGTTCGCCCAGGACCCGGACCACCAGCGCTCCTACGCGCTGAACCTGATCGGCATGTCCAGCGTCCACCTGCTGCAGAAGCAGCCGGAGGAGGCGGCGGCGTCCGCGCAGCAGGCCCTGGAGATCGCCATCCGGATCCGCTCCGAGCGGGTCAACACCCGGGTCCGCAAGACCACGGCCGCGGCGACGGACGAGTTCCGCGGGGTGGCCGAGGTGATCGAGCTGCGCGACCGGGTCAAGCAGGAACTGCCGGAGTACACCCGCAACCAGGCCGTGTGAGGCGGTTTCCAGCCATCGCCTGAACACGGACAAACGAGACTCCGACCGCGGAAACCCTCGAAACTCGGCTCCCCCATGCCAGTTCCGCGGGTCGGTTTCCGCGGTCGGTCACGTTCCGCCGCTCCGGCATCGCAGGGCGTCAGGGTAGCGGTGCGTACCCGCTCCGGTTCCCCTGTTCACGGGCGCGTAACACTGCCGTCAGCTTCGTCACTGCCGCGAAACACGCTCACCGATCGGCCGAAACCGCCCTCGGTCAATCTCCTCATCAACAGCCGACGCTTCCGGGGGCACGGGACGGATACCCGGAAGACGGAGCGGCCCAACACTCGAGGAGACGCCGAATGCCTAGCGGCTTCAGCGGCGGGGACACCGCTTTTGTACTCATAAGCGCGGCATTGGTCATGTTGATGACGCCGGGCCTCGCGTTCTTCTACGGCGGCATGGTCCGCGTGAAGAGCGCCCTGAACATGCTGATCATGAGCTTCCTCGCCCTCGGGATCGTCACGGTCCTGTGGGTGCTGTACGGCTACTCGCTCAGCTTCGGCACCGACTCGTTCCACGGCCTCATCGGCAACCTGCACATGTTCGGCATGCGCAACATCGGCATGAACGAACTCAGCGGGAGCATCCCGGTCTTCGCCTTCGCCGCCTTCCAGTTGATGTTCGCCGTCATCACCCCGGCCCTCATCAGCGGCGCGATCGCCGACCGTGCCAAGTTCTCGGCCTGGGCGCTGTTCCTGGCGCTCTGGGTCACCATCGTCTACTTCCCGGTCGCGCACTGGGTCTTCTACTTCAACGGCGGCCAGGGCGGCTGGCTCGGCGACCGGATGCACGTGCTGGACTTCGCCGGCGGGACGGCGGTCCACCTCAACGCCGGTATGGCGGGTCTGGCGCTGGCCTTCGTGCTGGGCAAGCGGATCGGCTTCAAGAAGGACCCGATGCGTCCGCACAGCCTGCCGCTGGTGATGCTGGGCTCCGGTCTGCTGTGGTTCGGCTGGTTCGGCTTCAACGCCGGCTCCGCCCTGGCGGCGAACGGCCTGGCCGGCATCGCCTTCATGAACACCCAGATCGCCACCGGCGCGGCCATGATCGGCTGGCTGGCCTACGAGAAGATCAGGCACGGCTCGTTCACCACGCTGGGCGCCGCCTCCGGCGCGGTCACCGGCCTGGTCGCGATCACCCCGGCCTGTGCCTTCATCAGCCCGCTGGGCTCGATCGGCCTCGGCCTGTTCTGCGGCGCGCTCTGCGCCTGGGCGGTCAGCCTCAAGTACCGCTTCGGCTTCGACGACTCGCTCGACGTGGTCGGCGTCCACGCGGTCGGCGGCGCCACCGGCGCCCTGCTGATCGGCCTGCTCTCGACCGGCCACGCCGGCTCCTCCTACGCCGGCCTGTTCTACGGCGGCGGCTTCACCCAGCTCGGCCGGCAGGCCCTGGGCGTCGTGGTGGTCGGCGCGTACTCCTTCGTCCTCGCCTACGTCATCGGCAAGATCATCGACAAGACGATGGGCTTCCGGGTCTCCGAGGACGTCGAGGTCGCGGGCATCGACCAGGCGGAGCACGCCGAGTCCGCCTACGACTTCAGCGCCGTGGGCGCCGCGCTCTCCAAGGCGCTGGTACCGGCCGGCGGGGTGGCCCAGGACGACGAGGCGACGTCGGACGCCGACGCGGGAACGAAGGTCGAGGCATGAAGCTCATCACCGCAGTCATCAAGCCCCACCGCCTGGACGACGTGAAGGAGGCCCTGCAGGCCTTCGGGGTCCACGGACTCACCGTCACCGAGGCCAGCGGCTACGGTCGGCAGCGCGGCCACACCGAGGTCTACCGGGGTGCGGAGTACACCGTGGACCTGGTGCCCAAGGTCCGGGTCGAGATCCTCGCCGAGGACGACGACGCGGAAGGCCTGATCGACGTCCTGGTCAAGGCCGCCCGCACCGGCAAGATCGGGGACGGCAAGGTCTGGAGCGTCCCGGTGGAGACCACCGTCCGGGTGCGCACCGGCGAACGCGGTCCGGACGCGCTGTAGGGAACAATCTCATCTCGTAAAGGGGCGGGGGAGTCGGGCTCACACCCGACTCCCCATTCCGGCGTTCTTCATTCAGGGGAGCAGCGTTGACGGATCGGCAGCAGGCGACGCCCGGCCAGGACTCCAGCGACCCGGCCTCCGAACCCAGCGGCTACGCCGCCCAGCGGCTGCATCTGCTGCGCGAGGACGGCAGGGTCGGCGCGGCCCGTCGCACCGCCCTGTCCGAGCTCACCGACCGCTGGCTCTCCGGGCTTTTCTCCACCGCGGCGGACGGCCTCGGCGGGGTCGCCCTGGTCGCGGTCGGCGGCTACGGGCGCGGCGAGCTGTCCCCGCGCAGCGACCTCGACCTGCTGCTGCTGCACGACGGCGGCGCCAGGGGCCGGGCGGTGCCCGCGCTGGCCGAGCAGATCTGGTACCCGGTCTGGGACAACGGCATCGCCCTAGACCACTCGGTCCGCGACCTGCCCACCGCGCGCAGGATGGCCGCCGAGGACCTCAAGGTCCAGCTGGGCCTGCTGGACGCGCGCCACATCGCCGGCGACCCCGGCCTCACCACCGGGCTGCGCTCGGCGATCCTGGCGGACTGGCGGGCCGACGCCGTCAAACGCCTGCCCGAGCTGCACGAGATGGGCCGGGACCGGGCCGAGCGGCACGGCGAGCTGGGCTTCCTGCTGGAGCCCGACCTCAAGGAGGCCCGCGGCGGGCTGCGCGACCTCACCGCACTGGACGCGGTCGCCGCCTCCTGGATCGCCGACGCGCCGCGGACCGGCCTGGCCGAGGCGGCGGCGAAGCTCCGCGACGTCCGGGACACCCTGCACCTGGTCACTGGACGCGCCACCGACCGGCTCAGCCTGCAGGAGCAGGACCAGGTCGCGCTGGAGCTGGGCGTGCTGGACGCCGACATCCTGCTGCGCCAGGTCTACGAGGCGGCCCGCACCGTCGCCTACGCCTCGGACGTCACCTGGCGCGAGGTGGACCGGGTGCTCCGGGCCCGCAGCGGCGGCCGGGTCCGCCGCACCGTCAGGTTCGGCTTCGGGTCGAGCACCGCCACCCGCAATGTCGCGGCCAGGGGCGGGGTGGAGCGCAGCCCGCTGGCCGAGGGCGTGGTGGAGCAGGACGGCGAGGCGGTGCTGGCGCACGCGGCCCGACCGGCCGCCGACCCGGTGCTGCCGCTGCGCGCCGCCGCGGCAGCGGCCCAGGCGGACCTGCCGCTGGCCCCGGCCACCGTGCGCCGGCTGGCGGCGGAGACCCGGCCGCTGCCGGTGCCCTGGCCGGACGAGGCCAGGGACCAGCTGGTCACCCTGCTCGGCGCGGGCGAGAGCGCGGTCGCGGTGTGGGAGGCGCTGGAGGCCGAGGGCCTGATCGCCCGGATGCTCCCGGACTGGGACCGGGTCCGCTGCCGTCCGCAGCGCAACGCGGTGCACCGCTGGACCGTGGACCGGCACCTGGTCGAGACGGCGGTACGGGCCGCCGCGATGACCCGCCGGGTGGCCCGTCCCGACCTGCTGCTGGTCGCCGCGCTGCTGCACGACATCGGCAAGGGCTGGCCGGGGGACCACTCCGAGGCCGGTGAGGTGATCACCCGGGACGTCGCGGCCCGGCTCGGCTTCCCCAAGCCGGACGTGGAGGTGCTGGCGCTGCTGGTCCGGCACCACCTGCTGCTGGTGGAGACCGCGACCAGACGCGACCTGGACGACCCGGCCACCGTCGCCGCGATCACCTCGGTGGTCGGCGGCACCGGCGTGCTGGAGCTGCTGCACGCGCTCACCGAGGCCGACGCGCTGGCCACCGGGCCCGCCGCCTGGAGCAGTTGGCGGGCCGCCCTGGTCGCCGACCTGGCCGAGCGGGCCGCCGCGGCGCTGGACGGCGCGCACGGGACGCCGGAGGCGGCGACCCCCGAGCCGTCCGCGGAGGAGGAGCGGCTGGCCGTCGAGGCGGCCAGGACCGGCGGCCCGGTGCTGTCGGTGCACGCCGAGGCCGAGCGCCCGGCCGAGCCGGGCGCCGAGCCGATGGGGGTCACCCTCACCCTGGCCCTGCCGGACCGCCCCGGGGTGCTGCCGACCGTGGCCGGGGTGCTGGCACTGCACCGGCTGACGGTACGGGCGGCGGCGATCCGCGAGCTCGACCCGATCGGCGCGGGCCCGGTGCTCGCGCTGACCTGGCAGGTCGCGGCCGAGTTCGGCGAGGTCCCGGAGGCCGCGCGGCTGCGCGCGGACATCCGCCGGGCCCTGGACGGCGGCATGGACGTCACCCGCAGGCTGGCCGAGCGGGACGCCGCGGCCCCGCGCCGCCGCGGCATCGCCGCCCCGCCGCCGCGGGTCACCGTGGCGCCCGGCGGCTCGGCCAGCGCGACCGTGCTGGAGGTCCGCGCGCACGACGCCCCCGGGCTGCTGCACCGGATCGGCCGGGCGCTGGAGGACACCGGGGTCCGGGTCCGCACCGCGCGGATCTCCACCCTGGGCGCCGACGCCGTCGACGCCTTCTACGTCACCGGACCGGACGAACTGCCGCTGTCGCCGCTGCGCGCCGCCGAGGTGGCCCGCGCGGTGGAGCTGGCGCTGTCCTGACCCGGGCCGGGGCCGCCCCGCACCCGGGCCGAGGCTGTGCTGACCCGGGTGGAGCCTCTACCGGGTACGGGCGGATACCCTGGAGGGCGACGACCCATCCGTTCCCGAGCCACGAGGACCCGCGACCGACGTGTTCGACACCCTTTCCGACCGCCTCGCAGCGACGTTCAAGAACCTCCGTGGCAAGGGCCGGCTGTCCGAGGCGGACATCGACGCCACCTGCCGCGAGATCCGCATCGCCCTGCTGGAGGCGGATGTCGCGCTCCCGGCCGTGCGGGCGTTCATCAAGCAGGTCAAGGACCGCGCGCTCGGTGCCGAGGTCTCCGGTGCGCTGAACCCGGCCCAGCAGGTCATCAAGATCGTCAACGACGAGCTGGTGAGCATCCTCGGCGGGGAGACCCGGCGGCTGCGCTACGCCAAGACCGGCCCGACCGTGATCATGCTGGCCGGCCTCCAGGGTGCGGGCAAGACCACCCTGGCCGGAAAGCTGGGCCACTGGCTCAAGGAGCAGAAGCACACCCCGCTGCTGGTGGCCTGCGACCTGCAGCGCCCCAACGCGGTCACCCAGCTCGGCGTGGTCGCCGAGCGGGCCGGGGTGGCGATCTACGCCCCCGAGCCGGGCAACGGCGTCGGCGACCCGGTCAAGGTCGCCGAGGACTCGATCGAGTACGCCAAGCAGAAGCAGTACGACGTGGTCATCGTCGACACCGCCGGACGCCTGGGCATCGACGAGGAGCTGATGCGGCAGGCCGCCGACATCCGCGCCGCGGTCGACCCGGACGAGGTCCTCTTCGTCGTCGACGCCATGATCGGCCAGGACGCGGTCACCACCGCGCAGGCCTTCCTCGAAGGCGTCGACTTCACCGGTGTGGTGCTCTCCAAGCTGGACGGCGACGCCCGAGGCGGCGCGGCGCTGTCGGTGGCGCACCTCACCGGCCGTCAGATCATGTTCGCCTCCAACGGCGAGAAGCTGACCGACTTCGACGCCTTCCACCCGGACCGGATGGCCTCGCGCATCCTCGGCATGGGCGACATCCTCAGCCTGATCGAGACCGCCGAGAAGACCTTCAGCCAGGACGAGGCCGCCAAGATGGCCTCCAAGCTGGCCAGCAAGGGCGGCAAGGAGTTCGGCCTCGGCGACTTCCTGTCCCAGCTGGAGCAGGTCTCCAAGATGGGCTCGTTGTCCAAGCTGCTCGGGATGATGCCCGGCATGGGGCAGATGCGGGAGCAGATCAACAGCATTGACGACCGGGACGTGGCCCGGGTCGGCGCGATCATCAAGTCGATGACACCGGCCGAGCGGGACGACCCCAAGCTGATCAACGGCTCCCGCCGGGCCCGGATCGCCAAGGGCTCCGGGGTGCACGTCTCCGAGGTCAGCAGCCTGGTCGAGCGCTTCTTCGAGGCCCGCAAGATGATGTCGGCGATGGCCGGCGGCCGGGGCATCCCCGGGATGCCGGGCATGCCCGGCTCGGGCGGCGGGGGCGCCCGCAAGGCCAAGCAGCAGAAGCAGGCCAAGGGCAAGCAGAAGTCCGGCAACCCGCTGAAGCGCGCCGCCGAGCAGAAGGCCGCGCTGGAGCGCAAGGCCGAGGGTCCGGCCGCCGGCTCCAGCCCGTTCGGCCCCGGCGCGGGCAAGCTCCCGGAGGACTTCGAGCTCCCCAAGGAGTTCAAGGACCTCATCTGAGGCGCCCCACTCGCATGCGCCATGATGTGCGCATGCGAGTGGAGATCCGTACCCCCAGACTGTCCGACGCTCCCACCTACGCGGCGGCGGTGCGCCGTTCCACCGAGCACGTCGGCCGGTGGAACCCGCTGGAGCCGGACGGCCTGGTGGACCTGGTCCGCCGTCAGGGCGAGACCCTGCGCACCTACCTGGTCTTCGACATCGAGGACGGCGGCCTGGTCGGCTGCTGCAACGTGGCCAACATCGTCCGCGGCCGCTTCCGCAACGGCAGCCTGGGGTACAACTCCTACCTCCCCTACAACGGCACCGGCCGGATGACCGAGGGGATGCGGCTGGTGCTGGACCGCTGCTTCGCCGCGGAGAGCGACGGCGGCCTGGACCTGCACCGGCTGGAGATCAACGTCCAGCCGGCGAACGAGCCCTCGATCGCGATGGCGAAGCGGCTCGGCTTCCGGCACGAGGGCTACACCCCGCGGATGCTGTTCCTGCAGGACGCCTGGCGCGACCACGAGCGCTACGCCCTCACCGCCGAGGAATGGCCCGGCCTCTAAAGGCGTACTCGGTGGCGCGCACGGTGGATTGACGGATCATATGTCCGTATTGTCACAAAGGTGACTACTCCCGTGCCGCCCCGCGAGAACCCGGACCAGCTGTGGCGGTCGGAGGGCACCCCGCCGTCGCCGCCCCCGACACCACCGCCGAACCGGGGGCCCCGCGGCGGCTGGCTGCGGATGCTGCTCACCGCGCTGGTCGTGTTCGTGCTGGTCGACCTGCTGCTGAACCTGTTCAGCGGGGCCGGCAGCACCAGCATCACCTACACCGAGTTCACCAAGCAGCTGACCGCGGGTCACGTCTCCGAGATCTACGCCAAGGGCGACAGCATCCAGGGCAAGCTCAAGGAGGCCCAGCCCAAGCCGGACGACGGCAAGGGCAGCTACACCGACTTCAGCACCCAGCGGCCGGTGTTCGCCGACGACGGGCTCTGGAGCACGCTGACCGCCCAGGGCGTCGTGGTGGACGCCCGCCCGGTGGTCCAGGAGC
This sequence comes from Streptacidiphilus cavernicola, assembly GCF_042510955.1. Lineage (NCBI taxonomy): Bacteria > Bacillati > Actinomycetota > Actinomycetes > Kitasatosporales > Streptomycetaceae > Streptacidiphilus > Streptacidiphilus cavernicola. The sequence goes on from NZ_JBHFAB010000026.1 coordinate 71,944, forward strand.
GCAGCTTCCTGGTCAACCTGCTGCTCTCGCTGGCGCCGATGCTGCTGCTGGTGGTGCTCTGGCTGGTGATCGCCAGGCGGATGGGCGCGGGCGGCGGGATGGCCGGGCTCGGCCGCAAGGCCCCGCCCAAGCCGGTCGCCCTGGACGGCCCCGGCGCCCGGCGCACCACCTTCGCCGACGTGGCCGGGATCGACGAGGTCAAGGCCGAGCTGACCGAGGTGGTCGACTTCCTGGAGCGGCCCGACGCCTACCGCAGGATGGGCGCCAAGATGCCCCGCGGCGTCCTGCTCGCGGGCCCGCCGGGGACCGGCAAGACCCTGCTGGCCCGAGCCGTCGCGGGAGAGGCCGGGGTGCCGTTCTTCTCGGCCTCCGCCTCCGAGTTCATCGAGATGATCGTCGGCGTCGGCGCCTCCCGGGTCCGCGAGCTGTTCGCCGAGGCCCGCAAGGTCGCCCCGGCGATCGTCTTCATCGACGAGATCGACACCATCGGCCGGACCCGCGGCAGCGGCGGCGGCATGGGCGGCCACGACGAGCGCGAGCAGACGCTCAATCAGATCCTCACCGAGATGGACGGCTTCTCCGGCTCCGAGGGCGTGGTCGTGCTGGCCGCCACCAACCGCGCCGAGGTGCTGGACAAGGCCCTGCTGCGGCCGGGCCGGTTCGACCGCACGGTCACCGTCAGCCCGCCCGACCGGGACGGCCGCGAGGCCATCCTGAAGATCCACACCAGGGACGTCCCGCTGGCCGAGGGCGTCGACCTGGCCCAGGTCGCGCGGACCACCCCCGGGATGACCGGCGCCGAGCTGGCCAACCTCGCCAACGAGGCCGCGCTGCTGGCGGTGAAGCACGACCGGGCCGAGGTCGGCCCGCGCGAGTTCGCCGAAGCCCTGGAGAAGGTCCAGCTGGGCGCGGTCCGCTCGCTGGTGATGCCGGAGGAGGAGCGCCGCAGGACCGCGTACCACGAGTCGGGGCACGCGCTGCTGGGGATGCTGCAGCCCGGCGCCGACCCGGTCCGCAAGATCACCATCGTGCCGCGCGGACGCGCCCTCGGCGTCACCCTGTCCACCCCGGACGCGGACCGCTACGCCTACACCGAGGAGTACCTGCGCGGCCGGATCATCGGCGCGCTCGGCGGGATGGCCGCCGAGCAGGTGGTCTACGGCGTGATCACCACCGGCGCGGAGAGCGACCTGGAGCAGGTCACCGGCATCGCCCGGGGCATGGCCGGCCGCTGGGGGATGAGCAGCGTGGTCGGCAGGCTCACCGCCGTCCCCGCCGACACCCAGGGCGCGTACGGCCTCTCCGCCGCCCCGGCCACCCTGGACGCGGTGGACGGCGAGGCCCGCCGCATCGTCGCCGAGTGCTACGAGGAGGCCTGCCGCAAGCTCACCGAGCACCGCCCCCGGCTGGACGCGCTGGCCGACGCGCTGATGGAGCACGAGACCCTGGACGAGGAGCACGCCTACCGCGCGGCCGGGCTGCCCCGCGCCGCGAAGACCCTGTGAGCCTCAGCGCAGCCGGGGCCGCTCGGCCACGGTGTAGCGGAAGACGTTGAGCATCCGGACCGAGCCGTCGTCGCGCCGGTAGGGGTGCAGCGCCTCGGTGACCTCCTTCTCCACCTGGCGCTGGCCGGAGTAGTCCGCCGCCGCGTCGAAGACGCCCATGGACAGCAGGCCGCGGACGGCGCTCTCCAGGTCCGGGTAGGCGAACGGGCAGAGCACCCGCCCGCCGCCGCCGAGCCGCAGTCCGGCCCGCGCGACCATCTGCTCCACCGCGCCGGGCACGCTCAGCGCGAACGGCGCGTAGGGACCGCGCCTGAGCGGGTCCGCGAGCCGGCGCGCGATCCCCAGCACCGGGGCGCTCTCGCAGCGCTCCGGCGGGCCCCAGGTGGCCAGCGCGACATGCCCGCCGGGCAGGGTCAGCCGGGCCGCGTCGCGGACCAGGGCCTGCGGATCGGCGGTGCAGGAGAGGTGCTCGAACGCGGTCACCAACGAGTGCGCCGCGGGGCCGCCGCCCGCCGGGCCGCCGCCCGCGGAGCCGCCGCCCGCCGAACCGCCCGGTCCGCCGCCGCGGCCGGTGCCGTCGCCGCTGTCGGCCAGCTCCCGGTAGACGTCGGCCATCACCCGCAGTGAGCGGTCCTGGGCCAGCGAGCGCAGCTCCGCCTCCGGTTCCAGGCCGACCACCTCCGCGCCGCGCGCCGCGGCCAGCAGCAGGGCCAGTCCCGACCGGCAGCCGAGGCCGAGCACGCTGGTCGCGGGCCCGACTTCGAGCCGGGCGTACACCGCCTCGTAGAGCGGGACCAGCATCCGCTCCTGGATCTCGGCCCAGTCCCTGGCCCGCTGCCGCGCCCGGGACCGCCCTGCCGTACCACCGTCCGTGCCCATGACGGCACTCACCGTAGTGCCTGCCATCGATGCGGAAGCCATCACCCGGGCCCCTTCGATCCGATCCCGTCGCGGGGCGTGAGGGACGCCCGCGCTGAGTCACGCCGGGTCGCGGAGCGGTCGCGCTCCGTTCCCGGCAGGGTCCAGCCAACTCCGACTGCGGCCGGGAGTCCAGAGCCCGAAGGTATTGATTCGGATTCGCGCCCGTGCGCCCCGTACCATCAGCGCATGGCAAAAGCTCCCGTTCTCACCCCCCAGGCGGACGATTTCCCGCGCTGGTACCAGGATCTGATCAGCAAGGCCGAGTTGGCCGACAACGGTCCGGTGCGCGGCACCATGGTCATCCGACCGTACGGCTACGCGCTGTGGGAGCGGATGCAGCAGGAGATGGACGCGCGGATCAAGAAGGCGGGCGCGCAGAACGCCTACTTCCCGATGTTCATCCCGCAGTCCTACCTCACCCGCGAGGCCGAGCACGTCGAGGGCTTCGCGCCCGAGCTCGCGGTGGTCACCCACGGCGGCGGCAAGGAACTGGACGAGCCGGTCGTGGTCCGGCCCACCTCCGAGACCATCATCAACGAGTACTTCTCCAAGTGGGTGCAGAGCCACCGCGACCTGCCCCTGCTGATCAACCAGTGGGCCAACGTGGTCCGCTGGGAGCTGCGTCCCCGCGTCTTCCTGCGCACCACCGAGTTCCTCTGGCAGGAGGGCCACACCGCCCACGCCACGTACGAGGACGCCCGCGCCTACGCGTCGATGATCCACACCGACGTCTACGGCGACTTCATGACCAATGTGCTCGGCATCGACGTGGTGCTCGGGCGCAAGACCGCCAAGGAGCGGTTCGCCGGGGCGATCAACACGCTCACCCTGGAATCGATGATGGGCGACGGCAAGGCGCTGCAGATGGGCACCAGCCACGAGCTGGGCCAGAACTTCGCCAAGGCGTTCAACACCCAGTTCCTGTCCAACGGCAGCGAGCGCGAGTACGTCTGGCAGACCTCCTGGGGCTCCTCGACCCGGATGGTCGGCGGCCTGATCATGTCGCACGGCGACGACAACGGCCTCCGGGTGCCGCCGCGGCTCGCGGCCACCCAGGTCGTGGTGCTGGCGATCAAGGGCGACGAGCCGGTGATCGCCAAGGTCCGCGAGATCGGCGCCGCGCTGGAGGCGGCCGGGGTCCGGGTGGTCGTGGACGACCGCACCGACACCCCGTTCGGCCGCCGCGCGGTGGACTGGGAGCTCAAGGGCGTCCCGCTGCGGATCGAGGTCGGCCCGCGCGACCTGGAGGCCGGCACCGCCATGCTGGCCCGGCGCATCGCCGGCGGCAAGGAGCCGGTCTCGGTGGACGCGCTGGCGGCGATCGTCCCCGGCCTGCTGGAGGAGGACCAGGCGCTGCTGCTGCGCCAGTCCCGGGAGCGCCGGGAGTCCCGTACCGCGGAGGTCGCCAACCTCGACGAGGCGGTCGAGGCGGCGGCCACCGGCTGGGGCCGGATGCCCTGGGCCGATCTCGGCCCGGAGGGCGAGCGCAAGCTCGCCGAGCAGGGCGTCTCGGTCCGCTGCATCGTCGCCGAGGACGGCTCGGTTCCGGCGACGGACGACCAGCCGGGCAACATCGCGATCGTCGCGCGGGCCTACTGACCCCGGTTCATCTCACCGGTTGAGACGCCGAGCAGACAAGTTGCGTAGGAAAACCGGTTCACCAAACCTTCACGGAACTGGTGGACCGGTTTTCCGGTTTCCGGTTTGAAACCCAAAGACCTTCGCTGACCAGCAAGATGACTGACCGTCAGGGAATCGTGGCGGATCGTCGCGGTCCGCGCCCGGCCGGGGTGCTCTATGCGCGTCCACGACAACCTCTTGAAACCGGAACATCCGGGAGCGCTCCCTCGTTGGCGTAGCGTGAGCACGACACAACAACCACTGGTCCTCGCGGCCGAGCTGGCCCTCGCCTGGGGCGACATCCAGCGCTACCACTCCGACCTGCCCAGTCTCGCGGCCCCGGAATCGCTGATCGGCGAGTCCTCTTCGGCCTGCGGTACCGAGCTGGGCTTCGAGCGCCTGCTGCACGAGGCTGCCCACGGGCTCGCCGCCGCGCGCGGCATCCGTGACACCTCGCGTGCAGGGCGCTACCACAACCGTCGCTTCCTGGCCCTCGCCGACGAACTCGGCCTGGACCACTCCGCCGATCCGCATCCGAGCAGCGGCTTCTCGCTGGTCACGATGCGTGCGGAAACCCGCGAACGGTACTCCGACACGATCAGCAGGCTGCAGCTCGCCCTCGGCGCGCACGCCGCCGCCACCAGCGGACCGGTCCAGGACCGGGCCCGCAGCTTCCGCGGACCGGCCACCAGGCACGGCTCCTCCGGCGGTGGCGTCCGGGTCAAGGCCGTCTGCGACTGCGGGCGCAACGTCCGGGTGGTCCCCTCGGTGCTGGCCCAGGCCGCCATCGTCTGCGGCAACTGCGGACAGCCGTTCCGGATCGCCGAGGTCCCGCCGCGCGGCTAGCGGGCGTCGGTCCGGTTCCGTAGGGGGCAGCGGCGGCAATCCGCCCTGCCGTCCTATGGCACAATGGACAGCTGAGTACTCGGCAGCCGAGCAGGACCCCTCTCTCCTCCGGCTGACGTGTCCGTCGAGCAGCCTGCAGCCGCAACCCCACGTGGAATGCGCGGCTGCTCACCCACGTCAAATCCAGGAGAACCACTCCCGTGGCAGTCAAGATCAAGCTGAAGCGTCTCGGCAAGATTCGCTCCCCGCACTACCGCATCGTCGTCGCCGACGCCCGCACCAAGCGTGACGGTCGGGCGATCGAGGAGATCGGCATCTACCAGCCGACCTACGACCCCTCGGTCATCAAGGTCGACAACGAGCGCGCGCAGTACTGGCTGAGTGTCGGCGCCCAGCCGACCGAGGCCGTGCTCGCGATCCTCAAGCTGACCGGCGACTGGCAGCAGTTCAAGGGCGAGCCCGCCCCGGCGCCGCTCAAGGTCGCCGAGCCCAAGGTCACGGACTTCTCGCACCTGTTCGCGAAGGCCGTTGCCGGCTTCGAGGACTCCACCACCGGTGTCGCGATCACCCCGAAGGCCAAGAAGTCGGACAAGAAGGACGAGGCCGACGCCGCTCCGGCCGACGCTGCCGCGTCCACCGAGTCCTGATCATGCTCGAGGAAGCCCTCGAGCACCTGGTGAAGGGCATCGTCGAGAACCCGGACGAGGTCCAGGTGCGTTCGCGAGAACTGCGCCGGGGCCGCATCCTCGAGGTGCGGGTGCACCCCGAGGACCTCGGCAAGGTCATCGGCCGAGGCGGTCGCACGGCGCGCGCACTGCGCACCGTGGTCACCGCTCTCGGCGGTCGCAGTGTCCGCGTCGACCTGGTCGACGTGGACGGCGTGCGATAAGCCACAGGTACAGAGCCTTGGGCACCACCTCGGGGCCGGTCGGGACACTCGTCCCGACCGGCCCCGAGTCTTTTCCGAACAGACTTCCAGGACTTCCAGGAGAGAGATCACCGTGCAGCTCGTCGTGGCCAGGATCGGCCGTGCCCATGGCATCAAGGGGCAGGTGACGGTGGAGGTGCGCACCGACGAGCCGGAGACCCGGCTCGCCCCCGGCGCCCCGCTGCTGACCGACCCGGCCAGCGCCGGACCGCTCACCGTCGCGGACGCGCGCTGGCACAGCGGCCGGCTGCTGCTGAGCTTCCGCGGGGTCACCGACCGCACCGGCGCCGAGGCCCTGCGCGGCACCCTGCTGATCGCCGAGGTCGACCCGGAGCAGACCCCGGAGGACCCGGCCGAGTTCTACGACCACCAGCTGATCGGCCTGGCCGTGGTCCTCGCCGACGGCACCGCGGTCGGCGAGCTGACCTCGATCGCCCACCTCCCGGCCCAGGACCTGCTGACGGTCACCCGCCCGGACGGCGGCGAGGTGCTGGTGCCGTTCGTCACCGAGATCGTCCCGGAGATCGACCTCAAGCGGCGGCGCGCGGTGCTCACCCCGCCGCCGGGGCTGCTGGACCCGGCCGCCGCGGTGGTCGACTCGGTGCGCGACGACGCGTCCGACGACGGTGAGTCCGACGACGGCGCCGCTGCCGCCGACCCGTCCGCCGACGAGTCCGAGTAGGAGCGGCGGCCGTGCGGATCGACGTCGTCACCATCTTTCCCGAGTACCTGGAGCCGCTGAACGTCTCGCTGGTCGGCAAGGCCCGCGCCCGCGGCCTGCTGGACGTCCGGCTGCACGGGCTGCGCGAGCACACCGACGACGTGCACCGCACCGTGGACGACTCCCCGTACGGCGGCGGCCCCGGCATGGTGATGAAGCCCGAGCCCTGGGCCGCGGCGCTGGACGGCGTGCTCGGCTCGGCCGGTCCCGCGGACGGCCCGGCGCCGACCCTGGTGGTGCCCACCCCCAGCGGTCGCCCGTTCACCCAGGAGCTGGCCCAGGAGCTGGCCGGACGCCCCTGGCTGGCCTTCGCCCCGGCCCGGTACGAGGGGATCGACCGCCGGGTGATCGAGGAGGCCGCCGCGCGGATGCCGGTGGTCGAGGTGTCGATCGGCGACTACGTGCTGGCCGGCGGCGAGGTCGCGGTGCTGGTGATCGTGGAGGCGGTGGCCCGGCTGCTGCCCGGTGTGCTCGGCAACGCCGAGTCGCACCAGGACGACTCCTTCGCGCCGGGCCGGATGGCCGACCTGCTGGAGGGCCCGGTGTACACCAAGCCGGCCGAGTGGCGCGGCCGGGCCGTGCCCGAGGTGCTGCTCAGCGGCAACCACGGCAGGATCGCCCGCTGGCGCCGGGAGCAGGCCTTCGCCCGTACCCTCGCCATGCGCCCGGACCTGGTCGGCCGCTGGGAGCGGGGCGCGATGGACAAGCACGACCTGCGCGCCCTGGCCGAGTTGGGCCTGCACTGGGACGAGGACCGCGGGCGATTTCTGCCCACGGCGGTCGATGTGGAACAATAGGCCCTTGCTGCCTGTCCTCGGCCGTCCGTCCACCCCGGTGGTTGCGGTAGGCCCGGTGCCCCTGCCACGGGGGAGACACCGCCAACCGAGCGGCACACCAGCACACCCCTTTTCGGACGACATTCCGCAGGTGGCCCGTGGCGCCTGTGATGGAGACAGATCATGAGCAACCTGCTCACCGCCGTCGACGCGGCTTCGCTGCGTTCCGACATCCCCGCGTTCCGCCCCGGTGACACCGTCAACGTGCACGTCCGCGTCATCGAGGGCAGCCGCTCCCGAGTCCAGCAGTTCAAGGGCGTCGTCATCCGCCGCCAGGGCGACGGCCTGCGCGAGACCTTCACGGTCCGCAAGGTCAGCTTCAACGTCGGCGTGGAGCGCACCTTCCCGGTGCACACCCCGATCGTCGAGAAGATCGAGGTCGTGACCCGCGGCGCGGTCCGTCGCGCCAAGCTGTACTACCTGCGCGACCTGCGCGGCAAGGCCGCCAAGATCAAGGAGAAGCGCGACCGCTGAACATCCCTCACACCGCGGTGACCTAAGCTGCTGCGGCGATGGATACACAGCAAGCGCCCGAGGACCGCGACTGCGCCACCGACCCTGACGGTCGGGAGGCGGAGCCGCGGTCCTCTGCCGTCCGCCGCCTGCTCCGGGACGTACTGCTGCTGGGCGCGGTCTGCGCGCTGGTGCTGGCCCTGGTGAACACCTTCGTGGCGCAGCCGTTCGGCATCCCCAGCGGCTCCATGGAGGGGACGCTGCGGGTCGGAGACCGGGTCGTGGTGAACAAGCTGGCGTATCGATTCGGCGGTCGGCCGCAGCGCGGCGACGTGGTGGTCTTCGACGGCCGGGGCTCCTTCGTCGACGACGGCGGGGAGGAGCAGGGGGACGGCTCGGGCGACGACTTCGTCAAGCGGGTGATCGGGGTGGCCGGGGACACCGTGGTCTGCTGCGATCCGCAGGGGCGGTTGACCGTCGACGGTGTGCCGCTGGACGAGAGCGGGTACCTCTATCCCGGTGACGCTCCCTCGACCGTGCGGTTCTCGATCAAGGTTCCGGCGGACCGCCTCTTCGTCCTCGGCGACCACCGCTCCGACTCCCGCGACTCCCGGGACCACCTGGGCGATCCCGGCGGCGGCTTCGTCCCGGTCGACAAGGTGACCGGAAGGGTCGACTGGGTGGTGTTCCCAGTGGGACGCTGGCGCTCGCTGGACCGTCCGCAGGCTTTCGCGGAGCTGGCGTCGGAACTGCGAAAGGACGCCGGCCGTGGGCACCAGGGGTAGGTCAAGGCAGCCCTCGCCCTCCGCCGCCGGTTCCCCGACCGCCCCGGCGATATCCGCCGAGCGGCTCCGGACCGCCGACGCGGGAGCTCCCGCTGCGACCGGCGACCGTACGCCCGGGGCCCGCGCCGAGCGCGGGCGGGCCGAGCGGCGCCGCGCCGCCAAGCGGGCCAGCCGCCGCCGCAAGCGCTCGCTGCTGCGCGAGATACCGCTGATCGTCGTGGTCGCCCTGGCGATCACGCTGCTGTTGCAGACCTTCCTGGTCCAGGTGTTCTCGATCCCCTCGGGCTCGATGCAGTCCACCATCGGGATCGGCGACCGGGTGGTGGTGAACAAGCTCTCCCCGTGGTTCGGCGCCCAGCCGAAGCGCGGTGACGTGGTGGTCTTCAACGACCCCGACAACTGGCTCAAGGACGACCCGGTGCCCAAGAGCGGCCCGGTGCTGGGGGCGGTGAAGACCGCCTTCACCTTCGTCGGCCTGCTGCCCTCGGACCGCGACCTGATCAAGCGGGTGATCGGCGTCCCCGGCGACACCGTCGCCTGCTGCGACAGCCAGGGTCGGCTGCTGGTCAACGGCAAGCCGCTGGACGAGCCGTACGTGTTCCCCGGCAACCCGCCGTCCCGGATCTCCTTCAAGGTCACCGTGCCGGCCGGGAAGCTCTGGGTGATGGGCGACCACCGCGACGTCTCGGCCGACTCCCGCTACCACATGTCCGACGCGACCGGCGGGTTCGTCCCGGAGAAGGACGTGGTGGGCCGGGCCGTCGCGGTGATCTGGCCGCTGTCGCACTGGCGCACCCTGCCGTCGCAGTCGATCCAGGCGACCGCCGCCGGGCCGCCGGGCGGGGCCGTCGGCGCGGCAGCGCCCCCCGCGCCAGATCAAAGTCTTCGTCAAGTATCGTCCGCAGCGGCCCTGGGACCGCTTCCCGGGGAACTTCCGCTCGTTATGGGTTTGGCTGCGACTCTGTCCCGCACGGCGAGACGTCGATGGGCGCGGCGATTCGAGCGGATGTGAACCGCGCGGACGTGAACCGTATGGCGACTGAGGGAGATGAAGTGGGGGATCTGGTGATCGGGCCCAACTCGGGTGTCGGTGAGCCCGAGGACTCGACGGACCGTACCGTGGAGTCCGTGGACGACACCGGGCGCGGAGACGCCGACAACGACCGGACCGAACGATCGTCGGCCCCGCACAGGGACGACGCGGACGACCTGCTCGACGCCGAGCCCGCGGGTGAGGCAGGCCCGCTCAAGGCGGGGAAGCGGAAGAAGCCGCGCTCCTTCTGGAAGGAGCTGCCGATCCTGGTCGTGGTCGCGCTGGTGCTCGCCCTGCTGATCAAGACCTTCCTGGTGCAGGCGTTCTCGATCCCCTCGGGTTCGATGGAGAACACCCTCCAGGTCGGCGACCGGGTCCTGGTGGACAAGCTCACCCCGCACTTCGGCGACAAGCCCTCGCGCGGCCAGGTCGTCGTCTTCCACGACCCCGGCAACTGGCTCTCCGACGAGCCGACCGCCCCGCAGAGCAGCAACTCGGTGATCCGGGGCCTGCAGGACGTGCTCAGCTGGATCGGCCTGATGCCGTCGGCGAACGAGAAGGACCTGATCAAGCGGGTCATCGCGGTCGGCGGGGACACCGTCAGCTGCAACGGCACCGGGCCGGTCTACGTCAACGGCAAGCCGCTGACCGAGCCGTACATCTACCCCGGCGCGACGCCCTGCGGCGACAAGAACTTCGGCCCGTTCAAGGTGCCCGCCAACTCGATCTGGGTGATGGGCGACCACCGCAACGACTCGCTGGACTCGCGCTACCACATGGATGAGCCCGGCGGCGGCTCGGTGCCGGACAGCGACGTGGTCGGCCGCGCCATCGTGGTGGCCTGGCCGATCTCGCACTGGTCCACCCTGCCGATCCCGAGCACCTTCAGCCAGCCCGGCATCACCACCCAGGCCGGCGGCCCGGTCGGCGCGGCCCTGGTCAACGAGCCCGGCGCGGCCGGGCTGATCGGCGCCGTCCCGCTGACCTGGCTGTACCGCAGGGGCCGGCTGCGCAAGCTGCGCCGCTCCGCCGCGGCGGAGCGCCAGGACTGACCGCCTCACCCGGACAAAGCCTTACCCGGAACCGCTTGCGAAGGCCGCAGTACCGACCAGTAATCTGCTGGGACGTCCTGCGGCCTTCGGTCTGCCCAGGTTCGACGTCGGGTCACGGCTGCCGCGGCTGCCAGGTCTGCCACGGCTGAGGAGAGAACCACCATGTCGGTACGACGGCTGCGTCCGGGCGGGCTGCTGCAGGGCCTCGGCATCGCGATCGGGCTGATCGCGATGCTCGGCGGGTTCGCCGTGCTGGCGATCCAGTACCGGCCGTACTCGGTGCCGACCGACTCGATGCAGCCGACCGTGCAGCCCGGCGACACCCTGCTCGCGCACCCGGTCAAGGGCAGCGCGGTCGGCCGCGGCGACATCGTGATCTTCAACGACCCGGTCTGGGGGAACACGGACGAGGTCAAACGGGTGATCGGGGTCGGTGGGGACAAGGTCGCCTGCTGCGACAGCAAGGGCAGGACCACGGTCGACGGCATCCCGCTGACCGAGCCCTACCTGGCCCCCGGCGGCATGCTGACCTCCGCCACGGGCTTCAGCGTCACCGTCCCGGCCGGGCGGCTGTTCCTGATGGGCGACAACCGCGCGGTCTCCCTCGACTCCCGCTCCCACCTGGACGTCCTCGACGGGACGGTGCCCGACTCCGCAGTGGTCGCCAGGGTCGAGGGGAGGGTCTGGCCGCTGGGCCGGGCCGGGACGATCGCCCGCACCAGCGCCCTCGACGCCGTCCCCGGCCCCGATGCCACCGCCCACGGCCCGCTGGCGGCGCTGGTCTGCGCGGTCGTCGGCGGGGCCGCCCTGGTGTTGCTGACCGCGGCTGTGGGTACGGTCGGAGGACGCTTGCGGAAACTCCGCAGGCAGTGAACGCGAGGAGGCGCGGATGACGGTGCTGCGCCGCAGGGCCGCCCGGGTGCTGCTGCTCGACCCGGCCGACCGGATCCTGCTGCTGCACGGCTTCGATCCGCTGGTGCCGGGACGGGACTGGTGGTTCACCCCCGGCGGGGGAGTGGAACCGGGCGAGGAGCTCGCCGACGCGGCCCGGCGCGAGGTCGCCGAGGAGACCGGGATCAGGGACGTCGCCCTCGGTCCGCTGGTCGCCCGCCGGGCCACCGCCTTCAGCTTCGACGGCCGCGACTTCGACCAGGATGAGTGGTACTTCCTGGGCAGGACCGGCACCACGGCACTGGACCCGTCCGGCCAGACCGAGCTGGAACTGCGCACCGTGGACCAGCTGCGCTGGTGGACCTCGGCCGAGCTGGCGGCCACCGCCGAGACCGTCTACCCGGAGGGCCTCGGCCCGCTGCTGACCGCCCTGCTCGACGGCGAACCGCCGGACCCTCCGGTACGGCTACCGAGCCCCACCCAGTGGTCCACAATGGACCAACGTACGCACAGCTGAGGGGAACGTGGGGATGAGTGCCGAGGACCTCGAAAAGTACGAGACCGAGATGGAGCTCAAGCTCTACCGGGAGTACCGCGACGTCGTCGGGCTGTTCAAGTTCGTGATCGAGACCGAGCGCCGCTTCTACCTCACCAACGACTACGAGCTGCAGGTGCACTCGGTCCAGGGCGAGGTGTTCTTTGAGGTGTCCATGGCTGATGCCTGGGTCTGGGACATGTACCGACCGGCTCGCTTCGTCCGCAAGGTCAGGGTGCTGACCTTCAAGGACGTCAACGTGGAGGAGCTCGCCAAGAGCGACCTGGAGCTGCCCTCCGACGAGGCCGGCTTCGGACCCTGACCGGCGGTCGCACGGTCAGCTGTCAATGCTCCGCCGCCCGGTTCACCCCTCCGGGCGGCGGAGTTTTCCACACCCCCCGAGCTGTCCACAGCCGACCCTGAGCCGCTGGCCCGACGCCCCCCGACCCGGCAGATTGCCGAGCGGAGGTGATCGTGGTGACCGCACGCACACAGGCCCTCGGCCGCTACGGCGAGGACGCCGCAGCCCGCCATCTCGCCGCGGCCGGGCTCACCGTCCTGGAGCGCAACTGGCGCTGCCGCCAGGGCGAGCTGGACATCGTCGCGCTGGACGGCGACACCCTCGCCGTCTGCGAGGTCAAAACCCGTACCGAACACGGCTTCCAGGCCCCGTCCGAGGCGGTCGACGCGGCCAAGGCGGCCCGGCTGGCCCTGCTCGCCGCCCGCTGGCTGGACGAGCGCTGGCAGGCCCCGCCACCGCCGGGCGGGGTGCGGATCGACCTGGTCAGCGTGGTGCACACGGCCCGCGGCGCGGCCCGGGTCGAGCACCTGCCCGGGGCGGTGGGCTGAGATGGCCTTCGCCCACACCGGCTCGGTCGCGCTGCTCGGCGTCGACGGCGTGGTGGTCGAGGTCCAGGCCGACCTGGAGCCCGGCGTCGCCGCGTTCACCATCGTCGGGCTGCCGGACAAGGCCCTCAGCGAGGCCAGGGACCGGGTCCGCGCCGCCGTGGTCAACTCCGGCGAGAAGTGGCCGCAGCGCAAGCTCACCGTCGGCCTCTCGCCCGCCTCGGTGCCCAAGAGCGGCAGCGGCTTCGACCTCGCCATCGCCTGCGCGGTACTCGCCGCGGCCGAGCGGCTCGACCCCGCCGCCATCGCGCGACTGCTGCTGATCGGCGAGCTGGGGCTGGACGGCCGGGTCCGCCCGGTGCGCGGGGTGCTCCCCGCCGTGCTGGCCGCCGCGGACGCCGGGTACGACCAGGTCGTGGTCCCCCGGCAGACCGCGGCCGAGGCCGGGCTGGTGCCCGGCGTCACGGTCCACGGCGTGCAGACGCTCCGTCAGCTGATCACTCTGCTCACCGGGGTGCCCCTGGCCGAGGACGAGCCCGAACCCGCCGTCCCCGGCCTGCCGGACCATGCCCTGGCCGGCCTCTCGCTGCCCGGCCTCGGCGTCCGCGGCCGGGCCGACGAGGCCGACCTCCGCGACCTCGCCGACGTGGCCGGCCAGTACGAGGCCCGCCGCGCCCTGGAGATCGCCGCCGCGGGCGGACACCACCTGTTCCTGAAGGGCCCGCCGGGAGCGGGAAAGACCATGCTCGCCGAGCGCCTCCCCGGCATCCTGCCGCCGCTCGGCCCGGACGAGGCGCTGGAGGTCACCGCCGTGCACTCGATCGCCGGGCTGCTCCCACCCGGACGCCCGCTGGTCAGGTCCGCGCCCTACTGCGCCCCGCACCACTCGACCACGATGCCCGCCATCGTCGGCGGCGGCAGCGGACTGCCGCGCCCCGGCGCGGTCTCCCTGGCCCACCGCGGCGTGCTGTTCCTGGACGAGGCACCGGAGTTCCCGGTCCGGGTGCTGGACGCGCTGCGGCAGCCGCTGGAGTCCGGCGAGGTGGTGGTCGCCCGTGCGGCGGGCTCGCTGCGGCTGCCCGCGAGGTTCCTGCTGCTGCTCGCCGCGAACCCCTGCCCGTGCGGCCGCTGGTCGCGGCGCGGCGACAGCTGCGAGTGCACGCCGAGCATGGTCACCCGCTACCAGAACCGGCTGTCGGGACCGCTGCTCGACCGGGTCGACCTCCGGGTGGAGGTCGACGCCGTCACCCGGCTGGAACTGATGGACCGCGACGCCACCGCCGAGACCACCGCGGTGGTCGCCGCGCGGGTCCTGGCCGCCAGGGAACGGGCCGCCGCCCGGCTCAGGGACACCCCCTGGCGCACCAACGGCGAGGTCCCCGGCCATGAGCTGCGCACCAGGTGGCGGCTCGCGCCCGGCGCGCTCCAGGACGCCGAGCGGGACATGGAGCGCGGCCTGCTCACCGCCCGCGGCCTGGACCGGGTCCTGCGCGTCGCCTGGACCACCGCGGACCTCGCCGCCCGCGACAGCCCGGACCGCGACCACGTCCGCACCGCCCTCGCCCTCCGCACCGGCTTCACCCGAGGAGCGGCCCTACCGGGCCACTGAGGCCGACTGCGACCAGCGGCCGGCCCCCTTCCCCGGCTGGCCGCTGCCCCCTCCCCGGCCTGCGGCTGACCCTTCCCGGTCGGCCGCCGCCCCTCCGCACCCCGGCCAGCTGCTGACCCCTCCCCGGGCAGCCGCTGGCCGGTCGCTGAACCCCAGCCCCGTCCCCGTCCCCACCACCCGAGGCAGACCCTTGCTGACCGACGACCCCCGCACCACCACCGTGCTGGACCCCGACCCCGCTGCGCTGGACTCAGCTGCGCTGGACCCCACCGGGCCGGACCTTGCTGATGTGGACTCCGCCGGGGCGGACCCCGCCGCGCCGCAGGGCAACGGGCCGGACGCCACCCGGCGCAGCCCAGAGCCCGCCGCCGAGCCGCCGCCCGCCTCCGCACCCGTACCTGCACTCGCCCCCGCCCCCGCACCCACCCCCGCCTTCGCGCCCACCCCCGCCCCCGCACCCACCCCCGCCTTCGCCGCCGCGCCGGACGCCGAGCGGGTGGCGAGGGCCGCGCTCAGCCGCATGGTCGAGCCCGGGGACGAGGGCGCCTGGCAGCTGCTGCAGCAGTACGGGCCGGTCGAGACCGCCGAGCGGCTCACCCAGGGCCGCGACCTCCCGGCCGCACTGCGCCGCAGAGCCGAGGGTTACCGGGCCCGCACCGCGGCCATCGCCCCGGCCGACGACCTGGAACAGGCCCGACGCTTCGGCGTCCGCCTGGTCTGCCCCGGCGACCTGGACTGGCCGAGCCAGCTCGACGACCTGGGCCCGGCCCGCCCGATCGCACTCTGGGTCCGCGGCAGCGCCTCCCTGCGCCTGTTGGCACTGCGCTCCGTCGCCATGGTCGGGGCCAGGGCCTGCACCGCCTACGGCGCCCACGTCGCCGGCGAACTCGGCGCCGACCTCGCCGACAGCGCCTGGGTGGTGGTCTCCGGCGGTGCCTACGGCATCGACGCCGCCGCGCACCGCGGCGCCCTCGCCGCGACCGGCGTCACCATCGGAGTCCTGGCCTGCGGCGTCGACCAGATCTACCCCGCGGCCACGCCACCCTGCTCGCACGGATCGCCGAACAGGGCCTTCTGGTCAGCGAACTCCCGCTCGGCGCCCACCCCACCAAGCCCCGCTTCCTGCTCCGCAACCGGCTGATCGCCGCGCTCACCCGCGGGACGGTCGTGGTCGAGGCCGCCCGCCGCAGCGGCGCGCTGAGCACCGCGCGTCGTGCCAGGGACCTGAACCGCCTGGTGATGGGGGTTCCCGGCCCGGTCACCAGCGAACTCTCGTCCGGGGTGCACGCGTTGCTCCGCTCCGGCGCGGCCCTGGTCACCGACGCCGCCGAGGTGGTCGAGCTGGTCGGCGGCATCGGCGCCGACCTGGCCCCGACGCGCCGGGGGCCGATGCTTCCTCGCGACGCGCTCAGCGGCGACACGCTGCAGGTGCTGGAGGGCATCCCGGCGGGCCCGCTCGGCGCGCCGGTGGAACGGTTGGTCCGGGCCTGCGGCCTGGCCGCCGACGCGGTGCTGCAACGCCTCTACGAGCTGGGCTCGCTGGGGCTGGTGGAGCGCTGCGGCTCGCACTGGCGGCTCGCCTGAACCCCGGCGCGTCGTGATCACGAGCCCGCCGCGGCCCACCTGATCGAGCGAGCGCCCGTTGTGCATAGCAGTCAGAGACCACTCGGTCACGCTACGCTCACAACCGCTCGGCCGAACGCGGCCGATGGATCAGCAGAACGGCACAAGACGACGAATGCGCATGTACTCAAGCTTCCCCGGGGACGAGCCCCGCGCCACCGACGAGCGCCCGCGGCCGGGTCGCGCACGGCGGGTGGCGTCCCAGGGCGAAGCCCAGTACATCCCCGGGGCCCGTTCCCGCACCCGCGCGGCGCCCGCCGTCCCGCAGACCCCGCCGCCAACCGCCCTCCCGCCAGCCGCCCCGCCGTCGGCCGCCCTCCCGTCAACCGCGCTCCCGCCGACCACCCCGCCGACCGCGCCCACGGCACACGTCCCCCCGGCCGCCCTCCCCGCTCCGACCGGCGCGGTCGGCCTGGCCAGGACGGTGCCGGCGCCCGCGTCCGCCCCGGACGGCAGCACCAAGGCGTCCCCGCCCTCCCGGCGGGCCCTGGACGACCTCTGGCGGGCCTACAAGGCGCACGGTGACCCGCGGCTCCGTGAGCAACTGATCCTGCACTACTCGCCGCTGGTCAAGTACGTCGCGGGCCGGGTCGGGGTGGGCCTGCCCGCCAACGTCGAACAGGCGGACTTCGTCTCCTCCGGGGTGTTCGGACTGATCGACGCCATCGAGAAGTTCGACCCGGAACGCGCGATCAAGTTCGAGACCTACGCCATCAGCCGCATCCGCGGCGCGATCATCGACGAACTGCGCGCCCTCGACTGGATCCCCCGCTCGGTGCGGCAGAAGGCCCGCGCGGTCGAGCGGGCCTACGCCACGCTGGAGGTCACCCTCAAGCGGACCCCGCACGACCCCGAGGTCGCTGCGGAGATGGGCATCCCGCTGGAGGATCTGCACACCATCTTCAGCCAGCTCTCGCTGGCCAACGTGGTCGCCCTGGACGAACTGCTGCACCCGGGCGGGGAGAGCGGCGACCGGGTCAGCCTGCTGGACACGCTGGAGGACACCGCCGCGGACAATCCGGTGGAGGTGGCCGAGGGCCGCGAGCTGCGCCGACTGCTGGCCAGGGCCATCAACACCCTCCCGGACCGGGAGAAGACCGTGGTCAGCCTCTACTACTACGAGGGCCTGACCCTGGCCGAGATCGGCCAGGTGCTGGGCGTGACCGAGAGCCGGGTCAGCCAGATCCACACCAAGGCCGTCCTGCAACTCCGCGCCAAACTCTCCGACGCCCGCTGACCCCTCCGCGCTGCCCCAGCTCCCCCGTACAGTCGCAGGCCCTAAACTGTCGCCGTGCCGAAGATCCGCGCCGCCACTCTGGCCCAGCACCGCCGACTCCAGCGCGAGGCCCTGCTCGACGCCGCCCGCGCGCTGCTCGCCGAGGGCGGGATGGAGGCGCTGACCTTTCCCGCCCTCGCCGCGCGAACCGGGTTGGCCCGCTCGTCCGTCTACGAGTACTTCCGCTCCCGCGCCGCCGTGGTCGAGGAGTTGTGCGCGGTGGACTTCCCGGTCTGGGCCGCGGAGATCGCCGACGCGGTCGCGCTCGCCGCGACGCCGCAGCAGCGGGTCGAGGCGTATGTCCGGGCCCAGCTGGCACTGGCCGGCGACCATCGCCACCGGGCCCTGGCCGCGATCTCCGCGGGGGAGTTGGACGACGCCGCCCGGGAGCGGATCCGGGCCTCGCACGGGCAGTTCGTCGGCCTGGTGGTCAGCGCGTTGGCCGAGTTGGGCCACCAGCAGCCGGGGTTGACCGCGGTGCTGCTGCAGGGCGTGGTCCAGGCAGCGGTCAAGCGGCTGGAGCTGGGCGCGGCGGAGGACGCGACCGCCGTCACCGAGGCCACCGTCGCCATGGTGCTACGCGGTGTGACGGACGCCCCCACGCACTGAGCCTCCACCCACAGCGCCCCCGCCGCCCGAGCCCCCGTCTCCCGAGCCCCCGCCGCCGGGGCCCGCAGCGGCAGCAGGCGGACCCGTCCCGGCCCCAGCAGGGCCAGCGGATCGAGGTAGCGGCGCCCCCGCAGCAGCCCCCAGTGCAGACAGCTCACCGGGCAGTGCCCGCCCGCTGCCCCGGCCCGCGCCGCCGCCTCGACCGTGCCGAGCACCTGCCCGGCCGTGACCTCCGCCCCCTTCGGCAGCACCGCCCGCACCGGTTGGTAGGTGGTGCGCAGCGGCGGCTCCCCGGTACCGGGATGGGTGACCGTCACCACGCCGACCCCGGCGATCACCCCGACGAAGGACACCGTCCCGCCCCGCGCCGCACGGACCGGAGCGCCGACCCGCGCGGCCAGATCCACCCCCCGGTGCCCGGCCGCCCACGGTACCGGCGGCGGATCGAACCGCCGCAGCACGTCCGCCCACGCCGCCCCACCGGCCACGGGCCAGACCCCGGACACCAACGACGGCCCAGGCTCAGGCTCAGTCACAGCAACAGCGACAGCCGCCCGCGCCCGCTGCCCCGGTGGTCCGAGTACGGTCATGGCCGTGGCCAACAGCAGGCCGAGGGCCAGCAGCAGCACCCGCCCGCGGTCGTGCAGCGGCGGTCGGGACGGGAAGTTCGCCGGGTTCAGTGCGTTCATGGCCCCGACTCTGCCCGCCCCGAGCACCCCACCGGGCTTGCCGGGTCAGGCCTGTGGACAACCAGGGGGCTGTGCACAACTCCGTCACCCGGGAGGGTGGCCTCCGGGCGCCCCGGGCGGAGGTCGCCCGGGGTCCGGCGATTCCCGTACACTTCACTCGCGGCCCGGCGTGCTGGGTCGACTTCGCACGCCCTGCCACCGGTGTTTCGGCTCGTTCCCGCCGCCCGGTGAAGTGCCACTCGGTCCGTCAAGGCCCGGCACGGTCAGGGCGTCAGGCGCGGCAGCCTCCCGGTCGCCGCGGACAACCGAGAAACCTAGGAGTACGGCCATGGCCGTCGTCACGATGCGGGAGCTGCTGGAAAGCGGCGTCCACTTCGGTCACCAGACCCGCCGCTGGAACCCGAAGATGAAGCGCTTCATCTTCACGGAGCGCAACGGCATCTACATCATCGACCTGCTGCAGTCGCTGAACTACATCGACCGCGCCTTCGAGTTCGTCAAGGAGACGGTCGCCCACGGCGGCAGCGTCCTCTTCGTCGGCACCAAGAAGCAGGCCCAGGAGGCCATCGCCGAGCAGGCCACGCGCGTGGGCATGCCCTACGTCAACCAGCGCTGGCTCGGTGGCATGCTCACCAACTTCCAGACCGTCTACAAGCGCCTTCAGCGGATGAAGGAGCTCGGCGAGATCGACTTCACCGACGTTCCCGGCTCCGGTCTCACCAAGAAGGAGCTCCTGGTCCTGGAGCGCGAGCACACCAAGCTCGAGAAGACCCTCGGCGGTATCCGCGACATGCAGCGCGTGCCGTCCGCGGTGTGGATCGTCGACACCAAGAAGGAGCACATCGCCGTCGGCGAGGCTCGCAAGCTGAAGATCCCGGTGGTCGCGATCCTCGACACCAACTGCGACCCCGACGAGGTCGACTACAAGATCCCCGGCAACGACGACGCCATCCGCTCGGTCACCCTGCTGACCCGCGTGATCGCCGACGCCGTGGCCGAGGGTCTGATGGCCCGTTCCGGTGCCGCCAAGGGCGACGCCAAGGTCGACTCGGCCGCCGACCAGCCGCTGGCCGACTGGGAGCGCGAGCTGCTCGTCGAGGGCGAGAAGAAGGCTGACGAGGCCCCCGCCGCCGACGCTCCGGCCGAGGCCGCCGCCGAGGCTCCGGCCACCGAGACCGTCGCCGCCGAGGCTGTCGCCGAGGTCGAGGCTCCGGTCGAGGCCGCTGCCGAGGTCGAGGCCCCCGCCGCCGAGGCCGACCAGGCCTGACGGCTGCTCTGGGCGAGGGGTACGGCGGCAAGCGCCGGCGTACCCCTCGCATCGTGTCGGGCGTCCGGTCCCTCAGAAGGGGAGCGGACGCCCGGACCGACCACCTCACCCCGACACACGCGAGAAGAGACTGAAGAGAGATGGCGAACACCACCGCCGCGGACGTCAAGAAGCTCCGTGAGCTCACCGGCGCCGGAATGATGGACTGCAAGAAGGCGCTGGACGAGGCCGAGGGCAACGTCGACAAGGCCGTCGAGCTGCTCCGTATCAAGGGCCAGAAGGGCGTTGCCAAGCGCGAGGGCCGCGACGCCTCCAACGGCGCCGTCGTCTCCCTGCTCGAGGGCGGCACCTCCGGCGTCCTGGTCGAGCTGAACTGCGAGACCGACTTCGTCGCCAAGGGCGGCCGCTTCGTGGAGGTCGCCAACGCGCTGGCCGCCCACGTCGCCGCCACCTCCCCGGCCGACCTGGACGTCGCGCTGGCCAGCGAGATCAAGCCCGGCCAGACCGTCCAGCAGTTCGTGGACGAGGCCAACGCGGGCCTGGGCGAGAAGATCGTCTTCCGCCGCTTCGCCCAGTTCACCGGTGGCGCGTACGTCTCGGCGTACATGCACCGCACCGACCCCGACCTGCCGCCGGCCATCGGCGTGCTGGTCGAGCTCGACCAGGAGAACGCGGAGATCGCCAAGGACGTCGCGCAGCACATCGCCGCCTTCGCCCCGAAGTTCCTCTCCCGCGAGGAGATCCCGGCCGAGGCGCTGGAGAACGAGCGCCGCATCGCCGAGGCCACCGCGCGCGAGGAGGGCAAGCCCGAGGCTGCCCTGCCGCGCATCGTCGAGGGCCGGGTCTCGGGCTTCGTCAAGGAGAACGCGGTCCTGGAGCAGGCGTTCGCCAAGGACAGCAAGAAGACCGTCCAGAAGGTTCTGGACGAGGCCGGCGTCAAGCTGGTCCGCTTCGCCCGCTTCCGCGTCGGCGCCTGACCCCGGACTCGTTCCGGAGGTCTGCGGTGGGCGTCCGATCGGGGCGCCCGCCCATACGATGTGAGTCGTGAAGACGACGAGGAGGCCATTGCCGTGGAGGTATCCGTTCCGGTGCCCGCGGTAGTGGCCTCCTCTCGTACGCGTGCTCGCACCAGTTCATGCACCAGCAGGAGGAGTCGATGCAGATGACCGCCGAAGCCGCCGAAGAGGGCCCGCGTCGCCGCGTGCTGCTCAAGCTTTCCGGTGAGGCGTTCGCCGGCGGGGGCGGTCTGGGTGTCGACCCCGACGTCGTCCACGCCATCGCCAGGGAGATCGCCACCGTGGTCCGCGGCGGCACCCAGGTGGCCATCGTCATCGGCGGCGGCAACTTCTTCCGGGGGGCCGAACTGCAGCAGCGCGGCATGGACCGGGCCCGCTCCGACTACATGGGCATGCTGGGCACCGTGATGAACTGCCTGGCGCTGCAGGACTTCCTGATGAAGGAAGGCATCGAGACCCGGGTCCAGACCGCCATCACCATGGGCCAGGTCGCCGAGCCGTACCTGCCGCTGCGCGCGGTGCGCCACCTGGAGAAGGGCCGGGTCGTGATCTTCGGCGCGGGGATGGGCATGCCCTACTTCTCCACCGACACCACCGCCGTGCAGCGCGCCCTGGAGGTCCACGCCGAGGTGCTGCTGATGGGGAAGAACGGGGTCGACGGGGTCTACGACTCCGACCCCAAGTCCAACCCGGACGCGGTCAAGTTCGACACCCTGGAATACTCCGAGGTGATCGCGCGGGACCTCAAGGTCGCGGACCTCACGGCGATCACGCTCTGCAAGGACAACGACCTTCCCATCCTGGTCTTCGAACTGCTCGCGGAGGGCAATATCGCCCGCGCCGTGCGCAGTGAGAAGATCGGCACGTTGATCTGCGGGGAATCGGCCCAGGGCTGACTCTCCGTTACCCACACGCGTACGCAGTGCCCGCACCGCAGGAGTCGAGACCGGGTAGCACCGGACAGGAGCACATGGTGATTGAAGAGACCCTCCTTGAGGCCGAGGAGAAGATGGAGAAGGCCGTCGCCGTCGCCAAGGACGACTTCGCCGCGATCCGTACCGGCCGTGCGCACCCGGCGATGTTCAGCAAGATCGTCGCTGAGTACTACGGCGCGGTGACCCCGATCAACCAGCTGGCGTCGTTCTCGGTGCCGGAGCCCCGGATGGCGATCGTCTCGCCGTTCGACAAGTCCTCGCTCCGGGTGATCGAGGAAGCCATCCGCAACTCGGACCTGGGCGTCAACCCGTCCAACGACGGTTCGATCATCCGGGTGAACTTCCCGCAGCTCACCGAGGAGCGCCGGCGCGAGTACATCAAGGTCGCCCGCACCAAGGGCGAGGACGCCAAGATCTCCATCCGCGCGGTGCGCCGCAAGGCCAAGGAGATCCTGGACAAGCTGAGCAAGGACGGCGAGGCGGGCGAGGACGAGGTGCGCCGCGCCGAGAAGGAGCTCGAAGACGTCACCGCGCGCTATGTCGTGCAGGTGGACGAACTCCTCAAGCACAAGGAAGCCGAGCTCCTCGAGGTCTGATGAACGATGACTCCTTCTGGGGGCCCGCTTCTGGTGACAGCAGCGCCGCGGCCCGAGCGCAGGGCCACGGGATACCCGCTGAGGGAGTGCTTCCGGGGCACCCGGGCCTGCCCGGGTCCGCCGAGGACGCCGCGGCCACCACGCTGATGCCGCCCGTGGTCGACGGACCGGTTCCTCCCCACTGGGGGGGACCGGCCCTCGGCCAGTCGCAGCAGTCCCCGCTGCGTTCCGGGGCCGGTATGGCGCAGACTCACCCCATGGCCACCCAGCATTCAGCACCGGAACGTTTCTCCGGACAGGTGCCCGATTCCGGACCGGGTGTCCAGGAGCCGGCCGCCACCCGCCTCAGCGGGCCGCTGTTCCGCGACGACCCCGAGGCGCCGCCGATGTCCCAGCAAGCACCGTTCCCCGACCCCTCGGCCGACGGCCCGGCCCCGGCGGCCCCTCCGGCCGCCCCGAAGGGCGGCCGTGACCTGCGCGCCGCCATCGGCGTCGGGCTCGGCCTCGGCGTGGTCGTGGTGGTCTCGCTCTTCATCGTGAAGTGGCTGTTCGTCGGGGTGGTCGCGGCAGTCGTGGTGATCGGCATGTGGGAGCTGACCAGCCGGCTCGCGGAGACCAAGGGCATCGCCGTGCCCAGGCCGCCGCTGGCGGTCGGCGGGGTCGGCATGCTGGTCGCCGCCTACCTCGGCGGCCCTGAAGCGGCCCTGGTAGCGCTGGCGCTGACCTGCCTGGCGGTCCTGGTCTGGCGGATGAGCGAACCGCCCGAGGACTACCTGCGGGACGTCACGGCCGGCATCTTCACCGCCTT
The DNA here is from genome assembly GCF_042510955.1 of Streptacidiphilus cavernicola. Classification (NCBI taxonomy): domain Bacteria; kingdom Bacillati; phylum Actinomycetota; class Actinomycetes; order Kitasatosporales; family Streptomycetaceae; genus Streptacidiphilus; species Streptacidiphilus cavernicola. The sequence continues at coordinate 95,344 of NZ_JBHFAB010000026.1, forward strand.
CTACGTCCCGTTCCTGGCCACCTTCGTGATGCTGATGCTGGCCGCGGACGACGGCCCGCGCCGGGTGGTGCTGTTCCTGGTGCTGACGGTGTGCAGCGACACCGGCGCGTACGCGGCCGGCTCGCGCTTCGGCAAGCACAAGCTCGCGCCGCGGATCAGCCCCGGCAAGACCCGCGAGGGCCTGGTCGGCGCGGTGCTGCTGTGCATGCTGGCGGGCGCTCTCGGGATGAAGCTGATGATCGATCAGGGGCAGTGGTGGCAGGGCCTGGTCCTCGGCGCCTGCGTCGCGGTCAGCGCCACCCTGGGCGACCTCGGCGAGTCGATGATCAAGCGCGACCTCGGCATCAAGGACATGGGCACGCTGCTCCCCGGCCACGGCGGCCTGATGGACCGGCTGGACTCGCTGCTGCCCACCGCCCCGGTGGTCTGGCTGGTCCTGGTCGGCTTCGTCGGAGCCGGCTGACCCCGGCCGACCTGCTCGGATCGACGACGAGGCCCGGCCCCGCAGGGTGCCGGGCCTCACCCGTTCGGGCCACCGGCGCCGACCTGCGACACTGGAGGCATCATGCCTAAGCCCATCCCCGGTGAACTCACCTTCGTCGCGCCGCGTGGCGCCAAGCCTCCGCGGCATCTCGCCGACCTGACCGCCGCCGAGCGCCGGGAGGCGGTCGTCGAGCTGGGCGAGAAGCCGTTCCGCGCGGACCAGCTCTCGCGCCAGTACTTCTCCCGGCTGGCCGCGGCCCCGGACGAGTGGACCGACATCCCCGCCGCCTCCCGGACCAAGCTGGCCGAGGGCCTGCTGCCCGAGCTGATGTCCGTGGTCCGCAACGTCTCCTGCGACGACGACGCCACCCGCAAGACGCTGTGGAAACTCTTCGACGGGGTGCTGGTCGAGTCGGTGCTGATGCGCTACCCCGACCGGGTGACCATGTGCATCAGCTCACAGGCCGGCTGCGGGATGAACTGCCCGTTCTGCGCCACCGGCCAGGCCGGGCTGACCCGGAACCTCTCCACCGCCGAGATCGTGGAGCAGATCGCCGCCGGGATGCGGTCGATCAAGAACGGCGAGTTCGGCGCGGACGCCTCCGGCGAGGCCGGTGCGGTGCGGCTGAGCAATGTGGTCTTCATGGGCATGGGCGAGCCGCTGGCCAACTACAAGCGGGTGATCGCCGCGATCCGCCGGCTCACCGACCCGGCACCGGGAGGCTTCGGCCTGTCCCAGCGCGGCATCACCGTCTCCACGGTCGGCCTGGTCCCGGCGATCAACCGGCTCGCCGACGAGGAGATGAGCGTCCGGCTCGCGGTCTCGCTGCACGCGCCGGACGACGAGCTGCGGGACACCCTGGTCCCGGTGAACACCCGCTGGCGGGTCGCCGAGGTGCTGGACGCGGCCTGGGCCTACGCCGAGCGCTCGGGCCGCCGGATCTCCATCGAGTACGCGCTGATCAAGGACATCAACGACCAGGCCTGGCGGGCCGACCTGCTCGGCCGGCTGCTCAAGAACCACCGGGCGCACGTCAACCTGATCCCGCTGAACCCCACCCCCGGCTCCAAGTGGACCGCCTCGCGCCCGGAGGACGAGCGCGAGTTCGTCCGCCAGCTGAAGCTGCACGGCGTGCCGGTGACCGTCCGCGACACCCGCGGCCAGGAGATCGACGGCGCCTGCGGCCAGCTCGCCGCGGCCGGCTGACGCAGCCGACCCGCTCGGCCGGGGTCACCCGTCCGTCCGGCAGGCGTCAGCGGTGGAACGCCGCCGCGGTCAACACTGCCGCGCCGGCGCCCGCGCCCAGCAGGACCGTGACTCCGGCCAGGGTGCGCAGCGCCCAGGAGCGCCGATGGACGCTGCCCGCCGCGCCCATCCGGGGCAGTGCGGCGTAGGCGGCGCGCCGGGTGACGGCCACCTCGGCCAGCCGGGTGGCCAGCGCGGCGAGCACGCAGACCGCCAGCAGCACGGTTTCGATCAGGGCCGGCGTCCCGGCCGAGCGGTGCTGGTCGCCCAGCCGGTACAGGGCGACCCCGCCCACCGCGGCGCTGGTCGCCAGCACCCCCAGCGGCGTGCCGAGCCGCCAGGAGTCGGCCTGCAGCCCGCGCCCGGCCAGCAGTCGTACCGCCCGGGGCCGTCCCAGCGCGAGCAGCCAGCCGGCCGCGAACAGCAGCAGCGGCAGTGCCGCGGCGATCCCGACCAGGCCCAGCACCCAGCCGGTCCGCACCGCGGCGTCGCCCTTGGCGTGCAGCCCGGCGACCAGGACGGCGGCGCCGGCCGCGGGCAGCGCCAGCGCCGCCGCCAGGTACGGGACGCTCGGCCGCGGCTGCGGCAGGTCGGTGCCGTCGCCCGGCAGCAGGTCGGCGGGGCGTACCGCGGCGGCCGCGGCCAGTCCGCCGAGCAGCGGCACGGTCGCCAGCAGGGTGGTGGTGCCCGCGGTCGGCAGCCCGGCCGGGAGGCCGAGGGCCGGGTCGAGCCGGGTGCCGGGCAGCAGTTCCAGCCAGTGCGCCCGCAGCACCAGGAACCCGGCCAGCGCCAGCAGCGCGCCGACGGTGCAGGCCAGCGCGGTCTCCCCGGCCAGCAGCAGTCGCAGCCTGGCCGGACCCGCGCCCGCGGCGACCAGCCCGGAGACCCGCTCCTGCCGCTGCCGCGGCAGCGCGCGGGCGCAGGCCGCGGCGAGGTAGCCGAGCGCGGCCAGCGCGGGCAGGCACCAGAGCAGCCGGTCCACGGCGGCGTTCGAGCCGGCCGGGGCGGACAGCGCCCGGCCCAGCGCGCGCAGCAGCAGCGCGGTGACCACGGCCGCGGTCAGCGCGGTGAGCAGCCAGCGGAGCAGGTCGGCGCCGCGGTAGCCGCGGGCTAGACGGAGGTAGGCGAGCACTGCTCCACACTCTCCTCGGGTGCCTCGTCGACGGAGTGCGCGGCGGACGCGCCGTCGCCGGGCGTGTCGTCGGCCTCGGGCCGGGCCGCCCGCACGTTCATCGCCGGGCGGGTGAGCACCGGCGCGGAGAGCCGGCCGTCGGCCATGGTGGCGACCCGGTCGGCGTAGCGGGCCAGGGCGGGGTCGTTGGTCGCCAGGACCAGGGTGATCCGGTGCGAGCGGGAGGCGGTGACCAGTATCCGCAGCACCTGGTCCCGGGCCGCGCGGTGCAGCGGCGCGGTGGGCTCGTCCGCGAAGACCACGGTGGGGCGGTGGGCCAGGGCGCGGGCCACGGCGATCCGCTGCCGCTGCTCCTGGCGCAGGTCGGCCGGGCGCAGCCGGGCGCAGTCGGCGACGTCGAGGCGCTCCAGCCATTCGGCCGCGGCGAGGGTGGCCGCCCGGCGCGGCGCCCCGGACAGCAGCAGTGGCAGCGCGACGTTCTCACGCGCCGTCAGTTCCGGCACCAGCTGCGGTTCGGGGCCGACGTAGCCGAAGCGCTCGCGGCGCAGCCGCTCCCTGGCGGCCCGGCCGAGGGTGTGCACCGGGGCACTGTTGAACCAGACCTCGCCCTGGTCGGCCGGGGTGAGCCCGCTGAGGCAGTCCAGCAGGGTGCTCTTGCCGCTCCCGCGCGGGCCGGCCACGGCCAGTACCTCGCCCTCGCGCACCCCCAGGGAGACGCCGCGCAGCGCGGGCGTGCCGCAGTGGGTCTTCACCAGGGCCCGTGCCCACAGCACGTCGTTGTCCGGCGGGGCGATGGTCACTGCCGTCCTCCAGGTCGTGATGGTGGCTCACAGACTAGAACGAGTGATCAGCGTACGGGACACCACTGGGCGGCCCCGACATATGGGTGTCGGAGCCGCCCAGTGGCGGAGGGTGCGTCAGGAAGCTGCTTACATGCGGTTCCAGGCCTCGGTGAGGACGGTGCGCAGGATGCCCTCGATCTCGTCGAACGTCGACTGGTCGGCGATCAGCGGCGGCGAGAGCTGGATGACCGGGTCCCCGCGGTCGTCGGCGCGGCAGTACAGGCCGTTCTCGAACAGCGCCTTGGAGACGTAGCCGTAGAGGATCCGCTCGCACTCGTCGTCGTTGAAGGACTCCTTGGTGACCTTGTCCTTGACCAGCTCGATGCCGTAGAAGAAGCCGTTGCCGCGGACGTCGCCGACGATCGGCAGGTCGTGCAGCTTCTCCAGGGTGGCCCGGAAGGCGTCCTCGTTGGCGAGGACGTGCTTGTTCAGGCCCTCGCGCTCGAAGATGTCGAGGTTGGCCAGCGCCACCGCGGAGGACACCGGGTGCCCGCCGAAGGTGTAGCCGTGCAGGAAGGTGTTGTCGCCCTTGTAGAACGGCTCGGCGATCCGGTCCGAGATGATCGCGGCGCCGATCGGGGAGTAGCCCGAGGTCATGCCCTTGGCGCAGGTGATGATGTCGGGGACGTAGTCGAACTTGTCGCAGGCGAACATGGTGCCGAGGCGGCCGAAAGCGCAGATGGTCTCGTCCGAGACCAGCAGCACGTTGTACTGGTCGCAGATCTCGCGGACCCGCTGGAAGTACCCGGGCGGCGGCGGGAAGCAGCCGCCGGCGTTCTGCACCGGCTCCAGGAAGACGCAGGCCACCGTCTCCGGGCCCTCGAACAGGATCTCCTGCTCGATCTGGTCGGCGCACCAGCGGCCGTAGGCCTCCGGGTCGTCGCCGAACAGCGGGGCGCGGTAGATGTTGGTGTTGGGGACCTTGTGGGCGCCCGGGACCAGCGGCTCGAACGGGGCCTTCAGGGCGGGCAGGCCGGTGATCGACAGGGCGCCCTGCGGGGTGCCGTGGTAGGCCACCGCGCGGGAGATCACCTTGTACTTGGTGTGCTCGCCGGTCAGCTTGAAGTACTGCTTGGCCAGCTTCCACGCGGTCTCGACGGCCTCGCCGCCGCCGGTGGTGAAGAAGACCTTGTTGAGGTCGCCGGGGGCGTAGTTCGCCAGCCGCTCGGCGAGCTCGACCGCGCTGGGGTGCGCGTAGCTCCAGATCGGGAAGAAGGCGAGCTTCTCGGCCTGCTTGCGGGCCACCTCGGCCAGCTCGGCGCGGCCGTGCCCGGCCTGCACCACGAACAGGCCGGCCAGGCCGTCCAGGTACTTGCGGCCGTTGGAGTCCCAGATGTACGCACCCTCGCCGCGGACGATGGTGGGAACCGGGTTGTTCTCGTACGACGACATCCGGGTGAAGTGCATCCACAGATGGTCGTAGGCGGTCTTCGAAAGGTCCTTGGTGGCCGGGTCGGCGCTCATCGGGTACCCCAGGTGTAGGTCTGTTTCCGTAGCTTCAGGTAAACGAAGCTTTCGGTTCTCCGCACGCCGGGAAGCGCGCGGATTCGCTTGTTGATCAGTTCGAGGAGGTGCTCGTCGTCCTCGCAGACCAGCTCGGCCAGCAGGTCGAACGAGCCTGCGGTGACGACGACGTAGTCCACCTCGTCCATGGCGGCCAGGGCGTCCGCGACCGGCTCCATGTCGCCTTCGACCGTGATGCCGACCATCGCCTGCCGGGTGAACCCGACGGTCAGCGGGTCGGTCACCGCCACGATCTGCATGACGCCCTGGTCGAGGAGCTTCTGGACCCGCTGGCGCACGGCGGCCTCGGACAGGCCGACGGCCTTGCCGATGCTGGCGTACGGCCTTCGGCCGTCCTCCTGGAGCTGCTCGATGATCGCCTTGGAGACGGAGTCGAGGGGAACGCTGCCGTTCCGGTCACGGTTGGCCACGAGCGCAACACTGCCCTATCGAGCGACTGTACGCAAGGGATTCCGTCGCGATCGTAGGAAAATCGTGCTGATTCCATTGTTGTTCGGCCGCCTACCTGCCGATAACCGCTGTTGCGGGGCTAGGCTGAGTACTGCCGGGTTCGCCGGCGAGCTGGAAACCGAGGAGAGGTCCCCGTGAGCGAGCTTCAGACGCTGCGCAACTACATCAACGGCGCGTTCACCGACGCCGCCGACGGCCGTACCACCGAGGTCGTCGACCCGACCACCGGCGAGGCGTACGCCACCGCGCCGCTCTCCGCCGAGGCCGACGTGGACGCGGCGATGGCCGCTGCCGCCGCCGCGTTCGAGGGCTGGCGGGACAGCACCCCCTCGGTACGCCAGCTGGCCCTGCTGAAGATCGCCGACGCGGTCGAGGCGCGGGCCGAGGAACTGGTCGCGGTCGAGTCCAGGAACACCGGCAAGCCGCTGGGGATGACCGCCTCGGAAGAGGTCCCGCCGATGGTCGACCAGATCCGCTTCTTCGCGGGCGCGGCCCGGCTGCTGGAGGGCAAGTCCGGCGGCGAGTACATGGAGGGGCTGACCTCCTTCGTCCGCCGCGAGCCGGTCGGCGTCTGCGCCCAGGTCGCGCCGTGGAACTACCCGATGATGATGGCGGTGTGGAAGTTCGCCCCGGCCATCGCGGCCGGCAACACGGTCGTGCTCAAGCCGTCCGACACCACCCCCGCCTCGACCGTGCTGCTCGCCCAGATCATGGGCGAGATCCTGCCCCCCGGCGTCTTCAACGTGGTCTGCGGCGACCGTGAGACCGGACGGCTGATGGTCGAGCACCCGACGCCCGCGATGGCCTCCATCACCGGCTCGGTCCGGGCCGGCATGCAGGTCGCCGCCTCCGCCGCCAAGGACGTCAAGCGGGTGCACCTGGAGCTGGGCGGCAAGGCCCCGGTCGTGGTCTTCGAGGACGCCGACATCGCCGCCGCGGTCGAGGGCATCTCGGTGGCCGGCTACTTCAACGCCGGCCAGGACTGCACCGCCGCCACCCGGGTGCTGGTGCACCAGGACATCCACGACGAGTTCGTGGCCGCGCTGGCCAAGGCCGCCGCCGACACCAAGACCGGGCAGCCGGACGACGAGGACGTGCTCTACGGCCCGCTCAACAACGCCAACCAGCTCGCCCAGGTGACCGGCTTCATCGAGCGCCTCCCGGCGCACGCCAAGGTCGAGGCGGGCGGCCACCGGGTCGGCGAGGTCGGCTACTTCTACGCCCCGACCGTGGTCTCCGGACTGGTCCAGGACGACGAGATCATCCAGAACGAGGTCTTCGGCCCGGTGATCACGGTCCAGAAGTTCGCCACCGAGGCGGAGGCGGTCAGCAACGCCAACGGCGTCGACTACGCACTCGCCTCCTCGGTCTGGACCAAGGACCACAGCCGGGCGATGCGGCTGGCCAAGAAGCTCGACTTCGGCTGCGTCTGGATCAACACCCACATCCCGCTGGTCGCCGAGATGCCGCACGGCGGCTTCAAGAAGTCCGGCTACGGCAAGGACCTCTCCGCCTACGGCTTCGAGGACTACACCCGGATCAAGCACGTGATGACGTCGCTGGGGGAGTGACGGCACACCAGGAGGGCCCGGACGCGTCGCGCGTCCGGGCCCTCCTCGCGTCCGCGCGGCTACCGCCGCACCGCGTCCAGGGCCAGCAGCGCGACGTGCAGCGACAGGCACGACTCGACCTGGTCCAGGTCCACCCCGAGCACCCGCTCCACCTTGTGCAGCCGGTCGTAGAAGGACGGCCGGGACAGGTGCGCCGCGTCCGCCGCGGCGGACTTGTTGCGGCCCTGCTCCAGGTAGACCCGCAGCATCTGGATCAGCTGGCTGCCGTGCTCCGCGTCGTACGCCAGCAGCGGGCCCAGCTCGCGCTCCACGTACGTCTGCAGCCGGGCGTCGTCCCGCAGCAGGTGCAGCAGGCCGCGCAGCCGGACGTCCGGCAGCCGGTAGTACGAGGCCGAGCGGGCGCCGGACGCGGGCGCGTCGTGCAGCGCCGCGTCCGCCACCTGGGTGGCCTCGACCAGGGTGCGCCGGGCGTCCCGCACCGCGCCGACCGACGAGCCCACCGCGATCACCGGCTCCGGCTGCTCCGCCTCCAGCAGCAGCCGCCGCAGCGAGGAGGCGAAGCCGTCCAGCGCGGTGTGCTCGTCGTCGCGCGGGCCCAGCGACACCAGCAGCCCCACCGCCTCGTCGTCCAGCGCGCCGACCAGCGCGGTCAGCCGCTTCTCGCGGACCGCCGCTGCCGCCGTCTCGGTGAAGTCACGCAGCCGGGCCTGCGCCTCCAGCGCCGCCGGGGCGCTGCCGTGCCGCTGCCGCAGCACCACCCCGACCAGCCGCCGCCCCTCCAGCGGGACGCCCAGCGCCGAGGCCCGCAGCGCCACGTCGGAGACCGTCACCGCATGGGTCAGGATGCCGGAGAGCAGGGTGCGGTGGGTCTGCCGCTCCAGGCTCTCCCGGTCCCTGACCAGCAGCCGGTTCAGCGCCAACGTGGCCGCGGCCCGCTCCAGCAGCATGGTGTGCCGGTGCGACGCCTGCTCGGGCGCCACGTCTTCCTGGGCCGAGCTGGGCGCGCCGAGCAGCAGCAGCCGCCCCCAGTCGTGCCCGCGCGCTCCCACCGCGGTCACCAGCCAGCCGGTGCGCGGGTCGTGCCCGGTCCTGCCCTTGGCCCTGACCCCGCGCGAGCGCGACTCCCAGCCCGCCAGCAGCACCTGGGCGTCCTGCCCGCCGGTGTCGTACGCCAGCACCTGGTGCGAGAGGTTCTCCAGCACCACCGGGGCCCCGGCCATCCGGGACACCTGCTGCACCACCTCGACCGGCTCCGCGCCCTCCACCGCCAGCTCGTTGAAGGTCTGGTGGATCTCCTCGGACGAGCGCAGCTCCTCCAACTGGGCGTTCACCACCAGCGCGTGCACCGCCTCGGTCACCGCGACGAAGCGCAGCTCCCGGCGCAGCACGACCAGCGGCAGCCCGCGCTGCTCGGCGGCGTGCACCAGGGCGCGCGGCAGGTTGTCGAAGTAGCGCCGCCCGAACTCCACCACCAGCCCGGCCACGCCCACGTCGGCCAGCTCCCGGACGTAGCGGGCCAGGCCCTCCCGGTCCTCGGGCAGGGCGATCCCGGTGGTCAGGATCAGCTCGCCGCCCTGCAGCGTCCCGGCGATGTCGGCCAGCTCGCTGACGTGCACCCAGCGCACCGGTCGCTCCAGGTGCTCCCGGCCGGCCACGACCTCCGGCAGACCGCGGCTGACCACGTCCAGATCGAGGACGCGGGCGACGGTGGGGAACAACAGGGCCTCCTGGTGCAGCGGTGGGGATCCCTTCATAGTGTCAGCCGAAATCGACATGCGGGCAACGAGGTGTCGGATTTTCAGCTGTTGGCAGGATGTAATGCCGTTAACGATCTGCCTTGCGGACTGTTGCTTGCCGGGCCCGTCCGAACCGGGGCATCGTACGCAGAGTGGGCACCCGCGTACCCGCCCCGCCCTGAACGCACGTCGCTGGAGGAACACATGGACCGGTCCGTCGTCGGCACCCGCTTCGAGGCCGGGGCCCAGTACCTCGCCGGAGCGCTGCGCGAGGGCACGGGTGAGGAGACCTTCGACGTCGTCAACCCGGCCGACGGCAGCCTCGTCCAGCGGGTGCGGCTCGCCTCCACCGCGGACGTGGACGACGCCGTGGCCGCCGCCCGCGCCGCCTTCCCCGAGTGGTCCCGGTCCACCCCCGGCGCCCGCTCCGACGCGCTGACCCGGCTGTCCGGCATCCTGGCCGAGCGCGCCGAGGACTTCGCCCGGGTCGAGAGCGCGCAGACCGGCAAGCCGATCAAGCTCAGCAGCGAGTTCGACGTCCCCGGCACGGTCGACAACACCGCCTTCTTCGCCGGGGCCGCCCGCAACCTGGAGGGCAAGGCCACCGGGGAGTTCTCCGGCGACCACACCTCCTCGATCCGGCGCGAGCCGATCGGCGTGGTCGGCTCCATCTCGCCGTGGAACTACCCGCTGCAGATGGCGGGTTGGAAGATCCTGCCGGCCATCGCGGCGGGCAACACCATCGTCCTCAAGCCGGCCGAGCTGACCCCGCTGACCTCGCTGATGTTCGCCCAGGCCTGCACCGACGCCGGCATCCCGGACGGCGTGGTCAACGTGGTCACCGGCGCGGGACGGGTGGCCGGGGAGTACCTGGTCGGACACCCCGGCGTCTCCATGGTCTCCTTCACCGGCTCCACCGGGGTCGGCAAGCGGGTCGGCGAGGTCGCCGTCCAAGGCGTCAAGCGCACCCACCTGGAGCTGGGCGGCAAGGCCCCGTTCGTGGTCTTCGACGACGCCGACCTGGAAGCCGCCGTGCACGGCGCGGTCGCCGCCTCGCTGATCAACACCGGCCAGGACTGCACCGCCGCCACCCGGGCCTACGTCCAGCGCCCGCTGTTCGACGCCTTCGTCGAGGGCGTCGCCGAGCTGTTCGAGCAGATCCGGCTGGGCGACCCGTTCAACCCGCAGACCGACCTCGGCCCGCTGATCTCGCTGCGCCAGCGCGACAGCGTGGCCGGCTTCGTCGAGCGGGCCCGCGGCTACGGCGCCACCGTCGCGGCCGGCGGCTACGCCCCGGAGAAGGGCCACGACGGCACCGACCTCACCCTCGGCGCGTACTACCGGCCGACGCTGATCACCGGCGTCGCCCAGGACGCCGAGGTGGTGCAGAGCGAGATCTTCGGCCCGGTGCTGGTCGCGCTGCCGTTCGACAGCGACGAGGACGGCCTGCGGCTCGCCAACGACACCCCGTACGGGCTGGCCGCCTCCGCCTGGACCCGGGAACTCTACCGCTCGCTGCGCGCCACCCGGGAGATCCAGGCCGGCTGCGTCTGGGTCAACGACCACATCCCGATCATCAGCGAGATGCCGCACGGCGGTTACAAGGCCTCCGGCTACGGCAAGGACATGTCGCAGTACTCGCTGGACGAGTACACGCAGGTCAAGCATGTGATGCAGGACATCACCGCGGTGTCCCGCAAGGACTGGCACCGCACCGTCTTCGGCGACCGCTGACCGACCGCTGACCTGGTTCCCCGACGTCCCCGACGTCCCCGACCCCTCCGCACCACCCCTCCAACCGCACCCGAGGGTGCATCAGAGAGCAGTGAGACTATGGATTCGGCCCATTCCCTTGCCGACGTCCAGTACACCTCCTTCTGGCTGTCCGACCCGGCCCGGCCCGAAGCCCTTCCCGCCCTCGTCGGCGACACCAGCTGCGACCTGCTGGTGGTCGGCGGCGGCTACTCCGGCCTGTGGACCGCGCTGATCGCCAAGGAGCGCGAGCCGGACCGGGACGTGGTCCTGGTCGAGGGCCAGGAGGTCGGCTGGGCCGCCTCCGGCCGGAACGGCGGCTTCTGCGCGGCCAGCCTCACCCACGGCTTCTTCAACGGCCTGGAGCGCTGGCCCGACGAGATCCGCACCCTGGAACGCCTCGGCCACGAGAACCTCCAGGCCATCGAGGACGCGGTCGAACGCTACGGCATCGACTGCGACTGGGAGCGCACCGGCGAACTCGACGTCGCCACCGAGCCCTACCAGGTCGAGGAACTGCGCGAGGGCGCGGCGACCATGGCCGAGTACGGCGTGGACGCCGAGTTCCTGGACGGCGAGGCCATCCGCGCCCAGGTCGACTCGCCGACCTTCCTGGCCGGGCTCTGGGACAAGGACGGCGTGGCCATGGTCCACCCGGCCAAGCTGGCCTGGGGCCTCAAGCGCGCCTGCCTGGAGCTGGGCGTCCGGATCTTCGAGCACACCCCCGCCTCCGAACTCGCCGAGAGCGGCGCCGGCATGGCCGTCCGCACCCCCTACGGGCGGGTGTTCGCCGGGCATGTCGCGCTGGGCACCAACATCTTCCCCAACCTGGTGAAGCGGGTCCGCCCGTTCCTGGCCCCGGTCTACGACTTCGCGCTGATGACCGAGCCGCTGACGGACGAACAGCTGGCCTCGATCGGCTGGAAGAACCGCCAGGGCCTGGGCGACTGCGCCAACCAGTTCCACTACTTCCGGATCTCCGCCGACAACCGCATCCTCTGGGGCGGCTACGACGCGGTCTACCACTACGGCGGGCAGGTCCGCGCCGAGTACGACCACCGCCCGGAGACCTACGAGAAGCTGGCCCGGCACTTCTTCACCGCGTTCCCGCAGCTGGAAGGCCTGAAGTTCAGCCACGCCTGGGGCGGCGCGATCGACACCTGCAGCCGCTTCTCGGCCTTCTTCGGCACCGCCCACAAGGGGAAGGTCTCCTACGCCCTCGGCTACACCGGCCTCGGCGTCGGCGCCACCCGCTTCGGAGCAGAGGTGATGCTCGACCTGCTGTCCGGCGAGCGCACCGAGCGCACCGAGCTGGAGATGGTCAGGAGCAAGCCGGTCCCGTTCCCGCCGGAGCCGGTGAAGTGGATCGGCATCGGCCTGACCAAGTGGTCGCTGGACCGCGCCGACCACAACGAGGGCAAGCGCAACCTCTGGCTCAAGGCCATGGACGCGGTCGGCCTCGGCTTCGACAGCTGACCCTTCCCCGTCTCCATTCTTTCCCTTCTGCTGTGCCCCGCGGCGTGCACCCTCCTACCGGGTGCGCGCCGCTTTTCGCACCCGTACCCGGCTTCTGCTCCGAGCCGTGGGCCGACGGACTCAGGATGTAGCCCGCATCCGGTGTAAGAGACGGGCCGCAACTCGCTCTCACTTGTTACCAGCGAGTCCGATACGGGGTCGGGCCGCGGGGATACCTGGAGGACGGGGCAGATGGGAAGCATGGAACCGAGGGACGCGGTGGAGTGGCTCAGCGCCGCCGCGGCCGATCCGGAGGCCTGCCGCTGGGAGTGGGAGCGCAGTCCGATCGGCATCGTCCTGCTCCCGGCCGGCCGGCTCTGGGACGTCCTGATAGTCCCGGGGGACCTGGGGCGGATCACCGTCGACGTACTGGTCCGGATGGACGCCGAGCCGGGGCCGGTCCTGGCCGACTTCGGCGACTTCCGGGTCGGCTTCTTCGTGCCGCCGGGCACGGCCGCCCGCTGGGTCGGCACCGGAGTCCGCACCGCGGGCGCGGGCACCTGGCTGGCCGTACCGCACCCGGCGCGGGCCGGGCGCGGACTGCGCTGGCTGGTGCCGCCGGACGGCAGCGGCGCGCTCAACGATCCGGTGATGCTGGAGCTCGCCATGCACGAGGCCGTGGCGCTGCTGACCGGAGGGGCCGACGAGCTGTAAGGACGAATCGGTGTTCCCCGACAACCTGCCGATTGAGACCGGCCCGGTTCCGCAACAGAATGTGTACAGCGCGGCACCCGCTGGTGAGACTCCTGTGCCCCGCCCGGACTCGGAGGCAGACGTTGAGCAAGCACATCACCCACTGGATCGGTGGCACCCTGGTCGCCACCGCCGGCAGCGCCCCGCGCCGCGGTGACATCTTCGACCCGGCGACCGGCAAGGTCACCGGTCAGGTCGACTTCGCCGGCATCGCCGAGGTCGACGCCGCCGTGAGCAGCGCCGCCGGCGCCTTCGCCGCCTGGCGCAACGCCTCGGTCGCCAAGCGCACCACGGTGCTGTTCAACTTCCGCGAGCTGCTGAACGCCCGCAAGGACGAACTCGCCGCGATCATCGTCTCCGAGCACGGCAAGGTGCACTCGGACGCGCTGGGCGAGATCGCCCGCGGCCAGGAGGTCGTCGAGTACGCCTGCGGCATCCCGCAGCTGCTCAAGGGCAGCTTCACCGAGCAGGCCTCGACCGGTGTCGACGTCTACTCGATCCGCCAGGCCCTCGGCCCGGTCGCGATCATCTCGCCGTTCAACTTCCCGGCGATGGTCCCGATGTGGTTCTTCCCGATCGCCGTCGCGGCCGGCAACACCGTGGTCCTCAAGCCGTCCGAGAAGAACCCCTCGGCCGCCCTCTTCATCGCCGAGCTGTGGAAGGAGGCCGGGCTGCCCGACGGCGTCTTCAACGTCGTCCACGGCGACAAGGTCTCGGTCGACCGCCTGCTGGAGCACCCGGACATCAAGTCGGTCTCCTTCGTCGGCTCCACCCCGATCGCCCGCTACGTCTACGAGACCGGCACCCGGTACGGCAAGCGGGTCCAGGCCCTCGGCGGCGCCAAGAACCACATGCTGGTCCTGCCGGACTCGGACCTCGACCTGGCTGCCGACTCCGCGATCAACGCCGGCTTCGGCGCGGCGGGGGAGCGCTGCATGGCGATCTCGGTCCTGGTCGCGGTCGAGCCGATCGCCGACGAGCTGGTCGACAAGATCAAGCAGCGGATGGCCACCCTCAAGGTCGGCCCCGGCTGCAACGGCGACTCCGACATGGGCCCGCTGGTCACCGGCGTGCACCGGGACAAGGTCACCTCCTACCTCGACTCCGGCCTCGCCGACGGCGCCGAGCTGGTCGTGGACGGCCGCAAGCACCCGATCACGGAGGCCGACGCCAACGGCAGCGGGACCGCGGACGGCTTCTGGCTCGGCCCCACCCTCTTCGACCACGTCAAGCCCGGCATGTCGGTCTACAACGACGAGATCTTCGGCCCGGTCCTGTCGGTCGTCCGGGTCTCCTCCTACGAGGAGGGGCTGGAGCTGATCAACAGCAACCCGTACGGCAACGGCACTGCCATCTTCACCAACGACGGCGGAGCGGCCCGCCGCTTCCAGAACGAGGTTGAGGTCGGCATGGTCGGCATCAACGTGCCGATCCCGGTCCCGGTCGCCTACTACTCCTTCGGCGGCTGGAAGGCGTCCCTCTTCGGTGACAGCCACGCCTACGGCGAGGACGGCGTCCACTTCTTCACCCGCGGCAAGGCCGTCACCTCACGCTGGCTCGACCCCAGCCACGGCGGCCTCAACCTGGGCTTCCCGACCAACGCCTGAGGTACTCCGGGTTTCCTGAGGTACTCCGGGGTTTGCGGTCCGGCCCGTCGGCGACGCTCACGTCGCCGACGGGCCGGACCCTTTTCCGGGGAAGGGACCGGGAGCGGATCGGCCGCGGATGGGTGCGGATTGGGTGATGACGGCCCCGACCGTGAAGACTGGCCCGATGCGGAAAAGCACAGCGCCCACCGCGGCGCAGCTGGAGGCGGCGAAGACCGCGACGATTCCCGATGTGGCCGGACCGGGACTGCGGGTGCTGTTCTGCGGCATCAACCCCGGACTCTGGTCCGGTGCCACCGGCCGGCACTTCGCCCGCCCCGGCAACCGGTTCTGGCCGGCCCTGCATCGATCCGGTTTCACCCCACGGCAGTTCGATCCCGAGGAGCAGGAACAGCTGGTCGCACTGGGCCTGGGCATCACCAACGTCGTGGCCAGGACCACCGCCAAGGCCGACGAACTGACCGCGGAGGAGTACCGCGCGGGCGGCGAGGCCCTGGTGGAACGGGTGGAGCGACTGCGCCCCCGGGCTCTGGCCGTACTCGGGATCGGCGCCTACCGCACCGCCTTCGGACGACCCCGTACGACCGTGGGCCCGCAGGCCGACGGCATCGGCGACACGGAGGTGTGGGTCCTGCCCAACCCCAGCGGTCTGAACGCGCACTACACCCTGGACGGCATCGCGGAGGAATTCCGCCGACTGCGGGTGGCGGTGTCCCACGACGCGCCGGTTTGACCTGGGCCGAGCGAGCGCGTAGTGTCCTTCGAGTTGCCCCGTGAGCGTGTGGGTGCAACAAAATCCCTGATCAGACAGCGTGGAGTTGTTTTGTCATGCCGTTTATCGGGAAATCGGCGGATTTGGCTTGTGGAGCTGGAATCCGCTAAGGTTTGAAACAGAACGAAGAACGAAGCGCCCGGAGGGTCCCGGTGAGGGTCCTGAAGGAAGTGTCCGTTCCTTGAGAACTCAACAGCGTGCCAAAAGTCAACGCCAAATGTTTCATTTGGCAGTAACTGTTTTACATAGCGAGGACGCAGTGCACGGGATCACCTATTCCGGTGGTTGCTGTGCCGCTCTTTGTGTGTCACTTTGACATTCACGGAGAGTTTGATCCTGGCTCAGGACGAACGCTGGCGGCGTGCTTAACACATGCAAGTCGAACGGTGAAGCCCTTCGGGGTGGATCAGTGGCGAACGGGTGAGTAACACGTGG